>JAGPFW010000066.1 GCA_018056275.1 Patescibacteria group bacterium
ATCATCACCCAAATAAAAACATGGATACTGCCTATTGTTATATTCCTTCTTTCCCTTTTCCTAGCTCAAGAAATGATGATATATTTTAAGGACTTTAATTTTTCTGCCATAAACCTGCTCTCACTTCCAAAGATTGCCGGAATAATGCTTATTCTTAGTTTTGTTATTGCACTTTCCATGCCTGCATGGGAAGGTGGAAAATTCCTCTTAATTGTGCCCCTTCCAATAAGCCTGGGCATTTACCTAAATTTACTCGTACTGGAGCCATTAAATGCCTTGATTGTTTGCGGATTAATTTTTTTAATTTTGGCTATACACATAGATAAATCAATAAAATTGGAAAGGCTTTTAATAAAAAATATACCACACATTAGTTTAAGACCGGCAATTAAAGGTTATTTGTTTGCAATATCTTTGAGTGCATTTTTTATTGTTCTGCTAAATCCTCAAGGCCATGACGTAACCATTGGAAGAGTTATCTCAAACACAGTCATGGCACCTATACAGGGGTTCTTGGGTGAGGGAATTAGCACCATAAATACTGTTGAACAAAGGGCATTGGAGCAAAAAATGGAAAAAGAAGTAACTGAAGGGGTTAAAAGGGCCATTGAACCCTACAGACACTTGTTTAATATAGTTATGGCAATAGTCGTCTTTGTTGGTATGCAAGGATTAAATGCTTTAATTTATTTAATCTATTCCAATCTAATAACGCCATTTTTCTGGCTAATAAGAAAAATAGGATTTTTTCATTCAGATCTAGAAGTCGTTCAAAAGGAGCATCTACACTTTTAGGGTACATTTTTGTTTGGGAATTGTGTGGGCTTTAAAGAAGACTTGTTGTATTGGACTTTTGCATATCTTCAATTTTAACCGAATTTTCTATTGCGTATGAGCCAATTTTTGTTCTTATAAGCTCTGTTACTACAGCACCTACACCTAAATCTCTGCCAACATCATTTGCTAAACTCCTAATATATGTTCCCTTTGAACAAGATACTTTTACCTTTATACGGGGAAGTAAGTGTGATTTTCCCATTATGAGAATTTCTTTCTTGGGAATTATATCTAATATATCTATGCCGTATATCTCAACTTCTTTTTTTGGAAGCAAAGGAAAGATAGCAACATTCTTTCCTCGTGCATATTTATATAATGGTTTTCCTCCAATTTTAACAGCGGAATAAGCAGGCACTTCCTGGCTTATTTTTCCCAAATAATTTGAGAAAGCTTTTTTGACATGTTGCATCTCTAACAAAATGGAAATATCGTTGTCTGAAAACCTTTGGAATTCCTCCTTTAGGAACAAAGGGCCTTCCATATCATAAGTTTCTGAAACAATACCAAGCGCCATTTCAAAAATATACTCCTTGGACATTTGCAAAAACTCGCTCTGTCTTTTGGTATCTTTTTCGGTAAGGACAATCAAAACCCCTGTGGCAAGCGGATCCAAAGTCCCTGCATGACCTACTTTTTTAATATTGAGAAGGGATTTTACCTTGCGAACTACATCAAAGCTTGTCCAATTTAAGGGTTTGTTGATGTTGAGTACCATAATGGCAGTTTATCACAATACATTAGACAAATATCCGTAAAAATTGTAACCCATTGTAAGCGGCCGTGTTATAATCAACCAATGAACCCTAAAGAAGAAGCGCTAAGACACACAGCAGAACATGTCCTTCACACGGCCATGCAAAAGCTATACCCAACCCTAAAAAAGGTTATGGGACCCCCAATAGAAACAGGATTTTACTTTGATTTTGACTTAGAAGATCAAAACATTACTCCCGATGATTTTCCAACCATAGAGGCAGAGATGCAAAAAATCATTGATGCCAAGTTGCCTATTGTTAGAAAGGAAATATCATTGGAAGAGGCAAAAAAACTATTTAAAGATAATCCGTATAAGCTGGACACTATTGAAAGACTTGAATCTAAAAACGAGAGCGAGTCTTTACCAGCAGAAGCTCCCACACCAGCAGTAGTTTTAACAGAGAATGAGCCTTCGAAGCCACCTGTAGGGAACAACCTAAACTCACACAAACCTCCAATACTTACAATATACGAAATTGGTTCTCCTAATGACAAATACCATGATATAGACCTTTGTAAAGGGCCTCACCTAGAGAACACCGGACAAATCAAAGCCTTTAAACTTATGGAAGTTGCGGGAGCTTATTATTTGGGAGACGAAAAAAACAAGATGCTTCAAAGAATATATGGGGTGGCTTTTGATACAAGCGAGGAATTGGAAAAATACATACATTTAGTGGAAGAAGCAAAAAAGAGAGATCATCGCAAACTAGGGCAACAACTAGACCTGTTTTGCTTTTCCGAGCTTGTGGGGCCTGGTCTACCACTTTTTACTCCCAAAGGAACAATAATAAAAGAGGAGTTGCAAAAACATGTAGAAAAGGTTTGTAGAGAGTATGGATTTGAAAAAGTTATCACGCCCCATTTAGCCAAAGTAGACCTATATGAGATTTCAGGTCACGCAAAGAAGTTCTCGGATGAGCTTTTTCATGTAAAGTCGGTAAAAGGACATGAATTTGTCATGAAACCTGTACAATGCCCCCACCAAACTCAAATATTTGCATCAAAGTTGCGTTCCTACAAAGATCTTCCAATAAGATATATGGAATCAGAAAAGCAATATAGAGCAGAAAAACCTGGAGAAGTAGGGGGATTAAACAGAGTTTACGCAATAACTGTAGAAGATGGA
>JAGPFW010000067.1 GCA_018056275.1 Patescibacteria group bacterium
GGATGGGATACCTCAACAGCCTGAATTTGACGAGCATTCTTTGGATGGTAGAAAAACTATCATAAAGTGGAATACCCAAGGATTTAATTTAGGTTTATTACCTGAGGGGGAGGTAAGAACTTTGGTCCTTCGTTTTTCCACGGATGGGATTTCTCCAGCCAAACAAGGTAGTGGGATGTTGTTTGACTTCTCTTTTGACGCAACAGGTATTTAGTACAGGTAGAGGCTCTTGGGGGTATGTAATGGATGATTGTTAGAAGAGTAGATTATGGCGGCCGACATAATCTACCCTATTATTTTGGTGGGGTTCTTGAAGCAAAAAAAATAACCTTTTATTTGGCATAGGGGACTTTGTATAGGGACTTTATAGCCTTTTTGGCTTCTTATAGATTATATGAATGACAAAGCAAATAAAGTAAGAATATTTCTGTTGGGGCTTTTAATAGTCTCAATAATTGTGGGATTTGCTCTAACTGTAAGAAAATATGTTCCGTTATTGGTTGCAACAGGGTCAATGGAACCAAAAATTCCGCAAGGTTCTCTTATATTTATCAAAAAAGGGCAAAGGATAGAATTAGGGAATGTGATTACATATAAAACTCCGACGGGTTCTTTGGTAACCCATCGTGTAGTTGAAACAGAAAATATATCTTGGGAGAAAGTCTATAGAACAAAAGGAGATGCAAATGAATTCACAGACAATTTTTTGGTGGGTTCTGATGACATAGAAGGAAAGGTTGTTCTAGTTTTACCTTATTTTGGTTATGTCCTTAAATACCTTGTTTCTCCACTTTCTATGTTTTTTTTCTTCTACGTTCCTATTGGATGGGCTATTGGCTCCACAATAAAAAAGTTTGTAAACCCGATAACCCCTTGATATGCTAATAGCATGGATATTGTTCCCTTCATTTTTGTTGAACCCATCTTATGGTGGTCTTATAAAGCGCCTAAAATGTTATTTATTATTCTAAAGCGGGTGCTTGTTCTGGTTAATCATGCCCTTTCACTTACTTTAAATATTAGACTCTTGTTTGTTCCGCTTTTTGGAGATTATACAATTCCAGGTAGAATTATAGGATTCTTTGTGCGCGTGGGACAAATAATCTTAGGTTTATTGGTAATGCTCTTGTTATTATTCTTAATGTTGTTTGTTCCATTGTTTTGGTACTATTTACCTATTTTATTGTTACATTACTTGAAATTCTATTTTGTTTTTGTGGTCATTGGTGCCTATTTTTTGCGGATCTTTTTGATGCGAGATACTCCTCGGGCAAGAGTTACTTCGGTTGGGGGAGAGGGATATTTGAAGACGGCAAGGCCCAGTGTTATTAAGACTCTAAAAGATTCTAAGCACTCTCAATCTTTTGCGCCTTTTTTTAAGAATGCTCACATAAAGTATCTTTTACAAAAAACGGAACTTGATAAAGATGAATTTATGACTGGTGTAAAAGTAAATGTTGATGTGGAAGTCTGGAAACTCTTGAAAAGAGCTTTTGATGTAGCAAAAGAGCATAACTGTCGTTACATAGAAATGGAACATGCTTTCTTGGCTTTATTGGAAGTAATGCCTGATATAGATAGGTTTTTGGCTTCCTTTGGTTCTTCGCTAGAGGATGTGAAAGAAGCCCTGATTTGGATTGTGGATGAAAGGGAACGCTTGGCAAAAGTATTTTTTTGGCAGGAAGATTATAGTTTAGGAAAACTTGGGGGATTTGGACGGGGTATGACAGGTCGAGTTACACCACTTTTGGATTCTGTCTCAACGGATTTTACTGCACTCGCAAAGAAAGGTTTGATTAGGGGGATTATTGCTCATCAGGAGGAGATAAAGCAAATTGCTGACCTTTTATCGGGTTCTCAAAAGGTGAATGTTTTAATAATAGGGCAACCTGGAAGTGGAAAAACTTCTGTTATTAAGGGCATAGCTAAGGCTATTGTGGAAGGCACCGACTATGAGAAGATTTCCAATAAACGTATAGTTAGTATTGATTCAGGGTCTTTATTTGCTGGTGCAAAAACTTCTGGGGATATTGCTGAAAAATTCAAAAAAATTATGGAAGAAGTGCATGGTTCTGGCGATATAATACTGTTTTTTGATGAAATTCATAATTTAGTCTCAGGAGTGTCAAATGAATCTTCCGATGTATCTAGTGTTTATTCTATCTTGGAGCCTTATCTTTCTACAGGAAAAATTCAAGTTTTGGCCGCAACAAACAGAGAAACGTACAGAAAGTATATTGAACCAAATGGAGCATTTGCTCGTCTCTTCAATATTGTGGATATTAATCCTTCTAGTTCTGAGGAGACAAAAGAAATTCTAAAGCATTTAGCTTTTGATATAGAGAAATTTGAAAAAGTTCTAATTACATTACCAGCAATAAAAAGGATAGTTCGTTTATCTGAACGATTAATGTTTGAAAGAGTTTTTCCAGATAAGGCGGTAGATGTTCTAAATAGATGTGTTCAAGCAGTTTCTCGTGATGGAAAGGTGGTTACGGCAGAAAAAGCAGCAGAGATCATTTCGGGTATGACGCATGTTCCTGTAACCGCAATGAGTGCTGACGAATCGCAAAAGCTTTTGAAAATAGAAGAAGAGATGAAGCAAAGTGTGATTGGACAGGATCACGCTGTTGTACAGGTAGCAAATGCCTTAAAAAGGTCTCGGGTTGGGATTAGAGATGAAAACAAACCCATTGCTAGCTTTTTATTTGTGGGATCCACAG
>JAGPFW010000020.1 GCA_018056275.1 Patescibacteria group bacterium
GGGCGGACGCGCTAAGAATGGGCTTATTGGTGGGAGGAAATACATCCGCTAAAGAAACCGCTTTAAGTGAGGACAAGGTTAGAGGTTATAGAAATTTTGCCAATAAAATCTGGAATATGGCAAGATTTATAGAAATGATGCGGGAAGAACTAAAGGGAGAAAGCCCAATGGGGGAAATCTCCTCGTGGGGGGAAGTGGCTCCGCAAACACAAGCACGATTACTAGAAAAAGATAAAAAGCTCTTAAAAGAGCTGAAAAATTTAGTGAGAGATGTGAACAAAAATCTAGAGAAATACAGGATTGCGGATACGGGGAACCTAATATACCAATTTTTATGGCATAATTTAGCAGATGAATACATTGAGGACGTAAAATCGAGAGAATCTGTAGAAGAAAAAAGCGTAGGAATATCAATTTTAGATTATGCGTACAGAACTAGTTTGAAACTTTTACACCCTTTTATGCCTTTTGTAACGGAAAAAATCTGGCAGGAATTGCAAAAACCCGGGGAAACTGTGCCCTTGATGATCTCGGAATGGCCAAAATAATCAAAAGGGTTAATTAAACCCTATCTGGACAGGATCGTTTCCAAAAGTGATGAGAAATGGTTCAAATACATATTCACCAAATATTTATTGTTTGTATAGAAGATAGATTCATCATTACTCAAAGCGCCACGATTACTCCAATTATTGGTACCAAAAAGGACAGAAGTACCATCCACTATTAATACATGCTCATGAATAAAGGACTTCAAAGAACCGTCAACAGTATCCTCGTTTATATCTACATGAACCAATGGGTTTTTCATAAAACTGCTCATTTCATCTGATAAGAAAGGGTGTTGATCCATAATTACATGGATTTCTACACCTTCTCTTGCTTTACTTAACAAAGCATCCATAATTTGTTGGTCAGTAATTTGCCAACAAATAATCTGCAGTGTTGTCTCAGCAGACTCTATTGCGCTTAGAATTCTACCTCTAATTGAGTTCGACTCTAAACCAGGCGACCACCAGATCTCAAAATAATCATCCCCTGCGTACACGATTTTGGAAAATGGGTGATAATTAATATCATCAATTTTGGCTAATCCCCATAGGCCGCTTTCTAAACGAGAAAATTCCATTATGTACTCCTGTACTATCTCAGGAGTTTTTGTCACTAAAACATAACCAATATCATTGTCATTTTGAATATCTGTGGCGTTCAGCGAGCTTGCAATTAAGGTCTCTCCATCAATTAACACAAACTTGTGATGCATACTACCAGTATGCTTAGGAAGATTACTTTTTTTCTCCGGAAGTATTTTTATAGGAAAATAACTTTCACCAAATAATTCTCTGGCACGCTTAACATGATCGTGATTAATCACCAATGTGATGTCTACTCCTCTCTGAGAGGCGTTTTTCAGAGCCTCAACCAATTCCTTTGAATTAAATGAGTACATTGCCATATCAATTGAAGTGACAGAAAGATCAATTGCTGAGACTAATGTATCTATATATTTAGGGGAAGAAGCGGTATTTGTAAAAAATATTTCAAAATCTAATGGGACACTCAAAGATACTTGGCTATAAGGTACAGCTTGCAAAGGAACTTGGAGAATGGAAATTATTTTTGGAATAAGAAATATACCTAAAAATAGTGATAGGAAAAAGAAAAAGACTAAGGGTTTATACAAATACTTAACCCAAAATATTCTCATATAGATCTGTTTTCTAACCTTAAAAGTTTATTATACTCAATTAGATTATTTTCAGAGGTGGTAGGAACTACCATGATCATATCTGGGTTATCTTGAGCAATCCTAGATAAAAAAGATATAAAATCTTCCTTGGGTGTATTCGCATAAAAGGAATCTATAATGACCATGCTTGGTTTTTTGAGAGCAACACTCGCCAACTGTAAAATTCCATGTGCATTAAGATCTAGTAGAAAATCGGTTGTGTGCGAGGCTAACCCCTGAGACTTTTCTAAGACAAAACCCAATTCTGGCGTTGATTCAACCAAAGCTGTAACTCTTCTAATATCCTCCAAATTTAGAGAATAATCTGGGGAACCACTTATGGCTTCCAAAAGGCTTTTATCAAAGTGGAGGTATGGATTAACGTAAATAATAGAGGGGTTCTCTTGGATCCATCCTTTATATAAAAACCTGGCGTTATCCATTTTTACAATCCATGGCTTTGAAAAAACGCGCGACGAACCTGATAAAATTTGAGAAATTCCCAAACAATCGCTTGAAGTACCTAATAGCAAAAGAACCCGATCACCCGCACAAAATTCCAGGGATACCCGTTTAAAATAGCCACCCGAAGGATCAATTCTTACTTTTTTCGCCTGGTAACAAATCCTACTAAAGAATGTGGGCTTTTTGTATAAATAATAAGATTTTCGTTGAGGAACACCAATACAAAGCGCAAGTTGTAGAGGGTATAAAGCTAAACCAAAATTCAAGCTTTTATATAATATCCTTGTTAAAACTCCTACAACAACGCCAGTAGTAATTATAGTAGATGGAGTGTCAAAGATTCTATAGGCTAGACTAGGCTTATATATATACCCTAAAAAGAAAATCAAAGTTGTAAAGGCAAATAGAAGCACTGTTGGAAAATACATCCACAAATTCCTATTAACTCTGGAAAGAATGTCCAAAGAGGAAAGATCATCCAGTTTTTGTAATATTTCCTTTTGATTTTTATAATTAGTGACAAAGAAAGAGTTATGAAAAGAATCAAAAATATGCTGAATAATCTGACTGGCTAGGGTTTGCTCCCTACTAACATATTTTTTGGATATTCTGTACCCAACAAATATTAAAAAGATATAAAAACCAACAAAAAACGGTAGATAAAAAGCTATTTCCGGATTTGTATTAGGTACAAATGCGCAAAGCAAAAAGACCGAAAAAAGTGTATGCGGCCCACTAGACAATACTCTTAACAAGCTTGATTGCAAAAGAGCAAGGTGATATATGATCTTGGATAAAATACGAGATTTATGATCAGAGGAGAAAGTAAGACCTCCGGATATTGCCAAAGAAACCCAGAGTTTGCGAAGATATATAACCAAGGAAATAGCTAATTCCTGATTCCTCTTACTTGACTCATAAGCAGCCCAAATGTAAAGAGTAGCAAAGAAAAAAATTAAAAGTAGGGGAATAATAGTATTGCGTCGAATTAACGTAATACCTCCTGAGTAGATACCTAATCTTCCTAAGAGCAATAAACTCAATTCAAAAAATACCTGTACAAAAGAAAATACTAATAACAACAAAATTTTGCTTCTATTTCTAGCAAGGAACCCTAGAAGGATGTGTTTTTGCTTTGGACGCAAAACCAATTTAGAAACCTCAAGATTTTTTTGGATACGTTCCTTATGCAATGTGTAATTTCTTAGCATAAAATCCTTCATTTTATCCGAAAGCCTTTCTCTTTTTCAGTAAAAGTTTAAAATAGGAAGGTACAATGATTCCTTGGCGCTTTAACAATATACGAGTTTGCCGATAATTCCTAAAGGAGTATGTCCCCATAACATAACGTGTCAATTGTTTCCAAAGAAACCTATCTATCTTCTGGGCACTAATAAGATCATCTGCCAAAGAATATTCTCGGATCAATAGATGAATTTCCTTTAAAATTGACCGCTCATTAAAAAACAATATGTTTTTTAAGTGACACAAGGAATAGTTACGTTGGTTAGGCAAACGAAGAAGCTTAACCCTCCAAGAAGTTTTAAATTTTTTGAGGGAATCCTTGGATATTGATACTAGTCCTTGAGAAAAAGAATAACCCAAGAATTCAAAAGAGTCTTCAGAACTTACACATCGAGATTTCTTCCTACTACTTATTAGCCCGTGAGATTTAAAATAAGCGTCTATGATAAATCCAACTTCATCTACTTTAACCTTGACAGGATCAAATGCAATTAGATCGTCTCCAACCCGTCGATATAAAGATACCTTTTTACCCAGTACAAAATCCAAATCATTTAAGTATAAATTTTCAAATGGGGAAACTAGGGGTATGCCTTGCAACAATCCAACAGTTTTCCGATCCGAATTTCTTCCAAACACAGGAACATCCATAAACAATTTAAACATCTCAATTACATCTTCGGGAATATTGATCGCTCTGAACTTTTCTAATAGGATGCTATGATCCACATAATCAGCAAAATCTTTTACATCTCTAATTACAATAAAGTCTTGACCATAATGTCTTTTATACCTTCTGATTACACTTCTTGCGGCATAATAGCTAGGATGGGTGGCTCTATAGGAGAAAAGAAAGGGGGATAACACCTTATCAAATACAGGATCAATAACTCTATAAATAGCTTGACTTTTAATCCTATCTTTAACTGAACAACTATACACCTCCCGTAAGGAGCCGGATTTTTTAGGCACATACTGCTTTAGAACAGGCCGAATTGCCGACAGGTCAAGGAGTTCTTCTTGAACCTCTTGGAGCACCTTTGCAGGGTTGTGAACTAGGTCATTAATTACCATGTCATCAATACCTCTGTATTTTGAGGATTTATTCTCAAGAAAAAATTTTTGCGACAGCTCAATATAAGCCTGTTCTATATTTGAAATGGAAAGAATGCTACTGGCCAAATTACTATACATAACATATATATAGCAGTAAGAAAGGAAAATAGCCAATGCTCTTTAGAAGAGAGAAGGAGAGGGAAGATCGCATCCGCAGATCAACCGAAATCAACCGACTCGGCCTAAGTGAACTCAAAGAGCGTCCCCGCGAGGGGACGCATATATTATTTCATCCTCAAGACTCCATACCTGAGAAGCTTCTACTTCTTGAGGACCCATAACTACAGGTATCCTCCCAAAGTTGTAGGAGGTAGCTACGGATGCAAAAATCCCTAAAGGCAATTTAGGAAAACCTAAATTCCTATTGACACTAAGAATAACAATAATATTTAGAGCATGCAACACTCTTGTTTCTGGACAAAACAATTAAGGCAAGGTACATTTACATTAGTATTTAATATGAAAGGAATTTTTATGAGTAAAAAAACGAGTGGGTTTACACTGATAGAACTTCTTGTCGTTATAGTTCTTATTGGAGTGCTTTCCGGAATATTAATGGCTGTAATACAACCGGGAATACAAAGAACCAGAGCAGAGGAGACAGTGGCAAGAACGAATCTGGATAAGTTGCGACTTGCAATGGCATCATGTATATCCACGAGGACAGATCCTATTAACTCATGCACAACTTTTGAGGATCTAGCCACAAATAACCCGTCCGGAGAACCTAGGGCAGGAACAAGATACGGAGTAATGATTACCAGAGACGCCTCTGCTAATACCTGGGGAATTGTGGACGTTTGCCTAGATGGAAATCATAGCTATACCGATTGCCCCACAAATACCTGCAGAATGAGGATAAGAATCAATGCCGATAATGGCGATGTTCAAAGATCCAGAAGGGGTTGTTCCATAGAAATTTAAAGCTATCCAATATCTCTAAAATCTAAAGCGAGGGAGATTCTTGTGGGGCTAATTTCGCTTATTCTGCCGCGGTTGAATCTTCCTTTTCGCTATCCTCAGAGGCACCCTTTTCCCCTGTTGCCTCAACCCCAGCAACCAACTCCTCCTCACTCACTTCTTCATCCTCCTCAGCCTCTTCTGATTGAGCGTAATCCAATATGGCCACAATGGCATCTTCCTCTTGAGCCACAATTTCCACTTTCTCCCTATCGTACTGTAAATCCGAAACCTTAATACTATCCCCTATCTCTACCAACCCAGAAACATCAACCACAAACTCCTTAGGAAGATCAGCCGGCAATGCAGAAACCGTAATTTCACTTAGTTGCGTCAAGACAAGAGCCTCTTTAGTCTTTACCAAAGGAATAGATTCTTCTCCTTCAATGACAACGGGAACATCCACCTCAGTCTTTTCTTTTAGGTTCACCTTAAAAAAACGTGTATGTAAAACAGAATTATTAACAGGATTTAATTGCACATCAGAGATCAAAACCTTAAAAGGCTCTTTTTCCCCTTCAACAGCTAAATCCACAAGAGAAGTTTCACCTGCTTCTATATATGTATCCACAAACTCCTTATAACCCACACTTAAAGGAATGGAGTCAATATCTGGCCCAAAAACTACAGCAGGGATTCTTTTTTCTCGTCGGACTTTTTTTGTTTTTTTACCAAGTTCTTTTCTTGGCTGTGCAATAATTTGCATATATTTGTTACTTTTAACCTTTCGTGTAGGTCCAAAATCTCATCGTAAGAGATTTGGTCCATTTTTAGAAACATCTTTATTTCTTCCGGCTCCAGATCTGATATTAGTGGAACCGCCCCTATTGCAGAGGGAGTTACCGTTATCATGCTTTGAGCAGAACAATTTGAGCAAGTTGCATGCGCTACAAAGGCAAAAGGCGTTTCTGTAACCACAATAATATCTGCCTTTTCCAAAGAAGCCCCACATTTATAGCAAATTACTTTTTCTAAATGAGTTCTTTGCGCCTGCTTTTTATTCATAAAACTTAAAGCTAAAGCATTCTACTGAGAAAATACGGCCTAGTCAAGAATTTTTGCCTTGACAACAGTATTTTTCCCAAAACCGCCACTCTGCTCTGCTAATGTGATACTGTAACACGAAGTCCTCTAGATTCCAAATCCTGCAAGATCTTTTTTGCTTCCTTAGTCACCACCGAAGGAATTCCCGCCATTTCGGCCACAGAGATACCGTAACTATGCTCTGCAGGTCCTTCAACCACTTTGTGTATAAATACAGGCTTCCCAAAGGAATCTTGCTTCACCAAAACCGAAAGATTCACTACCTTTTCTGGATATTTTTTCTCCAAAGCGCAAAGTTCATGGTAATGGGTGGCAAAAAGAGTTTTGCAACCCAAATTTTGGGAAATCAAATACTCGGCTATTGACCAAGCTAAGCTTATCCCATCATAAGTGCTAGTTCCTCTTCCCACTTCGTCCATAATAACCAAACTGTTTTTTGTGGCGTTATTCAAGATATAAGCAACCTCCAACATTTCCAGCATAAAGGTGGAAACCCCCAAAGAAATCATATCTGAAGCTCCACTTCTTACAAAGATTTTATCAACGGGTGTAATTTTGGCACTTCTTGCGGGAACAAAACATCCAATTTGTGCCAACAAAACTATGATAGCAACCTGTCTAATATAAACTGACTTCCCCGACATATTTGGTCCAGTCAAAAGTAAAAGGCTAGCGCCTTTATCTGCTGGGCACTTTTTCTCGTTTTGGGATAAAAAGGTATCATTGGGATTAAAAGAACCTACTTCAAGCAAACTCTCCACAACTGGGTGCCTTCCACCCTCAATTACTATATCCCCCGTTTCTATAAGTAAGGGTCTTACAAAACCTTTTGATAGGGCAAAATAAGAAAAACATAAATAGCAATCCAGTGTTGCTACAGCCAAAGCCGCTTCTTTAATATGTGAGGTATATTCAAGTGTTTTTTTGACCGCTTCCATAAACAGCGCCAACTCAATCTCGTTTATCTTCTCCTCCGAAGAAAGGATGCGCTCTTCGTGATCCTTAAGCTCCTGAGTAATAAAGCGTTCTCCACCCACCATTGTTTGTTTCCTAATATAATTTGAGGGCACCAGCTCTAAATTTGCTTTGGTAACTTCTATATAATATCCATATACTTTATTAAACCGTACTTTAAGCGAAGAAATTCCCGTTTCCTGTCTTTGCTGCTTTTCCAAGTTTTCCAACCAATTCTTGCTTGAAGAGATACTTTCCTTAAGATTATCAAGTTCAACGCTTACTCCTGGGCAAATTATTCCTCCACTTTTTATGTCAACAGGGGCATTTTCTTTTATAGTTCTGTGTAAATATTGGGTTAAATCTTTTAGATCTAACAAAATCTTTTCTTCTATCTGAGCTAGAGAGTTTGGAAGATTTTCAGCGGAGAATTCAGAAAAGAAGCTCTTAATTTCCAAAACTTTATTTAGAGAGGATTCTAAAGACTTTAAATCCAAAGGATTACCTATTCCTACAGAAAGTCGTGACAAAATCCTTTCTATGTCGGTAATTTCCATTAAAAATTCCCGCAACTTTTCATAATAACCAACATGGGATATAAAAAAACCAACTGCATCGTAACGAGCTTCCAATTGCGCCATATCCTGTAATGGGGATCTTAACCAAGACCTCAAAAGGCGTGCGCCCATAGAAGTACGCGTTTCATCCAAAAAAGAAATCAAGGATCCTTTTTTTGACCCAGTTCTAAGACAAGAAAAAATTTCTAGGTTCAACATGGTGGAAGGATCTATGCTTACAACTCCTTCCTTATTTAAAAGACTAATAGTTGTTATGTGGGTAAGCGCGCTTTTCTGGGTACTAGACATATAGCCCAAGAGCAAAGCCCCCGCTTTCTGCGCTATTTTCTTATTTTCTATACCAAAGCTTGCAAGATTTTCCACAGAAAAGTGTTCTTTTAGGATCTTTTCGGAAGAGTTTAAATAAAAATCAGCTTGAGCAAAAAAGCTTACACTCAAATTATTGTCAGATTTTACGAAATGCAAAATTTCTGGGTCATTATAAGCTTGGGCATCCAAAATGGCTTCTGTAGGAGAAAACTTATAAACCGTGTTCTTGAGAATTTCCTCCAATTGAGATTTTTCACCAAGTTCAAATTCCTGAACAAAAAATTCCCCCGTGGAAAGATCTGCTAAACTAATTCCCACCAAATGACCATTTTTGGGATTCTTCTGTTGCGTATAGACAACCGAAAAAATATAATTGTTTTCCCTTTTATCAAGACAACCTTCGGTCAGTAAAGTCCCTGGGGTTACTACACGCACTATTTCCCGTTGCATTAGGTTGTTTCCATTTGGCGTTCCCACTTGTTCGCAAATTGCTACATTGTATCCCGCCTTTACCAAGCGAGGTAAATAAGAATCCACTGCGTGATAAGGAACCCCTGCCATGGGAATTTTCCCATCCTTGCCACGATCTCGGCTAGTTAGAGTAATATCCAAAACTTCTGCGCCTATTTTAGCGTCTTCCATAAACATTTCGTAAAAATCTCCTAGTCTAAAGAATATGATGCAATTGGGGTATTTTTCTTTTATTTGGGAGTATTGTTGCATCATTGGGGTAGCAAAGTTATTAGACATACAGGGGTATTTTACAATAGCAAGGGAGATTCGAAAAAATTGATATACTTACACCATGCAACATAACCTTACGAATTACCTGCAAAAACTAAAAGAAAGTACCTTCCAAACAAGCTACACAACCGGAGAGAGCTTTCTACATCTTCCTTTTGATACCACTGTACTAAAAACAACAAAGGACGCTATTTTGAGTGCAAAAATAGATGTAAATGAAATAAAGCACATAGTCGTTATAGGAATTGGAGGATCCTGTTGGGGAGCAAAGGCTGTGTACGACGCACTAAAAAATGTAAAACCATTACCAGAAATGCATTTTTTAGACCAAATTGAGCCTGATATTATTGAACAATTAAGCTTAAAATTGAGAGAATGCCCTGAAGAGCAAGCGATAATTGTTAACATAAGCAAATCGGGAACAACTACCGAGGTAGCAACTAATTACGATCTTCTCAAAGGATCCCTTTCTAATAAAAATTTCCCTGAATTTTTTATCCGTGGGAAGTCCGCAACAAATAAAGAAAAAGAAAATATTTTAACCCTCCCAGATAACGTTGGGGGAAGATTTTCAGTTTTTTCAGCAGTAGGGTTGTTACCACTAGAGCTGGCGAGAGTAGAAACAACATCATTATTAGAAGGGGCTAAAACAGCCACTAAAGAGTTTTATGCCAACCCAACAGAATTGACGCAACAGATCACATCAATTGAGGAGGCATACAAAAAAGGAAACCTTGTATATAACATGTTTGTCTTTACAAAAGAGCTTTTATCTTTGGCAGAATGGCAAAAACAGCTTTTGGGAGAAAGTCTTGGAAAAGACAAGAAAGGCATTTTGCCTATGATTTCGGAGGGATCTAGAGATCTACACTCCCTACAACAATACTTTGTGGGAGGTAAAAAAATAGTACAGCACGAAATTATTTCTGTAACGGGAAAAAATAGCTACCAGGATCAGATAAAAAATGCAGTTTTGGAGATATATAAAGAGGAAAATATTGTTGCAAGAGAAACAACCTTGGAAGAATTAAGCGAATTTACTTTGGGAAAATTTATGCAAAACAAATTTTTTGAGACTTTACTTTTGGCACACCTAATGGAAGTAAACCCTTTTGGACAACCAGATGTGGAGGGGTATAAGAGGAAACTGAAAAAATTATAAATAATCCCTAAGCCTCTTACTTCTTGAAGGGTGCCTTAGCTTTCTCAAAGCCTTAGCTTCAATCTGCCTTATTCGCTCACGAGTAACCCCAAATTCTCTACCAACCTCTTCTAATGTACGCGCGCGCCCGTCCAGTAATCCAAAGCGCAACTCTAAAACACGCTTCTCCCTTCCACTTAAACTTTCCAAAACTTCCGCTATGTGTCCCTTTAACAATTCTTGGCTTGCAGACTCAAACGGGGATAAAGTCTTTTTATCTTCAATAAATTCTTTGAGTCTTGTATCTTCTTCTTTACCCACAGGGGTTTCTATTGAAGCCGTTTTTTGGGCTATTTTAACTATTTGTTCCGCCTTTTCTAAGTCTATACCCATTTCCTTTGCTACTTCATCGGGTCTTATGGCACGCTCATATTTTTGCTCCAGCTGACGCTCAACCTTTTTGTATTTATTTATAGTTTCTACCATGTGAACAGGTATTCTTATGGTTCTAGCTTGATCCGCCAATGCACGAGTTATCGCTTGTCTTATCCACCAAGTAGCATAAGTAGAAAATTTAAAGCCACGCCTCCAATCAAATTTTTCTACAGCGCGCATTAAACCCGTATTCCCCTCCTGAATTAAATCCAAAAAAGACAAACCCCTTCCCATATATTTTTTCGCTATAGAAACCACAAGTCTTAGATTAGCCCTTGTTAAATGCTCAAAAGAGGTAGCGTCATTTTTCTCTATGCCCTTTGCTAAATTCACTTCATCCTCTTCAGTTAAAAGCTCCACTTTTCCTATTTCTCGTAAGTACATTCGGACGGGATCTGTAGATCTTGATTTACCATTTTCTAGCTTGGCCAAAATCCCTCTGGAAAAGGCGTCCAAATCCTCATCGGGAACTTGGGCAGCCATATCAAAAACACTAATCCCTTCTTTGCCAAGGCGCTCATAAAGCCTATCTAAAGAATCAATATGATCTTCTGCTGTAGGAAATACGGACAAAATCTCATCTATGGTTAAATAACCCTGCTTTTTTCCTCTCAAAACAAGTTTTTGAATAGCCCTATCTTTTTCATCAACAATATTTTTTTTGTTGGTTTTTATATCAGATATACTTTTTGTAGTCATATTGCTTATTAATAAAGCCTATTTTAAAATTCTTTTCTTTTCTTCTATTTGAGCTGTAATCTCCCTTACAAGTTCCGAATTTCCCTCCATTTCGGCAAGTTCTAATTGCCTTCTCAACTTTTCAATACTAAACTTTGCAAAACGCTTCTCCAACCGAAGCAAAACCTCTTCCAATTCTATAGGCGATCTTTCTTCTTGCAAAGACAAATCCAGTTCCCAAAGATACAAATCTTGCACAAGCGTAGCCAAATGC
>JAGPFW010000068.1 GCA_018056275.1 Patescibacteria group bacterium
CTTCTAGGTGCGCTTCGTCTATTTCGTCAGCGTTCCCTTCTGCACGACCAGCCTGCAAATAAGGATCCACATCATTCAACAGCTTTTGTTGTTTACCTATTCTTTTATCCTTTCTCAACAAAGTATTCTTTAACTTAGAAAATACATCCGCTGGAAGATTTCTTTTTGAAGCCATGTTTTTCTTTAATCTAAAAATTAATGTTAACAAACCAATTGTAACTAGTATTGAATTAAATAACAATCCCCCAGATCCAAACCCACCAATATATTCCCTTAATAAAAGCCCCAAATTTAAAAAGACTACAAAAGTCAAACCGGATAAAATCCTTCCAAGCCTTAAAAAAGAAAACACTAAATAGAATAAAAAAAGTACAGCAATAGGTAGATATAGATCGCCACCCCCAACCGAAAATTGCACTCCCAACAGGGCAACGCTCCCTCCTAAGGAAAGAGCTAAAGAATAAATATCAAAAATTCTAAACAAAGACCATTTATAAAGAAAAGAAAGCGCAAATATACCAGTAATAAAACCTAAAACAAAACCTTCCAGATTAAAACCAGGAGTCCAAAAATAAAGAACATGTTGAATAAAAGGAACCAATAAAAAACGCGCAGATATGGCGTAGAAAATCCTAGAAAAGAATAAAGCAAATATAAATGATAGTAGATAGTTATCAAAAAGCTTTTCCTCCAAAAAACCGTCCCTTCTTCCCTCCCTCCAAACTACATACAAGGAAATGATAAAACCAAAGATGATAAACACCTCCAAAATATGTCCTTGTATGCTAAAAGATGAGATTTGACTGATGATTTTGTCAAGAATTTGCATAAATTAATGATAGCAAAATAAAGATACAAAAATCTGATTCTCAGAAATTGTGAACTCTAAAAATCCCCATATTCCAATAAAATCCTACGCCTTGGAAATATACTCCCCAGTCCTTGTATCAATTTTAACTTTGTCACCCACACTTATAAAAGACGGAACTTTTGCTGTAAACTTCCCATCCAATTCGGCGTCCTTATAGACATTACTAACAGTATTTCCCCTAAAACCAGGCTCAGTATATGTAACCTCAAAAACCAAACTATTGGGCAAATCTATAGAGACCGGTTCTCCTTCATAATACATAACTTGAACCACCTCCCCATCCTTTAAATATTTAGCCTGATCTCCTAAAACATCTGAAGAAATTTCAAATTGATCATAGGTTTGAGGATCCATAAAAAAGTAGCCATTGGATTCATACAGAAATTGAGCGTTCTTCCTTTCCACTTGGGCGTCTTCCACATGGACCCCTCCCAAATAGCTAAACTCTCGAACTTCGTTTGTAATAAGGTTTCTTGCCTTAACTTTAACAGAAGCCCCTGATCGAGCTGACTTTATATGGGCGTATTTTTCCACTCGCCATGGATGTGAATTCTCCTTAAAAATTGTGCCTACTTTTAGATCTGTTGCTATCATGGGGAGTATTGTATCACTTTAGGAATGAAGCACAATCCCACCTTTGATCAAAGGGTAGCCGAAAAAATTCTGGATTTCTGTAAGATGAAAGCCAACATATTCTGGTGGGCAAGGAGGGACTTGAACCCTCACGAGACTAAGTCTCATTGGTTTTTGAGACCAACGCGTATACCATTCCGCCACTTGCCCTTAAAACTCCATCTGTTTTATACGTGTCACACATTTTATCACACCAATGGAAGCAAACTTACTCCGTCACATCCCCTGCTGATGACCTTGCCGATTCATAAAACCTAGTTCTATTTGCCTTAAAAAACAAAGGAATTTCACCTGTTGGCCCATTTCTATGCTTTGCAATCTCAAGCATCATATTTTCTCTATCATCATCATCCGGACGATACAAAAACATAACCACATCAGCATCTTGCTCAATTGACCCAGAGTCACGCAGATCAGCCAATTGAGGCTTTTTTAAACCCCCTCTTTGCTCCACCGCTCTAGACAATTGCGACAAGGCCAAAACTGGCACTTTTAGCTCACGAGCCAAATTTTTTAAAGACTGAGAGATATAAGTCACCTCCTGCACACGACTCTCCAAATTTTTCCCGTGAATAAGCTGTAAATAATCAACTATAACTAAATCAAGCCCGTGCTCCATTTGCAATCTACGAGCTTTTGTACGCATTTCTAAAACGGAAACTCCAGGGGTATCATCTATAAAAATTTGAGCCTCTGCCAATTCGCCTGCAGCAATGCCATATTTTTCAAAATCTTCAGGTGCTAAATTTCCCGTACTTATGCGCCAGTTATCTATATCACCTTGAGCTGAGATCATTCTATCAACAATGGATTCTCTTCCCATTTCCAGGGAAAAAAACCCAATTTTTTTACCATAATCTATTGCGGCTGCTTGAGCTATATTTATAGCAAAAGAGGACTTCCCCATGGAAGGTCTTGCCGCCAAGATTATCAAATCTTCTTTTTGTAAGCCGGAGAGCATCTGATCCAATTTCTTAAACCCTGTAGGTACGCCCCTCAAGGCTCCGCGAGTCTTTGAAAGCTCGTCAAGTCGCTCAAAGGTTACTTCCAAAGTCTTTTTTACAGGAACAAACTCTTGATGCACTCTATCTTGCGAAACATCGTATAGTGTCTGCTC
>JAGPFW010000069.1 GCA_018056275.1 Patescibacteria group bacterium
ATCTCCTCCTTTGCTGGGCAGTCAAGAAAGAGAGAAAGTGAAAGTGATAAGAGTAATTGACGGGGATACGATTGAATTGGAAGATGGCCGAAGAGTCCGTTATATTGGTATTGACACGCCGGAAACGGTTGACCCCCAAAAACCGGTTCAATGTTATGGTAAGGAAGCTTATTTAGAAAATAAAAAATTAGTGGAGGGAAAAAAGATTGAAATGGAAAAGGATATTTCCGAAACCGATCAATATGGCCGGCTTCTGCGTTATGTTTGGGCAGAGGGGATTTTTGTTAACGAGTATTTGGTGCGAGAAGGTTTTGCCTATGCGGTTACTTTTGCGCCGGACGTGAAATACCAAGAGCTTTTTTTGGAAGCAGAAAGAAAAGCGCGGGGAGAAAACAAGGGCTTTTGGAGCGGCGTTTGCCGGTAGAACCTAAACGATTTTACCGAAGAGTTTTCGCAGTTCGTCTTTGGCTTGTTCTAAAATTTCTTTTTGTTTTGGGTCAAGTTTTTTACCGGCGCGGTTGATGTAAAAATTAAGCATACTCATTGCCGACTGGAAGGGAGAGGCCTTGCGGCGGGGGCTTTCCTCGGCGGATTGCTTTAGAGAGGCGGCAATTTTTTTGGGGTCTTGCCAGGTAAAAACTCCTTCCTCAAGATCTAAAGCAAAGCTTGTTTGGGTAACCTTTTGCGACCAGCTTTTTTTCTTCATTGTTTGCTTATAGTTTAGCAAAAAATAGACACCTCGGGGAAATAGACGCCTCGTGATTTTGCGTTTAGGGCTTTTGGGGAGCAAAATAATCTCAAGATGTCTCTTTTGGTAGGAATTGTGGGATTACCCAATGCCGGCAAGTCAACGCTTTTTAACGCTCTTCTGGGGCAACAAATTTCTGGCCCACATTGCGGAGCAAATCAAAACACTTTTTTGAGGCTTGAAGCACTGTATCAAACGGTGTTTTTAGCGTAAATATTAGCTTTTTGTCTTTTAATTGGAGGTTTTGAAGTAAGAAATTTAAGGTCATTGAATTTAACTCATACAGTATCTATTCATGGGAATAATCTCGAAGGAGAATATAGTTCTAAATACCAATATATACTATATATACCAAATGTTTAAAACCATTATTGTGATGATTATTTCTAGCATAAAATATAGTTAAATTCATAATGTTGTATGTCCAGCCAATTTCAATATGTTCCTTCAAGCCCCGTATGTTATCACTAAGAACCCTTATGGGGATTGGGTTATTTTGACCTTAAGAAGAGAAAGTTTCAAAGGTAGGGCCTTAATTAATCTCTATTTTGCTTGTCTTAAACTACTACCATCCCATTCAATTACTGGTTCATCACCATATTTTGCATTTATTTCTACAGATTCACTTAACCATGTACCATAATCAATTGTCTTGTTCTTAGGACCTTCAAAAGGAGCAATAGCAAAATAAACTGTAATCTTATAACTATTTGGAGATGTTTCCACGAGTTTACCACTCGCTTTTAGATCTGCTGGTCTAAAACCAGACTCAAACCCTTCTCCATTTCCAAATACTTTACCTAAAGTATAGATGCCTCCTAGATCTCTATCCTCTGCAGGGTTGGCATCTAAATCATCCCAACACTCAGAGGAGTAACACATATCCATCATAAATGAATCGCTACTAACATTGACCACCTTTATAATTTGAATACCAGCATTCTCTGCTGAATTACTCTCTTCTGCTTTTTCTTCTTTCTCCTCAACCTTTGAAGTATCTTCTTGTTTCTCTACAGCACTACCCTTTTGTCCCATCTCTTTAGATATATCTTCTACAAACCCCACCACTTCTTCTTGAGTCATTGGTTTATAATCTTTGTTAATACTCTTTATCCACTCCTCTACCTCCGCCATTTCCATTTCCGCAACAGTTATATCTCCAGGATATTGAGCATTTTTAATCACTTGAAAAGAAGGCTGATATTCAAAATTTTTAAGATCTATTCCAATAACTTTTCCTTCCTGAACAGTATCTCTAAATTGCTCTAGTCCGACCATGACGGCATCAAACTTACCATAAGCCGAACCCAGATTATTAGGGATATCAGTTATAGTCAAAACAGAAGCAATGGGTTCTGTAACTGTTCTAACATCCTTGACAAAGGAAGACACTTTATTTCTATCCCCGAGAGCTATCTGAGCACTATCTTCAGTGACCTCCAATGCTAAATCCACACCGACCACAACGGTAGTCACTTGTGATACAGTTCCCACAGCACCACCAGTTGCTACAAGACCCCCTACATAAACAGTAACTTTACAAGTGTCTTTAACCGCTATTGCCTGATTTTCTAACTTCTCAAAAGTGTCGCCCGCTTCCCCCCACGCCTCTCTAGTTACCATATCTTGAGATTGATTTAGTATTAACTGAGCCCTTTTAGCATCTACTCCTAGATGTTGAGCTAATGTCCTTATCTGTCTTCCTAAAGGAGCTTTCTCTACTATTGCTTGGACTTCGGCATAGGTATAGGCATATGCCTTTTGTACAAAGTTAAACGCTGTTGTTTCCTCAGACATCTCATTTGCATTTCCTTCTAGCTTTAATGCTTTACTCT
>JAGPFW010000070.1 GCA_018056275.1 Patescibacteria group bacterium
TTTTATTGCCATTGGGCATGCCCCTAACACCGAATTCTTACGTGATTTTGTTGAATTAGATGCCAAAGGTTATGTTGTTGCATCGCAAGGTACGCATACCTCTATGGAAGGGGTTTTTGTGGCTGGAGATGTTGCGGACTTTAGGTATAGGCAGGGGGTTACGGCTGCGAGTTTTGGCTGTATGGCTGCAATTGATTTGGAAAGGTTTTTGGCCGAGCGGGGATAATTTTTATCGCTAAGGGTTTTTTATTTCATTGTAATTTTACATGCTACAGGGTATGTGGTACTCTTCCGGTAGGGAACATTGAAAAAAGGAGGTGTTTAATGGCACGGAACCTTTTGACCGATCGGCAGAAGGGTTGCATTGTAGAAATGTTGGCAAGGCAACCTCTCAGCGCTTGGGCGGTATATGAGAGGTTGAAGAAGCATCCAGGGCTACCTGGGACTGAGGGGGCGTATATTACCCAGAGACAAGTTGCACGATATCTTGCACAATCTGGGTTATTTGTGAAGGTTGGGGCTAACAAATGGAAACTCGTCATTCAAGAACCATCCCCCATCCTTCCTGTTCATTTTTCTGCGGAAAAATACGAGGAATGATGACCTATAGGTATAGAAGCTCCCAGAGCCATATGTACGATTACTCTCCTCCCTCAGAAACTCCAGGTCATGTGTATGTTCGTGGGGGGAGAACGTACGTTGTGGTTCTCATGGGGGGTCTTCCTGGTACGGTGAGAGGATCGAAAGTACCAGTCGGGATCCCCTGTGCTTGCGGGTGACTCGGATGACTCTTAAACTTGGGGTGCAGAAATAGACTTGCTTCTGCACCCCTCATTTATTTCAATAATTCTAATTAAGTCTAATTGCCTTTTTTCTTTTTTAGCAAATTCCTAACCTTTACAAATATCCATATTGCAGGAACCCACAACACCGCATAAACACCTACCCAAATCACAGTATTACCCAATTGTCTGGCATTTCTTACCAGTGACCTTACTGCTAACTTAAACACTACTCCAGGTCTCCACGTATCTGCAGGAGCATATCCCAAGGACAATTCGTCTGTTGAAAGATCAATATTTACCAAAGACATTTTTGCTGTCTTTTCCATGTACTCTATTTGTCCTTTAACTGAATCTATCTGTTGTTGTACATTCAGAATCTCTTGTTGGGCGCGCAGTATTTGGTCAAAATTAGTTGCGCTATCAAGCATACCTACAAAAATTGCCTTTGTTTTTTCAAGAACTTCCAGTTTTGCTTGGGTATCTACATATTGGTCTGTGATATCATTCCCGTAAACAGATTCGTATATCACTTTTACAGCCTTTTCGCCAAAATAGGATAAAGCTTCCTCTAATTTTTCAGCAGGAATTCTTAGGGTTACATATCCAGTGGAAGCTTCTTGAGGCTCATTTAGACTTTTATTGACTACATATCCACCGATGTTCTTTGTATATATTTCAATTGCGTCTATAGATTCTTTTACATTTTTAACATGCAGTGACTGTGATGCGTTCTTTACCACCATTCGGTTTTCAATATTTGGTTGAGGTGGTGCCTCTGGGATGGGTGTAGGCATGTGCTCTTCTGTATATGAAAGTCTTTTTGAGTATTGTGGAGATGCGTTAGGGCTTATGGAGTCATATCCTCCGTAGCCAAAATCTTTTGAGGGGGCTAGATATGTTTTGCCCATAAGGTATTGTTTGCCAAAATAATAGGCAACAAACAAAATAAGTACTGTGAAAGCCTTGTTGGATTTTATCCAGTTAAAAATTGGTTGCATAGAAAAAGTATAGCAGTTTTAGATAAATTCAGATTTTTTTGAGACATTCAATGTAAGGATTATTGGCCGCTTCAACATTAATTAGCGTGCTAAACTATAGGTTGACAGCAGGGCTTTTTGGCGGTATAATGATCACATCTCAGAACTGGAGGTGATCTGGTCATGGTATTTTGGGTCATTCTTATTATTGTTTTGACCCTCATCTTTGGGACTGCGATATTCGCGTCCCAAAGCCAAAAAAAGTGGATGGTTATTTTCCTAGCGCTATTAGCGCTGATCACATTTTTCCTTCTATTGCCAATGGTTCTAAACTTTTTTGAGGGGTCCATTTTGGACCCACTCCAGGATCTTTTGTAGTTTTTAAGCCCAGTGAGACCAAAACCATTTGGTTTTTGGTTTGTGAAATCGCTTTTGTTTTCCAATTGCGATTCCACCTCACTGGGCTTTCTTTTTTTATCTGCTTTCTATTTTCATATTTGTTAAAACCCCTTCCAATTCCAGTGCATTTCCTCCAGAAACATCTAAAATAACTAGGTTTGATTCTTCGCCTTCTAAAACATAAACCCCAATTAACTTTTGAAATAAAGCCGTTTTAAAAACTCTTTCCTCAAGTTCTTTTTCGCCACAATTAGTTACTACGTTTAAACTACAGCCCATAAGAGCTTCTGAAAAATTCCCCCCCTTCTCTTCAATAAAAAATATAGCTTTAGTCTCTCCCCCAGCTGTCTTAAAGCTCCATTCTGCTAAGGCATCTTCATTATTTGTAGTTGAGTAGACTTCCCAGTC
>JAGPFW010000021.1 GCA_018056275.1 Patescibacteria group bacterium
GTATACCCTTGGATAAGGATTACTTGAATGAGTTGAAAAACCAGGTAAAGAGTAGGGATGTGAATGTTAAATTTATTGGAGGAGTTGATCACTCGGAAGTGCCTAAATATCTGGAGCGAGCTCATTTTTTTGTTTCCGCTTCCTTAATGGAGGTCCAAAGTTTGGCGGTTATCGAAGCTCTAGCATCTGGTACCCCTGTCATATCATTAAATAACGAAACAACCGAAGAGTTGGTAAATGAGAAGGTAGGATATAACTTTCCCAAAGATACTGATCCTGAAACATTTGCAAAAAAGATAATGGAATATTCCCAGCTCTCTTCCCAAGACTATGAAATGATGTGTATGAGTTGTAGGGAAAGGGTTTCCCATATGGATTGGCGGCAGGTGAAAGAAAAAACCCTTGGGGTTTATAAAGATCTTATTACGAATTCCCATAATGCTTCTAGTCGCCATTTAAAAGATATGTTAAAAGGTATCCCAAAGGATGTGTTGAGTATCTTAGCTGGTGATTAGGGATTTTTCCTTTTATTAAGACCAGGAAATTTTTTTGTTGACATCTGCACTTCCTAATGATAAATTACACCCACCTGTAGGAATGGTAATCATCTTCTTTATTATAGAAGCTCTGGTTTTTAGTGTTCCCGCAATTTTATTTGCGGTTTAATGACACTACTAACTCAAGCAATCGCTTGTGTTCAAGAAATATTTGATTGAGTGTTTGTTGAGGCTTGATAATGAGCTTGTTTTTTCGCACACAATCAAATAGGATTTGGAGGATTGAATCTCTTTTGCTTTATGGGCTCGTAGCTCAATTGGCTAGAGCGCTGCTTTTGCATAGCAGAGGTAGCGGGTTCAATTCCCGCCGAGTCCACCAAAAAAATTTTGTAAGAGTTTTTTTGCCAACGCAAAAGGGATTGAGCTTTTTGTTGGGCCATCCTAGAGTGTAGCACTTTGAAAACTGAGTAAATTGTTCATAGACTAACACCTTCCCCCGAAGGTGAAAGTCAAAAATGTTCAATCATCGAAAAATTAACAACCAAATGCTTTGCATTTAGTTGTATTGTGCAAAAATTCGCAAGAAAATTTGCACACAAAGAAAGATACTCATGTGCATGGTGAATGCCTTGGGTCTTGATGCCGAAGAAGGACGCACTAGGCTGCGAAAAGCCTCGAGGAGTTGCCAAGAAACGCTATAACTCGGGGATTTCCGAATGGGACAACCCTTCTGTCATAAGACAGAAATCCTTTACTGAAAATTTACCTTTAGGGTAGATCATAGGTAATGAGAAGGTAACCCGGCGAACTGACACATCTTAGTAGCCGGAGGAAAAGAAACTAAGATACACCTAATTTATTAGGTAAAGTATTTCCTAAGTAGCGGCGAGCGAACGGGAAACAGCCCAAACTCAAGTTCAGATCTATTTATTTAGATCCGTTAAGACTTTGATTTATCAAAATCCTAGCGACTTGGGGGTATGGAAACTCTATGTCTTAAGATAGAGAAGTTACAAAGTTTTTTTGTAGGAGAAGCTTTCTGGAAAGCGGCGCCATAGCGGGTAATAGCCCCGTATCCGAAACAAAAAAACCTTCTTGAGTTTTCCTGAGTAACACGAGTCACGTGTAACCTTGTGTGAAGATAGCAGGACCATCTGCTAAGGCTAAATACATCAAGACACCGATAGTGGACAAGTACCGTGAGGGAAAGGTGAAAAGAACCCCTTGTAGGGGAGTGAAATAGAACCTGAAACCGTGCACAGACAAGCTGATAAAGCCCCGTCGTATTTATACGATTGAGGGTGATATTGTGCCTATTGAAAAATGAGCCAACGAGTTAATAGGATGCGCAAGCTTAAGCAATTAAGTTGTGGAGGCGTAGGGAAACCGAGTCTTAACCGGCGCATATCCATATTTATATGGATTAGTGCATTCTATTAGACCCGAAGCCTGGTGAGCTAACCATGGGCAGGGTGAACTTGTCGTAATTGACAAGGGAGGCCCGAACCGGTGTATGTGAAAAAATGCTCGGATGACCTGTGGTTAGGGCCGAAACGGTAATCGAACCAGGTGATAGCTGGCTCTCCCCGAAATATATGTAGGTATAGCCTCGATCTTATATGGTTTGTGAGGTAGAGAAACTGAAAAGAACTTGGGCGCTTGCGTACCAGTTTTTACCAAACTCCGAATGCGCAAACCTTTGATCGGGAGTCAGTTCTAGGGAGCAAGTTCCTAGCGCAAAAGGGAAACATCCCGGACCATCAGCTAAGGTCCCTAATCTTTGCTTAGTGAGAAAGAAAGTGAAACTGTTTAGACAGCTAGGAGGTTGGCTTAGAAGCAGCAATCCTTTAAAGAAAGCGTAACAGCTCACTAGTTAAACGGTCTCGCGTCGAAAATGTAACGGGACTCAAGCAAAGAACCGACGCTATGGTTTTGTCATAATTTATTATGGCAGAAGGTAGGGGAGCATTGATGTCATTCAAACTAATATTTTTGCTTGCAAAAACAAGTTTGAATCTAGGCTGTGAAGGTAGACTCGCGAGAGCTACTGGAGCGTCATCAAGAGAGAATGTTGGCATGAGTAACGAGAAGGAGGTGAGAACCCTCCTCGCCGAAAGTCTAAGGGTTCCTCCGCTATGTCAGTCATCGGAGGGTTAGTCGACCCTAAGGCGAGGCCGAAAGGCGTAGCCGATGGATAGCAGGTTAATATTCCTGCACTACTATAAAACCGTTTTACCAATGGAGGGACGGAGTTTGATAAGCTGGGTCCATTAAGGATTTGGGTTCCAAGAGCAAGTTAGGAAGCGATAGGAAAATCCGCGCTTCCGTTTAAGGCAAGCTTGAGGGAGAGGTCCATCTTCGGATGGAGTATTCAGCTGAGTTAAGCTTCCAAGAAAAGCTTCTAGGGAGGTTTTATAGTATTCGTACCGCAAACCGACACAGGTAGATGGGTAGAGGATACCAAGGCGAACGAGAGAACCGTGGTTGAGGAACTAGGCAAATTACATCCGTAACTTAGGGAAAAGGATGCCCTATCGCAAGATAGGGGGCACAAAAATGGCTCAAGCGACTGTTTATTAAAAACACAGGTCCCTGCTTAACTCGTAAGAGGACGTATAGGGGCCGACACCTGCCCAGTGCCCGTAAGTTAAAACTGGAGGTGATTCCTTTACTTGTAAAGGATGAGCTTTTGGTCCAAGCTCGGGTGAACGGCAGCAGTAACTATAACTGTTCTAAGGTAAACAACGCGCTGCTTTAGTAAAATTTGGCTATATGCTGGGATATCTGGAGTATCTGATACTAGGCATTTGATTGTAATAATTAACTTTATTATAATTAGCTTAATGCCTAAAAATGTATTCAGTGCAGACAATCAGCAGGAAAGGCTAAGAATCATAGGTTGGATAGTTGGTTTTGTAGATGGTGAAGGTGCTTTTACAGTTAGCATTTTCAAAAATTCCACTGCAAAACTTGGATTGCAAGTGTTTCCAGAGTTTATTGTAACTCAGGGAGCAAAGAGTAAAGATGTTCTAGATCTCTTTCAGGATTTTTTCTCTTGTGGGAAAGTATATCTTAATAAAAGATATGATAATCACAGGGAAAACCTTTACCGTTATTGTGTTAGATCTATTGGTGATCTCAATACAATTATCATTCCATTTTTTAAAGAGAATGAATTAAGAACGGCAAAGAAGCGAGATTTTGAGTATTTCTGCGAAGTACTTAATCTCATGGACAAAAGAGAGCATCTAGTTTTATCTGGAATTGAAAGAATCTCCAAAATAGCTATGCAAATGAACCGAAAGGTGAAACCTAAATTCTTAGAATCCCCACAGACTAAACGCCGAACTTGATAAAAAGGCTGTTTATCAAGAAGATATAGTCGCATCTGCATGGCGACATGCAGTAACGGAAATTTGAGGGAAATTCCGTTTGAAGTCCCTTCCCATTATGTGATATGGAAAGAGATAAAGAATGTAAGCGTAATCCCTTGCCGGGTAAGTTCCGGCCTGCACGAAAGGTGTAACGACTTGAGCACTCTCTTAATCACGGACTCGGTGAAATTGAACTACCGGTCAAGATGCCGGTTACCTGTTGCTGGACAGATAGACCCCGTGGAGCTTTACTGTATTCTGACATTGGTGCGTATCGTAAATTGTGTAGTGTAGGAGGGAGCGTTTTTCAGCCCAACGGCTTAAAAATGCGTCAATGAAACACCTCTCTGTTTATAATACAAACCTAACTGTTTCCCGTTATCCGGGAAGAGGACAATGTTTGGAGGACAGTTTATCTGGGGCGGATTCCTGCTAAAAAGTAACGCAGGAGCACAAAGGTTCCCTTATCTCGGATGGAAATCGAGATGTAAGCGTAAAGGTAAATGGGAGCTTGACTGCAAGACACACAAGTCGCGCAGATACGAAAGTAGGTCTTAGTGATCTTCCGTGCGCCTAATGGTAGGCCCGGAACTTATCGGATAAAAGTTACCCCGGGGATAACAGGCTGATAGTGCCCGAGCGCCCACAGCGGCGGCACTGTTTGGCACCTACAAGGAAATAGAAAGGGGTGCTATCGGAGAAATCCGATACCAAAAATTTGGCTAATAACGGTGGAGTCCTAATGTACATTGTGTTAATATCTGTACATGGATAATACCGTGGGAAGTCTAACAAAGGTTCAGAAATCCATAATAACAGGTAAATTGTTGGGAGATGGCTCTTTAAGAAGGAGAAAAAATTCTCTTCTGGAGATAAATCATTCCAATAAACAGAGGGAGTATGTTTTTTGGTTGTATAGGATGTTAAAAAATTATGTTTTAACACCCCCAAAGCTACGAATATCTGGTAAAAATAGATTTTCGTATAGATTTACAACCAAAAGTATACCCGAATTAAATTGCTTTTATGAGGATTATTATTCCTCTAAAGGTTATAAATCTGTTCCCAAAAATCTAAATCTAAACTCTTTGACATTAGCAGTTTGGTTTATGGATGATGGGTCTAAAGACAGAGATTCTGTTTATTTTAATACTCAACAATTTGACCTGGAAGATCAGCTTTTTTTGCTGAAAAAACTATCCGAAATTGGTTTAGAAGGTTCTTTGAATAAAGACAAAAACTATTTTAGGATTAGGCTTTATAAGAAATGTTTGTGCAAGTTTAACATCTTAGTAGAGCCGTTAGTACTTAAAAGTATGAAGTACAAACTTTTGTTATGACCCCGTATCGACTGATTCTGTTGAGTTTTACTCAATGGAAGAGATGTTAGGTACTTTATTTGAGTAAAGATAAAGCCTTGCATAATACGCCAACTCCTATCTCTTTAAACATATGGATGGTTTAGAGGTATGAGGAAGAAGATATAGTCAGTGTAACTAGTAATAGTTAATTAGCATGCGATGTCGACTCTTCTTATCCTGGGGCTGGAGTAGGTCCCAAGGGTTGGGCTGTTCGCCCATTAAAAAGGAGCGTTAGTTGGGTTTAGAGCGTTGTAAGACAGCTCGGTCCCTTTCCGCAACAGGCGTAGAGTTTTGAGGGGAGTCATTCCTAGTACGAGAGGACCGGAATGAACGAGTCTCTGGTGTACCAGTTGTTCTGCCAAGAGCATCGCTGGGTAGCTACACTCGGATGTGATAAGCACTGAAAGCATCTAAGTACGAAGCACACCCCAAGATTAAAACTCATCCCATTTATGGGACGCAATTCCTGGGAGACTACCAGGTTGATAGGCTGCAGGTGTAAGCCCCGTAAGGGGTGCGTAGATATCTTTATTGTCAAATCGGCTTTTTGAAGCGTTAGAGCTTGCTCTAGTGCAGATGAAATATGATGCGACGCTTAAGGAATCTCAGCCGAGCAGTACTAATTATTGCGCATCTTTCATTTTTACAACTAAGTGCATTGCATTTGGGTGTGAATTTTGGTGAAGGAGCATTTAAATTTATACGAATCAAAGTGAACCAATTTACTCAGTTTTTAGAGTGTTTTAGCCTGTTTACAGGGGTTGTTTTTACCTAAAACACTTTATTTGACAATTTATTTTGTAGGCAGTATCTCGGTGACGATAGCAATAGGGACCCACCTCTTACCATTCCGAACAGAGAAGTTAAACCTATTAGCGCCGAAAATACTGAATTTATTTGGGAAGATAGGTCGTCGCCGGGATTTTGCCTATAAGATAGCTGTAGATTGTACTTTTTCTCGTGGGCTTAACTTTTCCTTTTGTACAAGTCCACAAGTATAAGTCTTGATTAAAGCTTAAATACTGGTTTGTCACTTTGTTGTATTTAGGGCTTAAAAGTAAAAATTGAAGTAACAAATTAATCAAAGTGAGATTTAAATTTATGTCAAAGGCTAGAAGAGTCCAAACAGATTCCTCTGTTATGGATAAATTGATTGCAGATAGTGGTATTCAAATTCAAAGATTCCGTCCAGGAGACTTGGTTGAGGGGGTAGTGGTAAGTGTCTCCCATAACCAAATATTATTGGATATTGGAGCAAAAGCAGAAGGTATTGTTTCTGGTAGTGAGCTTGGAGAAGGGTCTTTTGGTTACAAAGATCTTCAACCAGGTGATACTGCAGTTGCAACTGTAGTTCAACCAGAAAATAGTCAAGGATATGTAGTTCTTTCCTTTAAGCGATGTGAGGGGGATAGGCAGTGGAAGTTGGTAGAAGATGCTTTAGAAAACGGAATTACACTTAAAGTCGTTGTTCAAGAATACAATAAGGGTGGTTTACTAGTAGATTGTATGGGTTTGCGTGGCTTTGTGCCTTTATCCCATTTAGACCGTGTACATTTTGCAGAAGACATAGCTAAGTTTGCTGCTGGTAGTGAGGCTGAATTAAAAGAGTCACTCCAAGTTCTTTCTGGAAAAGAACTTAAGGTACAGGTAATAGAGGTAGATAAGGTAAAAAATAGACTCGTTTTGTCCGAAAAGGAAGCTCTTAAGACATATAGTGATGATGCAAGGCAACAGAAAATCTCTAACATTAAGGAAGGTGACATAGTGACGGGAATTGTTACTGGCCTTATGCCCTTTGGTATATTTGTTGACCTTGATGGAGTGGAAGGTCTTGTTCACATTTCGGAAATCGCTTGGGAGAAGGTAAATAATCCAGGCACTTATTACAAAGTGGGTCAGGCCATTGAGGTTAAGGTTTTGGGTATAGACGAAGAAACCGAAAAGCTTGCCTTAAGTGTAAAAAGGTTAATTCCAAATCCATGGGAGGATGTCCAAGAGAAATATCCCGTAGGAACTAGAATCAAAGGAGTGGTAAGTAGAATAGTTCCTTTTGGAGCATTTGTAAAAGTTTCTCAAGGGTTAGAAGGTTTAATTCATGTTTCTGAAGCAAGCGGACCTTTAGATGAAGGTCAAGAAGTTGAGGCAATTGTTACTTTGGTTGATAAGGATAACCAAAAATTAGCATTAAGCACAAGATTATTAGAAAAAATTGAGCTCTAATCTGCCTTTGCTTCTTATTTTTTGGTAAATACTATGAAGGAAACAAGGGATAGATTAACCGCAAGGGCAAAAAAAATACTTCTTCAACTTGATCCTACGCTTTTTGAATCTGGAAAGGTTTTTTCTAAGGATTTTCTGGTAGCCCTAAAATCCCAGGAAGGTATGGGTGCCCGTTTGGCAGAGTCTCTCAAAATAGATGCTCGCACTCTTTCCAAAGAAATTGTATTAGAAGAATTGGTTAAATGTGCTTACCAAGAGGCCTTGGAACTAAAGCAACCTTATGTTGGCTCTGAACATCTTTTACTTGCATTACTTCATCTAAACAATTCCAATTTGTATGAGGAGGCCAAGAAAAATCTTTCAAGAATGGTTTTCTTTCCCTCTGGCCTGATCGCTGATCCTTCGGTTGGGATGAATGATCTAATAGATATTTTCGCAAGTAACCTAAATTTAAAAGTGGCTTCTGAGTACATGCTTGAGTATGTTGAAAGAGAACCTTTTGACCTTCTTCTTTCTACATTGTTGCAGAGAGATAGGCCAAATCCATTGTTAGTAGGGGAACCCGGTGTGGGTAAGAAAAGCCTAGTTAACCTCCTTGCAACCAAGATGAATGAAATGGCTGTTCCCTCAAGTTTGTTAGGTTACCAAATTTATGAGGTGGATCTTTTATCCTTAGTAACGAGTAACTTAAACAAGGGCAATGTTGAACAAGCGATTACAACTTTTTTTGCTGAGATATTGAAACTAAATAGAGTAATAATATACCTCAAAAATTTTGAAGGGCTATTTTTCTCTACAGGTACAGGTTTGGCTGTTCCCTTAATATACAACTCTTTTAGGGCTCAACTTGCGGAGTCTAAAATTAGGTATATTGCAACATGCTCCTCCGATATGCATTCCCGACTTTCTTCCGATAATCCTCAATCCTTGGAGGGTTTTAGTGTAATAAATGTTTATGAACCCCCTGAAGACATTATAAAGAAGATATTAGAAAAAAATGCTAGGTTTTTGAGTAAATATCAACATGTATCATTTTCATCGGAACTATTGGAATATATATATATAAAGGCAAAGGAGTTTTTAAAGGAGGAAAAATTTCCTCAGAAGGCCATAGATATAATGGATCAGGCGGGGGCAAAAGTATTGCTAAGAAAAGGTACTGTTCCTGAGGAATATAAAGATTTACTAGAGAAATCTATTTTGTTAACTCAAGGCTTGGAAAAAAGCATGGAACTAAGAGAATATGACCGTGCTTTGGAAATCCGAAGTACCATGCAAGAGATAGATAAATTAATGTTTGTAAATGAGAAGGCGATGTTTGGGGATCATTTATATAAAGTTTCTAAAAAAGATGTGGACTTGGCTTTGGAGGATTATGGTGTAGAAAAGGAAGGGAACATTGAGCACGATTTGTCCTCAATCAGTAATTTAGAATCCCGTCTTTCCAAAAGGATAGTAGGTCAGGATGAAGCGGTATCTCTTATTTCAAAGGCTTTATTAAGGGCAAAGCTTGGTTTAAGGTCTAAAAAAAGGCCTTTGGGTAATTTTTTGTTTCTTGGCCCAACAGGTGTAGGTAAAACAGAACTGGCTAAGGCTTTGGCGGAAGAGTTTTTTGGTGAGGGTAGTTTGATACGGTTGGATATGTCGGATTTTGGGGAAAAACATAATGTAGCCCGTTTGGTTGGGGCACCGCCTGGATATGTAGGTTATGGAGAAAGCGGTGAATTAACCGGAAAAATTGAAAGAAATCCCTCAAGTGTAGTTTTATTTGACGAAATAGAAAAAGCTCATCCTGATGTTTTAAACATTTTACTTCAAATAATGGAAGAAGGGGAGCTAGTAGATGCAAAAGGCACAACATATGATTTCTCCTCTGCAGTAGTAATTTTAACTAGTAATCTGGGTACAGAAATTGTGCATAAGCCGGGTATCGGTTTTGAGGCAAAAGTTTTAAACGATGAGTCTCTGGAAAAACGTTTGAGATCAAATTTAAAAAGAATATTAAAGCCCGAACTTCTTAATCGTTTGGATGAAGTTGTTGTGTTTAGGCGATTAAACAAGGAAGATCAGTATAAGATATTAGATCTTTTGTTGGAAGAAATACGGGAGAATCTTGCAAAACAAAAAGTTTCCATAAGAATCTCTAAGCCAGTCAAAGAATACTTATTAGAAAAAGGTTATTCAGAGGAATATGGTGCTAGGGCATTAAGAAGAACTGTAGAAAAAGAATTTTTGGATAGGATAGCGGAGGTGTTGTTGCAAAAGAAAAAGCGTCCCCTAAATCTAAGCGCAACAATAAAAGAGGACACCATTCTGGTATTATGAAACCATGCCCAAACCAAAGAAAAAATATATTTGCTCCCAATGCAATTACCACTCGTTACAGTGGTTAGGACAATGTCCTGAGTGTCAATCATGGGATACATTTGAAGAAGCCCTTGAGGTTGTTCAAACATCTCCCTTGGGTTTAAATACAACAAAAAAATCAGCCATAAATACGAGTTTACTTTCTTCGGTGGAGGCAAAAGAGCTCACAAGAATCTCCTCTAATATTGCAGAATTTGATCGTGTTTTGGGAGGAGGTTTTGTCCCCGGACAGGTAATATTAATAGGAGGGGAGCCAGGTATAGGAAAGAGTACAATACTTACTCAAGTTTCTAAGAACATGACAAATTTTCCCATATTATATTTGTGTGGTGAAGAGAGTCCGCAACAAATAAAAATCCGTTCTAATAGAATGAATTACTCCGGCGATAATCTTCATCTTTTTACGGATACAAATGTAGATACATTAATAGCAACCTTAGAGAGTAGGGAAGATATAAAATTGGCAATAATTGACTCTATTCAGACACTTTATTCACAGGATTTTGCTGGAATAGCGGGATCTATATCTCAACTTAGAGGTTGCACTCAAAAATTAACTTTAACCGCAAAAAAGCTTGGGATTCCAATTGTCATAGTGGGTCATATTACAAAAGGAGGAGAAATAGCAGGTCCAAAAATTCTGGAGCATATTATAGATACAGTTCTATATTTGGAAGGAGATTCCCAGCAGATGTTTCGCATTCTACGCACAACAAAAAACAGGTTTGGACCAATTTCGGAAGTAGGTATTTTTGAGATGAGAGGGGAAGGTATGGTTGAGGTAAAAAACCCTTCGGAAATTTTTTTGGAGCAATCTGAGAATGTGGCATCGGGTTCTTGTGTTACGGCAATAATGGAAGGATATCGTGCGCTTTTAATAGAAGTTCAGGTTTTGACTACAAAAACATCCTTTGGGTATCCGCGAAGAACAACAAGTGGTTTTAGCGCAAATAGGCTTCAAGTATTAATGGCAATTTTAGAAAAACGGTATAAACTTGATTTTTCTGAATATGATGTTTACTTGAGCGTAGTGGGAGGAATGAATATAAAGGATTATGCCGCAGATTTAGCTGTGTGCATGGCTTTGGTATCTTCTATGAAGGATAAGCCTTTAAAAAAGGGTACAGTAGCCTTTGGAGAATGTGGCCTTTCGGGGGAGATAAGAAAAGTAATTTCTCAAGAAGCTAGGGCAAAAGAGGCAAAGAATCTAGGATTTTCCATCATTATTTCTCCCAATGAAGTAAAATCAATTACACAGG
>JAGPFW010000022.1 GCA_018056275.1 Patescibacteria group bacterium
AGACTATATTTACTGTTTCCAATTTTGTAAAAGAAGACCTGATTAAGACATTTTCCCTTTCCAGTAAAAAGATTATTGTTGCACCTTGTGCCGCATCGCCTATTTTTAGCCGTGTCAATAACAAAGACTCATTCAGTGTTTTGCAAAAATACAATATTAAAACTCCCTACCTTTTTTATGTAGGAAACGCGCATCCTCATAAAAATCTGGAAACCCTACTTATGGCTTTTGCAAAAATCATAGAGACGTATCCCGATTTGTTTTTGGTTCTTGGTGGAAAAAAAGAATTCTTTTATGAACGTTTAGAAAGGGAAGTTGCTTCTACAAAAATCGCGTCTAATGTAATTTTTCCAGGTTTTATAGAAGATGCAGACCTTCCTGCCCTTTATTCTTCTTCCTTGGCTTTTGTTACGCCCTCTTTGTATGAAGGGTTTGGAATTCAGGTACTTGAAGCTTTCGCTTGTGGTACAAAAGTTATTTGTTCTGGAGTTACCTCTCTTCCCGAAGTTGGTGGAAATGCTGCTTTTTATTTTGATCCTAGGAATGTTGAGGATATAGTTGCAAAAGTTTGTGCTGCGTTAGATACCCCTTTTAATCAGGAAGAGGCTCGTAATCAGTTGAAAAAATTTTCATGGGAAATTTCTGCTCAAAATATTTTGAATCAGATTAACAAGCTGCTTTAAAAGCCAAAAAATTTTAAAATGAAATTAGCTGTAGTATTTGATGATCTTATTCAACACGGAGGAGCTGAAAAGCTTCTTTTATCTGTCATGGAAGTTTTTCCTCAGGCTCCCTTGTATGTCCCGTTAATGTCTAAAGAATGGGAACATGCTTTGCATGAGAAGAATTTTTGTGTATGCACTTCTTTTATGCAAAAACTCCCGTTTAAAAAAAAATTGAACCGTTTTTACTCTGTTTTAGGTCTTCACATTTTAGCCTTTGAGAATTTTGATTTTTCTCAATTTGATGTTGTTTTATCAATTTCTGCTAGGTATGCGCATGGAATTATTACTAAGCCCAAGACTAAGCACATTTGTTATATGAATAGCCCAGGTAGAATGTTTTGGGATACAGATTCCTATTTTGAGGGAGAGAAATTTTTAACTCGTCTCTTTTCCTTTTTATTACAGCCATTTCTTTCACATGTTCGCAATTGGGATTTTATTGTTTCTAAACGGGTGGATTGTTTTGTAGCAAATTCTCCCATCCCTAGGAGAAGAATAGCCAAGTACTATAAAAGGGATTCCGATATAATATTTCCTCCGGTTGAGTTTCCTAAAACAATAATTGCGCCCAGTTTGGGAGAAAATTACTTTTTAATTGTGACACGGCTTTTACCATGGAAAAAAGTTGATATAGCAATAAAGGCTTGTGCATCGGAAAAAAGATTTTTGAAAATAGTAGGGGAAGGCCCTGCGAAAAATCGGTTACAAAAATTGGTAAAAAGGTTAGGTGCCACGGATTTTATTGAGTTTACAGGTTATGTTTCAGAAGATGAAAAATGGGCTTTGTTACAAAATTGTTCTGCTTTTATTATGACTCAGGAAGAGGACTTTGGGATTGCCCCTTTGGAGGCCATGTCCTTGGGGAAGCCCGTTATTGCCTATAAAAAAGGCGGAGCATTGGTCTATGTTAAGCCACATGAAACTGGAATTTTCTTTGAGGAGCAAACCCCTGAATCTCTTGTAGTTGCTTTGCAAAAGTTTGACAATGCCCACTTTTCGGCGGACTCCTGTAAAAGGCAATCTCAAAGGTTTGCAAAAGAAAAGTTTCAAGAGAAAATAAGAGATATTGTAAATAAGGTATACTACAGTATGATATGACTTTTTACCATGTGGGAAAAAGATTATTAGATATTTTTGGATCCATATTTTGTATAGTTATTTTTTCTCCAATAATGATTCTGACCGCAATTCATATAAAGCGTGTCTCCCCCGAAGGGCCTGTTCTAGCGGATATTCCCTTAAGACAGGGAAAGGGAGGCAAGGAATTTAGGTTTCTAAAATTTAGGTCTATGATTCCCAACGCGCACCAATGGCTTTTGGATCATCCCGACATTTACGAAAAGTATAAGTGCAATAATTTTAAAATAGGAGCAGAAGAAGATCCTCGGATAATCCCAGGGGGTGTTTTTATGCGCAAATACAGTGTTGATGAATTACCTCAATTCTTTAATGTATTGATGGGCGATATGAGTTTAGTGGGTCCAAGAGCCTATTATCCCTTTGAAGTAAAGACTCAATTGGAGAAGTTTCCTGATTCTCAGAAATACATGGAAATATTAAAAACCGTTAAGCCAGGTATTACGGGAACATGGCAAGTAAGTGGAAGGTCAGACATAGATTTTCTTGAAAGAGTTAGAATGGATGCAGAGTATGCACAAAAAAATTCTTTATTGTATGATATCTGGGTGTTATTACAAACACCTTATGTAGTTTTAACCAAGAAAGGGGCTAAATAAAGAAAATGGCAACAAGTTTTTGGAAACCAGGAAACAAAGTTCTAAAGGATACCAACAGTTCTGGAACAAAAAAAAGCAAGTTTTCGTTTATAAAATTGAAGAAGATTAGCTTAAGCAAAAAACAGAAAAAAGTTTTAGGTATTTTATTTAGTGTTTTTGCGCTATTTATTGTTTTTGCATATTTTGTATTTATTCGTCCGGGGATGCAGCTTGTCTCACATGGTTTGGCATTGAAGGATAGTGTTTCTTTGATTAAAACAGGTTTTACGAATCGAGATTTAATCCAAATGCGGGCAGGTTTTGACAGTGCCGAAAAAAATTTGGCGGATCTTAGGGACTTACGAAATAAGAGCTTTGGTTGGCTCTCTGGTTTTGGTCCATTAAAAGGTTACTATTCAGATTCAGAGGTGGCTCTTGTTTCTGGTGAGCATTTGATCTCAGCAGGAAGAGAATTGGCTACACTTTCAGAGCCTTTTGCTGATGCAATAGGGTTAAGAGTTTCCGCTGATCAAGAACCCTCGCAGTTAAGCCTAATTGACGCTGTAGCCAGTTGGGTATCCATAATGCCTGATTTAGCAGAGGATATAGATGTAGTTTTAGCTGAGTTAGATATTGTTGGTAATGAACTCGCCAAGATTGATCCCCACAGGTATCCTGTAAAATTCAGAGGTATAGAAGTGCGAGCAAATATCGAGAGGGCGCAGAATCTTTTGTCTTCGGTTAATGATGCAGGTCCAGATATAAAAAGAGCTTTGGTAATAATTCCCAGATTATTGGGAGTGGATGGCAAAGAGTTGCGCTATATGATTATTATGCAGAATGATAAGGAGATAAGACCAACCGGAGGTTTTTGGACAAATTATGCAACTTTTAAAATTCGTAATGCAATGCTTAATTCGGATTTTAGCTCGCACGATATGTATAGTATTGATGAAATACTGTTGGCTATAGACTCCTGGTATGATTTTCCGGATGCCCCACCTGCTTATGAAAGATATCTAAAGGTGCAACATCTATATGCAAGAGATACTAATTTTTCACCAGATTTTCCCTCTTCTGTGGCTGAGTTCATGAAGCTTTATAATTTGGCAATGTCTATTAATCCTTCGGTTATTAAACCTGTGGATGGTGTTTTTACTATTGATACGGTTGTTTTGGAGGATCTAATGGAAATAACTGGGCCGGTGACTGTGAACGGGTTTACATATAATTCCGAAAATGTAGTTCTGGAGCTTGAAAAATTGGCTAGTCTTACTCTAAAGGAGCAGGCGGGAAGAAAAGATATTCTGGGTCATTTAATGCAAGCAATGCTTATAAATGTTTTTGAATCGGACGGGAATTTGTGGCCTTCTCTAATTGAGAAGGGTATTGACCTTATGATGAGAAAGCATGTATTGGTTTATATGAATGATGAGGATGCACAGGAGTTATTTACTGAATATGGACTGGCGGGGGCTATTGCCCCTTCCAAAGAGGGAGAAGATTACGCTTTTGTTGTTTCCACAAATTTGGGTGGAGATAAGACCAATTGGTTTGTTCGTAAATCGGTTACGCATGCTTTAGAAAAACAAAATGACAAGTATTTAAGAACAGTAAAAATCGTATTTAATTATGATCAGCCCGCACCAGAATATGGCGCCTTTGCCAAAAGATATCAAGATTGGCTAAGACTTTATGTTCCCCAAGGTAGCGAATTTGTGGAATCCACCGGATTTGATACGCGTTTTGATGGCGGAACAGAGCTGGACAAGGACTATTTTGACGGTTTCTTTACTTTGGTTCCAGGAGAAAGAAGGGAGATTACAATTAAATATTATTTACCCGAAGGTATCGTTTTGGGAGATAAGTACAGACTTTTGATTCAAAAGCAACCTGGGATAGAAAGAGAAACTCATATTGTACAATTGCCGGAATATACACAAGAAATTAATCTATACAAAGATGTGACTTTTGAGCATTCCTTGTAAGCTTATAAAGAGCTATCATTGTCCTGATGTCATATCAAAATGTTACTTGTATAGTTTTAAAATCGGTTAATTACAAGGACGCAGATAAGATTTTTACTCTCTATTCCAAAGAAGAAGGAAGAATTACAGCAACAGCAAAAGGTGTTCGTAAAATCTCTTCCAAAAGAGCGGGAAGCTTAGATACCTTAAATCTAGTTAGGCTTTCTTATTTTGAAGGCACAAATGAACATAAAACTATAACTGAAGTAAAGAATCTTTCTTCGTTTAGAAACATAAAGTCAAATAAAGAAAAAATGGGACTGGCGTACAAGATTGTTGGTCTATTGCTTAAAAATGTTGATGAAAATTCTCCTGACGAAAAACTTTTTTCAACACTAGAAAAGGCCTTTAACTTAATGGATGATAATGCTGTTCCTGATAGTGCAGTATTGTTGTACTTTTATATAAACTTTATGAATAGCTTGGGCTATAAGTTGCAGTTGAGCAGGTGCGTTTTTTGTGGCGCGAAGCTCTCTAAAGATTGGTTGTCTGCTTGGTTTAGCATAGAAAAAGGCGGACTAGTTTGTAATAAATGTAGGGGCTTTGAAGATGAGATTGGTTTAAGGGGGGCGGCTTTGCTTAATAAGGTTGGGGTTTTAGAAGAAAACAATATTGAAGTTTTTAGGAGAATTAAGAATTTGGATGAGATTCTCTCTAAAATCAATGAGTTGTTGGATCAATACTTGGATTTTAAATTGTAATACAAATATTAGTTATGAAAAGTGAAAAGTCAGTTTTTACCTGTACTTTTATGCATTTATTAAGCTTGCTTTTTATTATGCTATACTCAAAACATGCTTAAACAACAATGTTCCACCGTGGACACACCCGATTTGAACAAGGTAGTCAGCCTTTGTAAAAGGCGCGGGTTTGTTTTTCCTGGCTCTGAAATCTATGGAGGTTTGGCAAATACTTATGATCTTGGTCCCTTAGGTGTGGAAATGCTCAGAAATATAGCCGATTCCTGGTGGAAGTTTTTTGTACATAATCGAGAGGATATTTTTGGTTTGGATACGAGCATTTTAATGTCTCCTCGCGTGTGGGAGGCATCTGGGCATACTCAAAACTTTTCGGATGTTCTGCTGGACTGTAAAAGTTGTCAATTAAGGACAAGGGCTGATCATCTAATAGAGGATTTTTTTGAATCTCAGCAAAAACAGCAAAAAGTAGAAGGTCTTTCTCCAGAAGAATTGGATCTTATTGTTAAGGAGAACAAAATTCCCTGTCCTTCTTGCAAAGAATTTAATTGGACACCATGTCGCAAGTTTAATCTACTTTTTGAAACATCCATTGGGATAATTCCGGGCGAAAAATCCACAGCTTACTTAAGAGGAGAGATTGCCCAAGGAATGTTTGTAAACTTTAAAAATATCTTGGATACAATGCACCCAAAACTTCCTTTTGGGTTGGCGCAGGTAGGAAAAGCTTTTAGAAACGAAATTACGCTTGGGAACTTTATTTTTAGAACACTAGAATTTAATTTAGCCGAATTTGAATACTTTTTTAACCCCGCAACAACCGATTGGAATGAGGTTTTTGACTATTGGCAAGGAGAGATGTTTAAATGGATAACTAATCTTGGGATTTGCGAAACTAAATTAAAGTGGCGTACCCATACCGATGAATAGCGTTCTCATTATTCTACAGAAACTCAAGACTTGGATTTTGAGTTGCCCATTGGATACAAAGAAATGTTTGGTTTGGCATATAGAACGGATTATGACTTGCGAAACCATATGGAAAAGTCTGGGGTAGATTTGCGTTATGTTAACCCAGAGACAGGGGAAAAGTATATTCCACATGTGGTGGAGCCTACTTTTGGGTTAAATCGCGTTTTGTTCGCACTTTTAACCAATGGATATGTAGAAGAAGCAGACCGAACTGTTTTAAGACTAAGCCCCCAGATAGCTCCATACAAATTTGCCGTGTTTCCCTTGGTTAGAAATAAGCCTGAATTGGTGGCTAAGGCTAGAGAGGTGTATAAGCATTTGAGCAAAAATTATGTGGTTGCATGGGACGATAGGGGAAATATTGGTAAACGTTACCTAAGCCAAGATGAAATAGGAACTCCTTATTGTGTAACTGTAGATTATGAGACTTTGGAAAATGGAACTGTAACTGTAAGGGATAGGGATACTATGGATCAGAAAAGGGTGGATTTTAGGGAAGTTTCTTTGTAGATAAGTTTTAAGTTAAGGAAAAAAGAAAAGCCCTGAATGCATTCGCACGCAGGGCTTTGTTTTGACTATTCAAAAAGCTTCAGGACTTTTGGCTTTACAATATCTTGCCAACCGTCTGCCCACGCTTGGAGATCAGCCGGAACTCTCTCCCCCATCTGAATCGCCAGGAGGGCGCCTCTGTGGCCTTCTTGTTGAGCCAGATATCGGAATAGTTCCGTGCAAACTTTAGACTTAACACCTTCCACATCGAAATACCAGTTTGGGGTGGTCTCGGGGCGACCACCCCATGAGGCATAGACCTCGTTGAGAACTTTACCCAGATGTCTTGAATGGTTGGATGGGCTCGCCCACAAACTGGGTGTTCTCAGAATTTCCAAGGTTGCCTCTCTTAGCATTCGCAATGCTTCTTCTTTGCTGATCTTTTCCATTACTTCCTCCTCTAAGATTGAATGTATAAGTTTTCAAATACATTTGTAATATACCCCATAAGCAAGGTCTTCGCAACTTCCCCAACCTCACGAAGCACACTTCCCCGACCTCATTACGACCATAGGGAGTCGTGAGGGAGGGGAAGTGTGCAAGTAACTTTCGGGTTTTCTTTGTATTGACAATGGATAATCATTGGGGCAGAATGGTTATAAATTGGTGAGGAATGGTGAAATGTCAACCAGAGAAAAAGAACCCAGTCACCAACTACCTTGAAACCAAAATATGAAAATGTTCCTTGGGGAGTACAACCCTAACATAACAACTGGAAATAGAATAGCTCTGCCCAAGAAACATCGCGAACAACTTGCGGAAAATGAGGTTGTTCTTGCAAAAGGTTTTGAAAAGTGTGTTTTAGTTTATGACTACAAGGATTGGAGTGAAAGGGTAGAACGACAAGTTGACAATTTAACTGAAGCAAGTTTTGCCAATGGAAACACTAAGTTAACAAAGCGTAGCGACCTTGAACGATACCTGTATACATCGGCGACAGAAACTTCGGTGGATGCGCAGGGAAGAATAGTTATACCAGCGCATCTTTTGGATTATGCGGAAATAAAAGAAGCAACAGCGGTAATTGGGGTGGGGGATCATATTGAAATTTGGGATCTTGTCACTTGGCAGGAGCACATTAAAAATATAGCCGAAAGTATGGCGGAATAGTCGGAAAATATGACTTTTCATGAACCAGTTTTAAAAGAGGAGATTTTGAATTTTCTAGTTCCAGAAAAAGGGAAAATTTTTATTGATGCAACACTTGGTGATGGGGGTCATACTCTGGAATTTTTAAGATTAGGCGCAAAAGTTTTAGGTATTGATTGTCATCATGGGTCTTTAGATCGCGCTTCTAAACGAATAACACAGGAAGGTCTAGGTAGAAATTTTACAGGAGCACTGGGAAATTTTAGAAACATTGAAAAAATAGCCAAAGAGTATGGTTTTGGTCAAATACATGGAATCTTATTTGATTTGGGTTTCTCTTCTTCTGAGTTGGATGAGGCTTTGGGCTTGAGTTTTACTCAGGATCAGCCCTTGGATATGCGCCTTGATAACTCTTTGGGTGTAACAGCAAAAGATATTTTGTATACCTTTTCGGAAAAGGATTTGGCACATATATTTTTTGAGTATGCCAATGAAAAGTTAGCAAAAAAGTTTGCAAAAGCAATCGTAGAGGCTCGCAGTTTGCAGAAGCTACAGACAACTAAACAACTTGCAGAGTTGCTTAAGTCTGTGGCCCCTCCAGGTTACGAGCGGGGAAGAATACATCCCGCAACCAGGGTTTTTCAAGCCCTGCGCATAGTTGTAAATGATGAGATTGAAAATTTAAAATCAGCACTGCCCCAGGCTGCGCGGCTTTTACTGCCTGGCGGGCGAATGGCTATTATTAGCTTTCATTCGCTTGAAGATAAAGTGGCCAAAGAATTTGGTCGCGCCGCGCAGCCTGCGCTGGAGGGAATGATGTTGGAGGAAATTACAAGAAAGCCTGTGGTGCCTTCCGTTGAAGAGGCCACTAAAAATGTTCGTTCGCGAAGCGCCAAACTTCGGGTGTTTGAAAGAAAGTAATTTACATTAGGCACAAGTTGATAAACCTATGGAAAAGGTAAGGGTTCTAAAAAATACAAATCAGTTAAGCACAACTCCAAAAAAGTTTTTGAAGGTTTCTTTGGCTTTGTTTATTTTTAGCTTTCTGCTACAACTTTTTGTTTCTAGCAAATACGCAGTAAAAAATGTTGATCTACAAGCTTTATCAGAGGAAAAGAATAAGATCTCCAAAGAAGTTGCTCAACTAGAATATGAAAATAGCCTTTTGTCGTCTTTGGAAAGAGTAGAAACTGAGGCCTTGAGTTTGGGTTTTATTTCCATGAATTCAAGGGTGTTAACGATAAGTCCGCCCAAACTAGCATCTTTAAAAGCAAATTAACTTACAATTAGCCTTGTGGCAGAAAAAATATACCAAGAAGATAATCGAATAAAAATACTTTGCATTTGCTTCTTTGGAGTATCTTTTTTAATTATTATCAGGCTTTTTATCATTCAAATTCTAAAACATTCACATTATTTAGCTTTAGCGGAACAACAGCATTGGATAGTTCAAGATATTCCCGCGGAAAGAGGAAAAATATTTTCGGCGGATGGAGCGCTTTTAGCCTCTAACATAGATTATTATTTGTTATACGCGGAACCTTTAAGGATTAGTGAAAAAGCAGATTTAGCAAAAAAACTATCCGAGTTATTATCTAGTGAAGAAAGAGGTTCTTCGGCAGAGTTGTTCTCTAAATATTACGACTTGTTGGATAGAGACTTGTGGTGGGTTGCCTTGGAATCCAAAATTGACCCTGTTTTAAAGAAAAAGATAGAAGAACAGAATCTGGAAGGTATTGGGTTTGAGATTTTTCCTGTGAGATATTATCCGGAAAAAACGTTAGCCTCACATGTTTTAGGTTTTATTGCTCAAGATGACAAGGGAGAAAGGGTAGGGTACTTTGGTGTAGAAGGTTATTTGGATGGGGATTTGCGCGGGAAGCCGGGAAAAATCTTGCAGGAAAAGGATGCTTTTGGCAATCCCATTTTAATTGGTGGCTATGATCAGGTAGCTCCAATTCCGGGAAGGGATGTGTTTCTGACGATAGATAGATCGGTTCAATACATAGT
>JAGPFW010000023.1 GCA_018056275.1 Patescibacteria group bacterium
GCCATAACCAAAGCCATTTCAATAGATTCCAAAACCACTTCCACAGGAATACCGCGCTCCGCGGCCACTTGATTCACTGCTGCATTAAATTCTGTTGTTACTGCCATTTTTTTATTTTAAACCTATTCTATATATAAAGAAAGTGGGAAAACCCACTTATACACAACTTTTAACTTTTCTAACAAGGCTAAATTAGCACACTTGTAGTTGCAGGTCAAACTGCTAAAATACCTCTAATGCCCAATAAATTTTCTGGACTAACAACTCAAAAGGCTACAGAACTTTTGAAAAAATATGGTCCAAATCAAATAGAAGATCGGAATAAAGTTACTCCACTGCAAATCTTGTTCAGGCAAATAAAAAGCAACTTTATGGTGTACATGCTTTTTGTTGCGGCAATAACTTCCTTTGTTGTAGGAAAGGACATTACGGCATACACAATTTTGGCAGTAATCCTATGCGTAATCGTAGTTGGATTTGTGCAAGAGTATAAAGCCGAAGAGTCTGTTAGCAACTTAAAAAAACTTTTAATGCCCGTAACAATAGTAATTAGAGACGGGCATAAAGTGGAAATCCCTTCGGAAGAAATAGTACCTGGAGATATTTTAGTACTTGGAAACGGAGAAAAGATACCGGCAGATGCGGTAATAATAGAAAGCAGAGATTTAAGAGTAAACGAAGCAGCCTTGACAGGGGAATCCAAAGAGGTTTCCAAAAAAGAGATTACTTGCGATCCAAATCTGCTAGAAAATCCAAAGAATTGTGAAACTGAAATAAAAGAAGAAAACACCATATTTATGGGAACTTATATTGTTAATGGAAAATGCCTAGCTAAGGTTCTTCATACAGGAATGAACACAAAATTTGGCGAAATTGCTCATCTTATTTCAAACGCGGAGAAAGAGCTACCATTGCAAAAAAAAGTAAATGACATTGCAAAAGTAATGGTTGTGATAGCAATTGTCTTTTCTGTTTTAACAGCCCTTTTAATGGTTATAGAAGCCCCAAACATAACCAGGGATCTAATTGTAGATGCCTTAATTTTAATGATCGCTATAGCTGTTTCTGCCTTTCCAGAGGGCTTCCCAGTGGTCTTAATAACAACGCTTGCCGTTGGAGCAAAAAGAATGTCCAATAAAAATGTAATTGTTAATAGGATGTCTATCATTGAAACTCTTGGAGAAACAACAGTTATTTGTAGTGATAAGACTGGAACAATCACGCGAGGAGAGATGACAGTAAAATTTATTTTTGCAGATAACTGCCTTTACGAAGTTGAGGGTACGGGATATGTTGCTCATGGAAATATTACAAAAGATAAACAACCAATAGATTTAGCAAACTCTAAAGCTATTAAGTTACTTATTGAGTCTGGGGTTATCTGTAATGACGCTCAAATAGAGAGGACTGGAGATGACCATGAATATAGAGGTCTTGGCACCCCCACTGAAGTTGCCTTACTTGTTCTTGGGGCAAAAGCAGGTATTTACAAAGAAGATTATAGTGGAGAAATTGGGGGAGAATACCCTTTTAATTCGGAAAGAAAAATGATGTCTACTCTATATTCTCCCAAAGGCGGGGAGTTTATCGTTTACGCAAAAGGAGCCCCAGAAGTGCTGATAGAAAAATGCACAAAGGTTCTAAAAGACGGGAGAGAAGTGGACTTTACCCCTAAGCTAAAAACCAACCTAGAAGAAATGCAACAGGAAATGGCAAGACATGCGTATCGAACCTTAGCAATTGGTTACAAAAAGCTTAATTCTTTTGAGCGAGACTACAAAGAAGAAGAGTTTGTACTTCTTGGGGTTGTGGCAATGGAGGATTCCCCCCGCCCAGAAGTGGTAGAAGCTATAGCTACAGCAGAGAAGGCTGGGATTAAAGTTAAGATGATCACAGGGGATAATAAGGAAACAGCGGCGGCAATAGCAAAACAAATTGGACTACACGGGGATGTACTTGTAGGAAAAGAGATAGACGAGTTGAGTGATGAAGAGCTTTCTATTGCTATAAAAAGTGCGCAAGTATTTGCTAGAGTTACCCCCGAGCATAAATTAAGAATAGTTAAACTCTTAAAAACACACGATGAGATAGTAGCCATGACTGGAGACGGTGTAAATGACGCTCCCGCGTTAAAAGAAGCACATGTGGGTATTGCTATGGGGAAAACAGGCACAGATGTTTCTAGAGCAACCGCGGATCTAACCTTAAAAGATGATAATTTTAGCAATATAATTCATGCCGTAGCCGAAGGTCGCACTATTTACAATAACATAAGAAAATTCGTTTCTTACCAACTAGCCGCAAACATAGCGGAATTACTCATTTTGTTGATAGGCGTTGTTATGGCGCCTCGTCTGGGATGGGGTGTACCTTTACTTTTATCTATTCAAATACTGTTTATGAACCTTGTAACCGATAATATTCCCGCCATAACGTTGGGCTTAAATCCTTCCTCAAAGGATATTATGCTAGAACAACCAAGAAAAAATTCTGGAATTTTGAATAAATCACTATATTGGGCAATCGGTATCTCTGGAGTGGCAATGGCAATATTTACTTTGGGTGCTTACTATCTTGATTTTAATGTTTTTGGTGAATCTGTGGAATTTGCAAGAACCACAGCCTTGTTGGCCTTGATCATAATGGAAATTGTTGCTGCTTTTGCCTTTAGATCATTTAGAAAATTGGTTTTAACTAGGTCACCATTTGTAAATATGTCTTTGGTTTGGGCATCCATTATTTCCCTGGGGGCAACATTAGTAATAATGTATGTAAAACCTGCACAGGTAATATTTGGTACAGTGGCGGTAGGCCTAACTTCATGGAGTATTGCAATTGGGGTAAGCCTTGCTTTAACTATAATTTTGGATGTTGCAAAGTATTATGCTAACAAAACAACGGGATATTTGAGAGATACACGGTAAACAAAGTTTATACCTAAAAGCATTATTAAGAAAAAAACCTAGCAATCAATCCACCCGCAAACTGTGTTGCAACAATAACCAGAAAGCTCACCAATAAATGCTCAAATATAACCTCTTGAGGCTTTTCTCCCCTTCCTTTGGCTATTATAAAGCTAAAAACTCCAATAACAAGTCCTGCCCATACAATACTTGCAGTTATTGCTATGTGATAATCTAAAAACAAAAAAGGCAAAACAAATGACAAAGCGAACAGCATTTTAAAGGCAAATGTAGATAAAGTAGCCTGCCAAAGGTAAAATTTATTTTTGGAGCTTGTAGACTCTTCGGTTATGTGTATCCCTAATGCGTCGGAGAACGCGTCTGCTAAAGCAACGGTTAAAATTCCTCCAATAACCGCGGTTTTTGATTGAGTGGCAGCATTCAACCCAATAATCATACCCAAAGTAGTAATTACACCAGAAGTAAGTCCAAAACCTAATCCAACTTTTAAAGGATTTTTCATAGTTCAAATATACTCTTTATAATCCACACGCACACTTAGATTGTGCTCTTTATGGGACTCCACATAATCCTTTATTATTTTCTCATAAACTGCGGAAATCTCAGTTAGTCTTTTCACTTCGCCAGTCTTTGCTTCCAACAAAACTTTGGGATTTACCACACGCAATTTCTCTGAAAACACCTTGTGGGGATTTTCAGTATCCTCGTAAACCACCATCCTATTGTTATAATTCCCAAGCCAATCCAAAACCTTTCCATCAGTGGAGTTTTTTAACTTGTCTAATAAATAAACATCATCCGAAAACCAATCCTCTTCTAGCAAAACACCCGCCTCTACAGCGTACTTTACCAAATCTCCAAAGTCATTATTAAAATAAGCTTCTGCAGGAGAACCATAGTGAAGTAAATTTAACAAATAAAAGTTAAACGAATACAAAAAGGCGGATTCTTCGTTTGCAAAAACAAATTCCGAGTCATGAACCACTAATCCCTGCAAAATTTTATTTACTTGTTGCCTAGAAAGAATTTGAAGATGCAATCCATCACGCAAAGCATAATCTAATCTATCTGCACAAATATCGGGAAGGGAGTTTTCTAATAAAGGAAAATTGTTCTCGTTGGAAATATATTCTGGATCAAAACCCAATTGCATTATCAGATCATAAAGACCAGAATCCTTAAGAAATCGGCGACGTTGAAGCTCATGAAATTCCTCCCCTGTGTAACCCCCTAAAAAGGCATATGTGGAAACATGAGAAAGCGCCGTATGTGAAACATCATGAATAAGCCCCGCTATTTGTTCTTCTATTGAGGCATTAAAGTGTTTTAACAAAAGGTAAACCCCCACCGAATGTTCATATCTGGTAGAGTTACGCTTTAACTCAAAAAGATATCCATAAGTAGATATCCATATCCTTTTGAGACGCTGTAGCGCGGGATGATTAATGAGCTGATATATGTTTGGGTCGTCAATTTGCTTGTTTCCCCAAATAATGTCAAATATTGAGGTTTTGGTTGGATTATCAATCTTCTCTTTAATTTTTCCTGTTGGGGTTAGCATAAAAAAAGTATATCAGGTTGTTAATTTTGCAACTGGCGGAGGGTGCGGGATTCGAACCCACGGACGGATATTACCCCGTCACGGTTTAGCAAACCGCTGCATTACCACTCTGCCAACCCTCCTTGAATGATTATACCTACACCTTCACAGCAATCGTCATTTTAGCATGATTTAAAAGATCTAGACCCTATTTGACATGAATTCGCACTTCAGAATCACTTTGTAAACAAAAAAAGTTTAAACTTCTTATAAAACCAGAATACAAATCTTGGTTCCTTGTACCAAAGGCTCCCGTAGAACTAAAAAATGAGGTCTACTAGCTTATTAAGCAAAAAAGACACAATGGAAGTTGCTAAAGCAAAAATTAAGGCGGTTAAAAATGTGGCCACAGAAAAACCAGGCACTAAATATGCAGCTAAAAGAACAATTACGGCATCCAAAACCCAGGTAAAAAATCCTAATGTCAAAATATTTATAGGTAACGAAAGCAACACCAACATGGGCTTTACCAAAATATTTAATAAGGCAATAACAACCGATGCAAGAAGGGCAATCCAAAAATCAGGGGCAGACACCCCTTCTAAATACTTCGCCACAAGAAAAACAACCAAACCATTTGCCAAAAAATGAACTGTTCTTTTTAACATTCGTTATCCTTTCTTAATCTAATAATATTAAATCTTTCTGTGTGTAAATTTAACCATAACATAATATGCAAATAATGGATATAGGTTTAAGTATGATCACACGCATGTTCTGCGTAACTAAAATAATGCTAAAATTGACATCTCCAATGCTTGAGAACCTATAATGTCCTCTGCATTATGAAAAATTAATTTTCAATAATATCAATATTAAATCCAAGCACCTAACCAAAACATGCTATTATCCAATAGTGAAAGATGCAAAAAATACATGCCAGAGCCATTCAAATACAACAAAAAAACATATTTTATTACTTATCCTGTTATGGCTGTTTTTAATAGCAACGCTCCCTTGGAGGGGATTTTTCCTCCTAAATGACGATTATGTTTACGAATGGAATGTTAGGCACTTTGTAGAAAGAGGTTTAAAGTTACACACTTACACATCCCCTACCTTGATTTTTCAGCTCATACTGGGGGTTATGGTTTATGCCATAAGACAAGACCCTTCCCTTTTGCGCCTTCTTACTTCCATATTTTTTTTGCTAGGCACTATATACATGTACAAACTTTTGTTGCTAGAAAAAATCACTAATAAAAAAGCACTATTACTCACACTTATTATGTTTTTCAACCCACTTTATTTACATCTAGGATTTACATTTATGTCAGAGCCTTATTTTTTAACCACAATAATTATGTCCTTATATTTCTTTGCAAGATATTCACAAAAAATGGGCAATGAAAATGTTTACGCTTTTCTGACCATGCTTTTTTGGACATTCGCATATCTAAGTAGGCAAGTCGCTCTTTTCTTTTTGCCCGCATTTTTTATAACAGAGTTTTTCTTCTTGGATAAAAGAAAATTAAAGGATTATATAAAATATCTCTTCCCAATAGGAATTTTTTTAGTTTATGAACTCCTTATTCCCAAAACTTTAGTTTATACACAAGGTTCTTTACTTAAAAGTTTAGAATCCCTAATAATCCCTGTTACATATATTGTTGCAGTAGAGAGATTTTTAAAAACCTTGTTTTATTTTGGGTTTTTTACATTTCCGATTACACTCGTGTATTTGATGCAAAAACTAAAAGACAAAGACTTCCTCAATAAGCAATTTCTTTTGATTTTTATTGGAACTTTTTGCGTTATGTCAGGGGTGGCAATTTATTTTTGGAAAACGCAAACACAACTGATGTTTTATATTCCAAATATTTTAACCTACGCAGGATTTTTACCTGCTTCATTGCACATGGGGATAAAACAAACATTCTTTGTTAATTCTCCAGTTAGAGCGCAAGCATTACTAACTTTAATCTCTATGGTCTCTTTTTCATGCCTCGTGTGTATGGGTTTTTCTAAACTTGAAGGCCAAAAAGTTAGGGTTAAAAATTTTATTAAGCCAGAAAATGCCAATGTAGCAAACATTTTTATTGCCACAGTAATTTCTATGGTTACTTTTTTTCTTTTTAGAAGTTATTACGACCGATATATCTTAGTTGCCCTGCCTTTACTTTTAATTCTACTTGGAAAATGGATGGAATTTAAAAAAACTGCCAGTTTGCTTGCGTGGATACTAACTGGAGCCCTTGCCATAAGCTCTTTTGCAATGGAACACGATTATTTAAGCCTAATAAAAACCGTTTGGGAGATACCCGAAAAGTACGGAATAGAGAAATTGCAATATTACAGTACATTTGAATTTAATGCCTATCATAGATTAGATGCCTTTGCAGACGCACAAACAATGGAAGAAATAAGCGCCAGGGCTTGGATGCCTCCAAGAGAAGATTATGAGTTCTATGCTTCTTACACGCCTATTGCCGACTTTTATGTTGAACAGGAAATAAACTATAAAAGCCTAATTAGTCCAAATTTTAAAGGCAGTTTGTTACTTTTGAAAAAATATCCTTGGTTGGAATAACAATTTAGTAGCGTGTAAAGAGAAACTCTGAAGAAGAACGGGGGGTTGAAACTATTTTTCTATTGTTTTGGAAACACAAACAAACTTTTTTATGTGAGGATCTTCAATTATATGGAGAGTACAATCAGCACGGCGATAGCATGTCTCTTCGGTTAGGATGCGACAATCATAAAACGTATTATCTGGATTTCTTTGGGCAAAATAAGCAAATGCTCTAGTTATGGGAAATTGCACCCAATAGGCAAAGATAAAACTAAAAAACACAAAAAAGTAAAGTAAAATCCCTTGAAGAATCTGGTGAAGTTTGCTTAGATGAATAGCTAAAATAACAATGGCTAAGGCCAAAAGGGTAACAACAGCGGAAAGTATTAAGATGGCATGGCTACTATCCATACGTATATATCCTATACAAATAAGGTTGCTTTAACAACGAGTCTCTTGTATACCCAACATTTTCTGGCACAGTATGCGCTGTTTTGGTGGAGATGAGGGGAATTGAACCCCTGTCTTGAAAGACCAAATATGAACATCTACAAGCTTAGTTAAAAGTTTATCTCAAAAGGCAAGGTCTTTAACATACCCTGTTATCCCTTTTTAGGTATTTTCTTTGAGCTTTTGCTCTCGGGTTGCATTTTTACCATTTTTTGCACCCCTCATTCCGATTTTATTAGATTCTATAAACCCCTTCGGACAGAGACTTTAGAACCTGACCTTAAACTAAGTTTAGGCCATTGCTCCTGCGTATGCGTAAGCATCAACAGGTGCGTATGCCATTTCATCATCGGCAAATATGGTTTTGCTGCGATTTACAAGTATCAGCAACTTGGCTTGCGCCCATATTTTAAAAGTACTATCAATCAAATCCTTCCATCCCCAAGTATTATCCTCGTATACCCATATCTTTGCGCTGTCTAAGCAAGTCCTTCTCTATCTGTCGAGTCTTTGCTACTTGCTTTTTCTCATACTTCTTTCTTCCTTTAACTACGGCTATCTCCAATTTTATCAGATTATTCCTTAAAACAAAAGCTAGAGGCACTATAGTTTTCCCCTTTTCTTGTATTTGCCTAGTGATTTTTTCAAGCTCTACTTTGTTTAAAAGCAACTTTCTTGCCCTCTTTTCCGCTGTCTCGTCCACTTTTTGGCCTTGTTTAGAATATCTACCAATTTGCAAGTTTATTAATAAGGCTTCCCCATTTTCAATCTTTACAAAGGAACCTTCAAAATTAACATTACGTTCTCTTAAGGCCTTTACCTCATATCCAGTGAGCATAATTCCTGCAAGATATTTTTCAATAATTTCGTAATTAAACAGGGCTTTTCTGTTTTTTGCTAGTAGCATGGGATTATTTTAGCAAGGAGTGTTGTTTTTATAAAATGAGTTGGGTGGCTCAAAAACCGTAACCTTAACGTAGTCACTTATCTAACGGATATTATCAAGGTTTTTGAGAATTTTAAGTTACTGGCTGATGTGAACCAGGAGATTGCTAAAATTGATATTGCAGTTAATTTAATTTTGCTAAATGGTTATTAAAGTAGGTATTGTGGACGAGACTAACATTTGTTTGGGTCATTTTTCCTACAAAATGCTACACGAATATGAATAGTGAGCATGTGATTTTTATAGTGTAGAATCTAAGTATGTCATGGCTGATATTTGCGTTTATGTCCGCTCTATTTGCTGCACTTACTGCTATACTAGCCAAAGTTGGGGTCGCTAATATTAACTCCAATCTTGCAACTGCAATTAGGACGGTGGTTATTACCGTTTTTTCCTGGTCAATCGTACTTTTTAGCGGGGAGTTTCACGGCTTAAATTCCCTGTCAAAACACTCGGTTTTCTTTCTTATACTTTCTGGTCTAACAACGGGAATTTCCTGGTTATTTTATTTTAGGGCTCTTCAGTTGGGAAATGTTTCAAAGGTCGTTCCAATTGATAGACTAAGCCTGGTTCTGGTAGTCGTATTCGGAGCGTTGTTTTTAAGCGAAAAGGTCACTTTGAATGTAATTATTGGTAGTGTTTTGATGGCAACAGGGGCCATTCTTATTGCTTTTTGAAACAAGAAATTCAACAATTTGTCCTCCTATCGATACTCCTTTTAAACTTAAACTACCAAACGGCAAAGTCATAAGTACAAAAGTTTGTCAGCAAGGCGGTAAAGCTTTAATGTCTAATCCAAACTCTAAACTTGGGGAGTGGTTATTGGACGAAGTTTTTAAAGTTAAATCGGAGGAGTTAGTTACAATGGATATGCTAGACGAAGTTGGTATTGATTCGGTTGAGGTCAGAAAAGTAGGCACTCTACTATATGAAATTGACTTTAAAGAGACGGGAACGTTTAAAGACTTTAAAAATCATAGTTTAGAACCTGAAAATTAACCTTTCTAAACTGGAGCAAAACTCTAGGAATTACGTTAGGTGCACCTAACAAAACCCACGTTAAGTGGACTAAATGACTGGCAGGATTACAAAAGAGAGAATGTCAGGACAAGAATCAAAAGAAAATACTATATTTCCTGTGGTTACTTGGTAAAGTTGGAATCAAAAGCGGTCGAATTGTCTGAAAGTTCTGAACCGATGAAAAACGAGAGATTTTGAAGTTGCTACTTCAGAACTGTACCCTGAATGGCAGTTCTCTTTGTTATGACT
>JAGPFW010000024.1 GCA_018056275.1 Patescibacteria group bacterium
ACTCAAATGTTTTTGTCCCTGACTTTATTGCCCACTCTGGATCAATAGAATAATGGTCAAGAGCCATTTTCTTGGATGGAATGACCATTTTTAATGCCACCAACTTTAAGCCACATTTTTCATATCTGTGAATTACTTCCCCAATAAGGCTTCTTTGAACACCATCGGGCTTAACCAGAACTAATGTCTTTTGTTGTTTTGTATCAAAATTTTTCATAGGGGTATTGTGCATTTTTTTTGCTTTTTTGTAAAGGAAAGGGACAGACACTATAAAACCATGTCAACAACCCTAAAGGTTCCGTCCGTAAAAACATCCAATATTGCAAACCTAGGTGCTTGAGGGTTTCTTATCTCTTCACTATTTGACACTAAAGCGCCTATGACAATATGCCTGAGGGAACTCTTTTCGGGGTCAAATGAATTGCTAAACATATGTTGATCCGCAGAAATAATTGCTTTTACCTTAGAATTACGAATCAAATCTAGCATTTTTTGTGACTGCCTGGATACATTTGACACTTCTTTACCGTCCACTACTCCCATTATTCTGGAACTAAATGGGTGATATAAAGGCTGAGAAAGAATGACAAAATCTGCTGTAGCTATATTACGGGTAAAAAAATCAAAATCCGCATCCGTGATAGTGGAAAAATTGGCACTGTTATTAAAAAGTAAAAATGTATAGCCTCCTTTTTTGTACAAATGATTGTATTCGCCAAAAACCTCACCAAAGTTTTTTAAACCCAAAATATCTCCTTCCAAAACAGAGGCTGCCAAATCATGATCTCCTGGCAAGACATATATGAGAAGTTTGCTAGTTTCAAGGGCAGCTTTTCCCTCCAACAAATCGTCCTTGCTACCCCATCGGGTGAGATCCCCCAAAAAGAAAACCACATCAACAGAAAGATCTTCCATTCTGTTTAGAGACTTCTCCAAATTTTTCCAATCACCTTCGGCATCTGCAAACAAGCCCACTTTCACCGCTATTTCCCTATTAAAGTCAGCAGGTTTTTCTAAAAGATCCTCGCGCATATCTCCGGGAATCTTGACATAAAAAGAAGGAAGATTTCCTAGTATTTTTCCCAAAAAATTTTGGCTAGAATTAAAATCGGGAAGACCAAAATACTTAATGACCAAGAAGAAAACCAAAAAAAGGGAAGAAACTACAATAGCAGTGAAAAATCCTCTTATAATTCTAAAAAGCATGACAAATTTTTCTACATTTTTTTAATAGGCTCAATACCCAAAAGATTTAAACCATTCCCTAAAACCACCAGAAAAGCTTTAGTTATAGATAATCTAAGAATGCTGATTTTAGGTTCCTCCGAATCAATAATTTTGGATGAGGCATAAAACGTATTAAATTTGCCTGACAGTTCATGAAGATAGGTGCAAATATAACTGGGAGAAATGTCTTTTGTAGCTTTTATCACAACCTCATTAAAGTGTGCTAAATGCCTTACAAGGTCTCGCTCACAAGGTGAAAAATCTTCTATGTCATCTTGCGAAACTTCCATAAGTTCCATGTGCTGTTCTTTTGCTTTTTCCAAAACCGAATAAGCTCTTACATAAGAATATTGCAAATAAGGTCCTGTGTCTCCCTGTAGCTGAAGGGATTTTTCTCTATCGTAAACGATATCTTTACCTAATTGCTGCTTTAGTATAGAATACTTTAACGCCGCCACCGCAATTTTTTGGGCGGAATCATAATCAGAGAAATCCTCCCCACCAAGAGACATCTTTTCCAAAGCTAGGGATGACAATTGTCCCAACAGTTCCTCAACCGAAATAACATCTCCTTTTCTGGAAGACATTTTCCCCGTGGACAAATTTAACATACCGTGAGCAACATGATGAGTTTTTTTTGATAAAATAGGATCTATTTTTTCCAAGGCCTTAAAAATAACTTTAAAGTAAGCGCTTTGCTCTGAACCAGTGATTATAAAAGAGTCACTATAGTCGTAATCTTTCTGCTTTAAGAAAACGAGGCCTAAATCCTTTGCTTCGTAAGTTGGCAAACCTTTGGAGTTTATAAAAACTCTTGTGTGTAAACCATAATCCTCTCCCTTAAAAACCACAGCACCATTGTCCTCTTCAAAAACAGAACCTAAAAACTCCCTAACCAAGCTATAGCCAAATTCCCCCGCCATGCTCTCAAAATAATAATGGTCAAATCTTGTACCTAACGCTTTATAAATAGTCTCAAAATAATCTAAACTCCATTTTCTACCTAACAAATAGATTTTAGAAATGGCATCTATGTCTATAATTTTATTTGAAACATTAGAGTTCTTATCAGAGGAGTTTTTATCAAAATGAGATAAAGATAATTCCAAAGGTACTCCCTGAGAATATTCTGCACTAAGAATACTTTTATAATCTATTTTTGGCTCCCAACCATATTCCTTTACTACCATCTCTTGCGCGATTACATATACCCAAGCATTTATTTTTTGAATTAACGCTTTTTTTTCTTCCTCTTCGTAAAAGGAAGCTCCCAAGGCATAACATTTACCTAAAAAATTCATTTTCTCCTGTATTGGAAGGGAAGCTAACATTTGCATAAAAGAGTCCAGGTCATCATTTTGAGAAGAATTTGCAAATTCCACAAGCACTCCATATATTGCTTTTGCCACATGCATACCCACATCACCTTGATAATTAACCCTTTTTACATTTGCGCCACAAAATTCAAACATTCGGGATAAACTTTCTCCCACGGCGTTTGGAACTAAATGTCCTATATGAAAAACTTTGAATGGATTTGGATCTGTATACTCAACTATTACATTTTTTCCCTCCAAATAATCATTTTTTATCCTATTTTTTTGCGTCCCATAAGATGTATCATCTAGGATTAAGAAATTGAGTAAACCTTTTATAGTTGAGTGGGATATTGTGAAGTTAATATAACCCGAAGGAGCCACACTTACACTGTCCAAAGTGTCATCTCTTAGCAACTTCTTAATTTTCTCCAATATCCTATATTGTATCTTACTAGCAATATCAAATGGGGACTGCTTAAGAGCTTTGGACAAATGCATACTTACATTTGTAGTATAATCCCCCCAAGAGCTTTCGGTTGGTATGGTAACTAATATAGGAATTCCTGCTATAACTTCACTTCCAAACTCATCAGATATTGCCTCTTTAATAAGATTTTCTATCCTTTCAATAGTTCCCCAATCAAAATTCGCTCCACTTAAAGATTTTACCAAACCACCCTTACCCCTTTTGACCGGTTCATAAAAATTACCTGTTGCATCAATAGGATCTATAGAATTTTTATCAGACGGACCAGCACTGCCGCCACCTTTCTGGGGTGCCTTAATAATCTTTTTTTCCATACTAAAAAGAATTGTACCTTATTTTTATATTGCCCTCTATATCAGTACGAAGATACCTTGCATTAACATTTTCTAACCAATCAAGAACCTCGGGATGGGGGTGACCAAACTTATTTACAGCCCCTACCGAAATTACCGTAAGGAGGGGATTAAGATTATTCCAGAATTCCGCATTAAAGCCATTTTTTGCCCCATGATGAGAAAGTTTATAAACTTCTAAGGATCCATCTAAAAAACCAAACTCGTTTTTAATAAAAGAAGAATTTATCTCTCTTAAAACCTCTAGTTCTGCATCTCCTGTAATAAGAGCCTCAAATTTGCCAAAATCCAAAAACAACATAGTGGAAACATTGTTTATGTTAGAAAGGCTTTTCCCAATATAATGGTTGGGTGGCCACGCGCCAAAAAATACAAGACTCCCAAATTTTTCGGGTTTATAAATATCCCCGGATAAGAAAGGGGTTACTAAAGCACCGTTTTTGGTTTTTTTAAGAGCTTTTTCCTGAAATTCGTCATAAAGACTACTTTCATACACAGCAGGAGTATAAAAAATCCGCTTAATATGACAATTGTCCAATACTCTATTTAGTCCTTCTAAATGATCCGCATGCGGATGGGTTAAAAAAACTGCTTCCAAGTGGCAATTATTCAAGGGAAAGTATGAATTTAATTTGTGAGAAACTGTATATCCAGGACCACCATCAATTAAAATCGCCTTTTTATGAGGTGTTGTTATAAAGATAGCGTCTCCTTGACCAACATCAAAAAAAACAAGTTCAGGAAAAAACCGCACATGCTGATCTAAATAAATTAATAGTTTTAAAAATGTGTAAAAAATAAATAAAATAAGATGATTTCTCATAATTTTCTGAATAAATAATGCCCTTTATTATTAATTTTTAATTAACCGCCACCCAACTGATTGGAGGTCGTTATATCTGGGGAGGTTTCTTTAATGGATGAAAAGGTTGCACCAAAAGCAAATTCCGACTGAGATGATTTTTTACCCCTTAAAAATAATAAAAGAAGCAATACAAAATAATATAAAAACAAAACTTTTGAAGATATTTGAAAATCTAATTGGGCAATCCCCCACTTTAAAGAGATATCGGCAAAAAATTGAACTGTATTTACAAAGAAATCCAGTGGAATATAAGCAATAAAGGCAAAAATTCTAGCTACTGTATCTCCTAGAAAAATCGTAAACAAAAAAAGTCCGCCTAAAATGGTACTTATAGAGACTGTCCATAAAACAAAAGTATTCACTACAACCGAAACTAAACTTACTCTACCAAAATAATATGACAAAATAGGCCAAACTAGTATTTGGGCAGCTACTGTCGTTATAAAGTCCTCTCTAAAAAGTGAAGGTATATATTTTGAAATAAAAGCGATCCTTTCCACTATTCCCGTAAATAGAAGTAAACTTAAAGTAGCAGAAAGGCTTAGCTGAAAACTAAGACTAAATAAATAGGCTGGTTGCCACAAAATCATTAGTAAGGCTGAAACAAAGACTAGTTTTAAAGCGGGAAACGACCTTCCGTAATGCTTCCCTAAATATGCTAAAGTCCCCATCACCCAAGAGCGCACAACTGGGGGCTCAAAACCCGAGAGACCTGCGTATAAAAGAGCAACCGCTATACCGATGAAAAACTTTTTCCTATCATAAAAAGACCCCAATAACTTCCAAACCAAAGAATATACTAAGCTTATATTGAAACCAGAAACCACCACCACATGTATAGTGCCTGTGTCTATAAGGGCTTTCTTGAAGAAAGGAAGTTTGGAAAAATAATCAAGCCCCACAACCATTCCTAAGAGAAGTTCTGAATGGGGACTCGGCAAATAAGCCTTTGCATGTGAAGTGGCCGCTTGCCGCATTTTTTCTAGGGTAGGCCTTATTCTCATAAAAAACAAAGGCGTTTCCAAAACATGCTCTTTATCAAAACAGGCACTAAGATCGCAATTGCAGTAAGTAAAAACCCTTCGCGCTGCAATAAGGGTTAGTAGTATTAGTAACCAAAAAGGCTTTATTTTCCGCATAATTCGTTTACTTAATTTTTAAAAAGTCACAAACTCCCTAATAGCCTCTATAACACTGTCGTATATTCCAGTTTTTTCCTTTAAATCTTCAAATCCAGCGTAAGGTCTAAAATCTATAATTTTTTTCGCAGTCACCTCTCCCACTTTAGGAAGAGTTTCTAGTTCTTTTTGGGTTGCAAGGTTAAGGTTAATTAAGGCATCAGTAATAGAATTGTCTGTTCCTGACGAGGCACCCCCACTAGAGACATCATCAGAAACCCCCAAAGCATTGGAACTTCCAGAAGAAACGCCAGTTGAAGGTGTAGTTGACTCCAAAGCCAATTCCTTTAATTCATACTCAGGAAAGGATGAAACAACCTCCCACTCAAAAGGAATATAGATTTTTTGCTGATCTTTTAGGGTAGCTGCCAAATTTAAATTTCTTGATAACCATTTTTGGGAAACCTCAAAAGTGACCCCACCAGAAAGGCTTATAAGGTCTGCCAATCTTGCTCCATTTTGTAATGTATAAACACCCGGATTTTCAACCGCCCCAGAAACATCCACAATTATTTTCTCTAAAGTTTCAACAATATTTTCTTGAGACAACTCATCCGTTGAAGACGAAAGGGCTTCCCTATTATAAAAATATGTATATGTAGCAATTGCCCCTAATAAGGCAAAAAAACAACAGGTAAAATACAGGTTTCTTGATAAAAAATTTTGCATTCACTTGTTTTAGTAAGTTTTTTGTTTCCTGAAAAGGGTGAACACTCTATTTTAAATAGAATTTCAGGCAGTTTTTATCTTATAGTTGCAAAGGCCATTAATCGGCCAAAATTCCACTACAATTCCCGCATTTTCTCCGCAATAGTTGTTAAAACGTGCAAAAATATAAAGTTATCAACAATATTGTGGAAAACTCGAAAAACACACATCAATTACCGCAGTTTTCCCGCAAAGGCCACGCAAAAATAAGGGCTTGACTTTACCCACAACAACAATGAGCAAAATCAAGCCCTCACTTATCTATAATTTATCCTCTTATAAAGGGAATTATGTGAACCTATTCGTTTAAGGCCGCTTCAAGAATTTCCTTAAATGCGGGGTTCTTGCTTATATCTCTTATAAGGGAGACAAATTTCTTCTCGTTTAAACGATAAAAGACCTGTCTACCTTTTTTATCATTTTGCAAGAATCCCAAATCAGCTAAAACGCGCAAGTGATGAGAAGCAAGGTTCTCCTCTACTTTGAGATTCTCTGCCACATCAGTGACATTGCGCTGTCCTTCGCTGAGGAATTCCAAAATTTTTAATCGGTTATTATCCGAAAAGGCTTTTGAAACTTTTGTAATTGATACCATACTGGGATAGTACAACAACTATTATATAAATTTCAACTAATTCAAATTGTATGAATTATTTTTACGAGTAGATTTATAAGTTGATGCCTTAAATAAAGCAACTTAATCAAAATCTCTAACTCTGTGCTGTAACGCCTCAGCCAAATGTTCCTTTAATATGCGATCTTCACCCTCCAAATCCGCAATAGTCCTGCTTATTTTTATTGTTTTAAAATACGCCCTCGCCGAAAGACCATAACAGGAAGCTGCTTTATCCAAAAAAGTCTTTTCCGCGGAATCTAAATTACAAAATTCAAGAGTTTGAGAATTATTCATTTCGGAATTGCAAAATATTCCAAATTTTTCAAACCTTTTCTCCTGTATTTTTCTAGCTTTAATAACTCTTTTACTAACCTCTCCCGATGTTTCTCTTTTTGTTAGAGTTTCTGCACATGCAAAAGAAGAAGTATTTTTCTTCTCAACAAATGGATTTACTTTTTCAAAAGAATAATCCCCCTCTCCAAAGGAACTCAAAGTTGTAAATAAATCCACACGATCCAATATTGGCCCAGAAACCTTTTTTCTATAGCGTCTAATCTGCCCCGGAGAACAAATACATTCTTTTTTGGAGTGACCAAAATATCCGCAAGGGCAGGGATTTAGAGCCAACAAGAGTATGAATCTGCATGGAAATTTAAAACTACCCACTCCTCTAGAGATAGTAATATAACCAGATTCCAGAGGCTGACGTAACATCTCTATAATATTGGAAGGAAACTCCGGAAATTCATCCATAAACAAAACGCCTCTATGAGCCAAACTTATCTCCCCGGGTCTAGGTATTGTCCCTCCCCCAACCATGCCTGCATATGAAATACTGTGATGAGGAGCTCTAAATGGTCTCTCTCTTATTAAAGACCCATTTGGAGGTATATAACCTCCCGCAGAAAATATCTTTGTTACTTCTAGGGATTCTTTTAAGGAAAGGGGCGGAAGTATTGAACAAAAAGCTTGGGATAATAGCGTCTTCCCCACTCCGGGGGGACCCATCATTATAAAATTGTGTCCTCCTGCAGCAGCCAATTCCAAACTTCTTTTTGCGGATTCTTGCCCAATTATGTCAGAAAAATCCACAGCAGATGAGTTATATTCTCCTAATAAATGCTTGGGTTCAGCCAATTTTACACTATCCCCTTTCCTACCACTGTTAGGCTCTGTTGATAATTCCGCTTGAAAACTTTCTCCTAGAAAAGGTTTAATCTTTCTTATATTTAAAAGATGTTCGTAAACTTGGAAAAAATTTTCTACCGGAAAAACTTTTATTCCGGGGATGGAAGAAACTTCCCGGGCATTTGACATAGGAACATAGACAGAATCATAAGAACCTTCCTTGGCGAACAAACCTAATAGGAATGCGCCTTTTGTGTGGCGTAAATCTCCATCCAATGACAATTCTCCAAAAAACAGACTCTTGCTAGGAGGATTTATCGCCTTTAAAAGACAAATAATGCCAACCGCTATCGGAAGATCATAAAAAGACCCGATTTTAGGTATGTCTGCGGGGGCTAAATTCACTGTTATCTTTTTATTATAAGGAAAATCAATCTTTAGATTGATAAGCGCCGTCTTTATGCGATGCTTACTCTCATCTACTGTTTTGCTAGGAAGGCCAATAATGTCAAATCCAGGAAGTCCCCTGCTGGCAATGTTTACCTCCACCGAAATAGCCTGAGCCTCCAAACCGTAAGGAGTAGCAGAATTTATCTTAACTAGCATAATATGCATCTCCTTTTTGAGTGACAAAACCTTTAATTGTAAGAGAAGTTAAAAGTGTCATAATCTCAGGTATGGGTACACCAAATTTTTGGTATATCTCATCCAGAAGTAAGGGTTGTTCTTTTTTTAACAGGAAATAAAGATCCTCTTCTGTCTTTTCTAGGTCACCAAAAATAGATAGCTTATTTTCTTTATAAAAGGGTTTTAAGTATGAATTATCCAAAGTATCAGTACTAAAGGTTGTTTGCTGGCTGGTATGATTTGCTGACAAGAGAATCTTTTCCTTTATTAGAGAGCTAGAATGGGCCACAGTAGCACCTGTATAGACTAAATGCCAATTTCCCTCAATAGAGGGGTTGAATATATCCCCAGGCGCTACAAATACCTGCCTTCCTAATTTTCTTGCATAATTGGCTGTTATTAGAGAGCCACTGTTTTTTCCGGCCTCAATGACAAGAGTTGCCAAACTAAGTGCAGCTACTATCCTATTCCTACGAGGAAATGTCCATGTTTTAGGAGTAGTATCACCCTCATATTCCGAAAGGAAGATACCTCCATTCGCAAGAATTCTATCGTGTAGACCACGTTGAAAATCAGGACAAATGTAGTTATGGCCACAGGGCATAACAGCAATTGTTTTCCCACCTACAGAAAGTGCCGAAATATGTGCCTGCGCGTCAATGCCGTACATAAAACCAGAAACTATGCATACCCCTATATTGCATAAGTCAGCAACAAAATATTGAGTAACCTTTTTACCATAATCAGTCATTTTTCTACTACCAACAACAGAAAGGCATTTACTAAATATATTTGAATCAAAAGAGCCTTTTTTAGTTTTTATGTACAACTTTTGGGGGTAATCCTTTAAATCTTTTAGCAATAAGGGATAATCCTGAGAATCTTTATCCAAGGATATTATCTCTATATCTTCACTATCTAAAAAAGGTGTCTCCAAAGTTTCCATAAAGAAAGCTTAGTATTAGAAAATACAAATTGGAACAATTTGTATTCTATTTAAAATAGCTT
>JAGPFW010000025.1 GCA_018056275.1 Patescibacteria group bacterium
CGATATCGTTAAGATAGTCTTTTTCCCGACCGGTCGACTCTACATCTTCGTCGAAAGGATTGGCGGGGCCCATCAATCAAAACCAACCGCCGGCGCCAGTCCGGAAAAATTGATCGCCGGTGGTTTGATCAATCACCCGAATACCACCTAACTGTTCTTGAACAAGATAGCTCTTCTCGATGTTGGGCCTTTCTTTGCTTTCCACCATTATTATCTTAATTATATCAAAAAAACCAATTAAACCCTTAGAGTGTCATAGCCAGCCGACGGCAAAATTTACATATTTACACCCCAGAGGTGGGTTTTCCGCCTAATACAGCGAATCCGCCGGCGGAGGCGGAATATTCGCTCCGTCCCCAAAGAGGATCAGCGGGACTTACGCCCCTGGTAAGAATGAACCCCACGCCGCTCTTACCAAGGAGATAAGTTACGGCTTAGCCGAAAAAATGCCGTAAATTGGCTTTCCAATAATTTTTCTGAATTATGTTTCCAAAAAGCCTGAAAGAAATAAACGAAGAAAGCCAAAAGCAAGAAAGAAGCTTTTTATTTTTTATTCTCGGCAACAATCCAAAATTTTTTGAATAACGTCTCCCAATTTGGCAAAAACGGAAACCCTTTTTCCCTCCCCAAGCCTAATCTCTTCTTTCTCATCCTCTTCGGCCGGCACATCTTTTGCCTCAATTAAGCCTAAGTTAAGCCCCCAAAAAATGTTCCAAAGATCATAACTTTTTTCAAAAAGCTCCTTGGCCTCTTTTTCCTCTCCCTCGTTTAATTTTTTGGTGCCCACCTCCATCAGCCTCATCGCCGCGCTCAACAAATGCTTGGAGATGCACCAAAGCTCTCCCTTGGGACTTTTAACAATTTGCGCTAGGTAGTTTTTGCGTAAATTTCTGACCTCCTCCAATAATTTTAAATACTTCTTATCGCCGGTTTTATTGTAGGTAAAGAAAAGATGCTCCTCGATGCTAATAAGATTCATCACCGCCACCGCCAAATCTTCTTTTGAGGAAAGATCAATTTTGTCGCTTTCTTTAAAATTTTTAACTTTTTTTAAAAGTTCTTCTTTATTCATCGTTTTCATTAAGAAATTAAGGCCATCATTAGGCTAGCCAAAAGAAGAAAGGTGAGGGGAAAAACCACTTTTTGATAAGGAAAAGCCGCCTTGCCTTTTTTGCCGGCTCTAATATCTTTATCAAGCAAAATGCCCAAAGCGGCCGCTAGCATACCAATAATTGAGCTTAAAATTAAGCGATTCATCCCCCAGAGAGGACGACAGTTCTCAAGCAGCCCGGTATAGTGAAAGGGAAGAAAAGTTAAAAGCCAAAAAGCCACCGCCAAGAGCAAGAGAACGCTCAACGGCTTTTGGGCCTTCTTTTGGTAAAGCCATCGCCAAAACCAAATGGCCAGGGCCAAAATTAAAGCCCCAATCCAAAGGCCGGAAATGGCATCGTCAACTTTAAGCCAGCGGGATAAACCCAATCCCGCCGCCACGCCGACGGTACAAACAGGACACATATGTTTATTTTAAAAAATTATTCTTAATTCTTTAAGATTATAAAACAAAAGGGGAAGAAAGCCTGGGCATTTATTGTCCCTTGGCTCCGTAGCCCTAGGATTAATCTGGCTAATAGTTTAGCACAATTTATTAAGACTTTTTAGGATTCAATAGCGGCTAGACAGGCAAGAGAAAGAATAAAAAAGACAAAAAGACTAGAGTTCAATTTTCCAACTGCCCTCGCCCAATAAATCACCAAAAATTCTTCCATTAATCTGAACCGTTTCTCTATCAACATATTTCAACAACAGTTCGGGGTAGCCGTCAACTTGAATAGTAACATCAGACTTCTCAACACAATCAAAAGGATACTGGACCCAGTTTTGAACCATTTCTTTCTCAAGGGTGCAACCTTCAACCTGTTTTACGGGTTTAAATAAAACTGCCCTGTCCTGCCCTCTTGTAAACCTTAGATTTAATCGGTTAACTCTTCGAGAGACAACCTCTCCTGTTTCTATATTAAAAACGCTGGCAGTATCACTATCATCACCCATTAACTCGATTTCTTTTTCGCTTACCCATCTTGAGAAACTATAATCATCGGGCCAATTAGCTATCCTCTTTGCCTCCTTAGTTTTCAAATTAATAATCCAACAACCCACCAGTTGATTCTTGGTAATATCCCTTTCTATTTTCTTATTCATATCTGATGGAAAAAAAACATTAATTGAATAAAAGCATCTACTAGAATTGTAACCATTATGTCTCAACTCATACATGGTTGCCTCTTGAGGTAATAAACTAACCAACTCTTCTTGGGTGAGAGTCTCGCATAAAATTTCTTCAGTCGGTTTCGGTGTGGACTTTTCGCTAACCTGTGGCTGTCTTTGGACCAAAGGCTTTTCTAAAAACGATTCTCTGTAGAAAAAAATCGAAACTCCTGTGGCACCAATAAATAAAAGCAATAGGATTACAAAGGCCGTCTTCCAAAAATTAGCCTTTTTTTCAAGGTCTTGGGCTAATTGGCTTTTATCTAGTGGATTTTCTGACTTTAGAGTGTTGTTTTTATTATTCATAATTTAATTATGCCACGTTCTAAGGTGGTCAAATTAAGACAAATTCGGCTCCGAGTTGTGGACAGCGTTGGAACTATTATACAACAGCAAAATGAGTACATTTATATCCCCGACCTAAAGGCATACGCCAACACATAAAATTTACCCCACTCCTCAACTCACTATATTTTAATGGCTTCTTTGTGCAATCATACTGCCTATGACTGTTGAGACCGTAAGAGAGGAAAAAAAGAGTACAAGAATACTTAATGCTATATTTCTTGCAGAATCGTAGCCATTAAATAAGAATAAAACAGTTAGGAGAATAAAACTAAGTTGTACAAACAAAAGCCCCATTGAGGTTCCAGCGCTATCAGGCGATTCTTTACTGGCCATATAACTTAAAGGTGCCATTACAGTCGAATAACCCCATAATAACAATGGGATAAATGGTTGAGGTTGATTTTTAATCAAACTTTCAAATACAAAAATAGACCAAATAGCCAATATAAAGTTGCCATATACAGAAATTATAAAACCTAGTATTCCCACAACTAATTTATTTCCTTTTTCTACAAAATTAGCCAAAGGAGCAGCTAATCCCATCTGAGGCAATGTGGCAAGCGTATAACCCCATGGCATGATGATGCTTAAAACTATCCCATAAAAAACAAGAGATAGGCCACCTGAAAAAGCTAACCAAATACCTCCGACAATCCCAGAAAAAAAATTAACCCCAACTAGAATTGCGACCACCAATTCAATTGCTGTCTTAGGGGCTTTTGATATAAAGCTTTCTTTTTTGGAATAACTAACTGGGTTTAGCCCCATTTCTGATTGAGAAGCAATATGACTAACTCTTTTCCCACAATACCTACAAAATTTGCTCTCTACGGCTATGTTTTTTCCACAAAATTTACAATACATAAAACTATTGCTCCATGCCAAGGCTATAAAAATAAGCCCAGACAATAACTGCTATTACTGTTGCTATATAAGCTAAAGCTAAGTTTTTTTCTTCCCTAACCACAATCGTGTCTGTCTTAGTATCATGCCAAGCCTGTTTTTTATTGTTTTTATTCATATTCCAATATCCAACCCCAAAGAAAAATGTGGATAGTGGTTGCAAAAACGAACGTTTTAAGGCAGTTCCAAAGTCTAACGGCTTATTAGTTTCAGTAACTACTTTTAGCCCATACATATATTTGCCAAAAGTCGTTGACCAGATGGATAGAGCAAAGGTGTTATATGCCACGTAAGAAAGATAACTCCAAATAAACTCAGACCACCCCCACACACCCTCTCCAAATAGAAAACTTAGGGCAACTCCTATTAATAACATACTAACTATTATCCCTAGCACATCAATAGCATATGCACCCAACCTGATCCAAAAACCTGCATATTCTAATTTTTTCAATCTATTTTTATTTATGCTTTCTTCTATTACGGCATGTATCTTATGCGAGCTTAATAATTGATTACCGCAATATCTGCAGAATTTACTATTTTCTGGAATTTCTTTTCCGCAATGTTTACAAAACATAGTTTATTTTTCCCTCCTTTCACTTAATAAACAACAACCATAAACCCAATAAGGCATTAAAACTAGATCTCCTTTTATTTTTTCGATTACTTTAGCAGGTAATTTTTTGATTTCTTCATGATTTTCTAAAAGGTGGTTTACTTGAATATCTCGACTAGCAACAATTGTCTCTAAAATCTCTTCACCAACCATTTTTTTACCCTCCTCTTTGTCTTTTACGAATGTCTTATCCCATTCTTTAATAAGTTTTTCAACATCCTTATCAATTAACTCATGAGCTTTATGACCACTAACCCTACGCTTTGCTAGATAAACCCAAAAACCATCCTCTGCTAGAAAGTAATAAGAATTTCTAATATCCTCCAATGTTGCATAGGGTAAATCCAAAATCAATTCGTTCTCTTCTTTAAGAGAGTCAAATAGATTTGTAGAGAGCCTCTTTATTATCTCCCTAATTGAAGAAGGGATCATTTGTCTATTCTTTTGACGCCTCTCCTTATCTGTTTCGAAAGACAACCCAACAAACACCTGCCAGAGTGTGTTTCCTTCTGCCCCGTGGTTTGGCTCGATCTTGCTCCCACAGAATTGACAGAATTTACTATCATCATCAATTGTTTTTTTACAGTTGTTACAAATCATAATCGGCGCCTTCGATTTTCCAAATCCACCAATATTGATCTTGTGGGTAAAAGTATAAGGGTTTCTCAAAACTAAATGCACCATTAGCTTCAGCGCCATTCTCGATGACTACTTTACGAGTATCAAAAAGTTGTGTCAAAGCTTTATCGTGGTAGAAATCTAGCCTTACTCTTACGTTGCGAACAGCTTTTGAATAAGCATTTTTCAGAGTCCCCACAAAATAACTCTCTCCATAATCATCATAAATAATTTTATAGTCTGTTATGTTTAGATAACTTATGGGGAACGTTGTTGAGTTTTCAGTAGTGGTTGTGGGGTCTAGGGTGGAATCATTTGCGGGAGGACTTGCTAGAAAAAATAATAATCCTATAAATCCCAAAACTCCTAAAACAAAAGTTCCAATAAGTATGTTTTTGAAGGAAATTCCTTTCTTTTTGGGTTGAAAAATCACATCGTCGATTTTTTCGATTTCTTTATGGAGAGATTTTGCTTCCTCGTCTTTGGTTTCTTTTTCTTTAAGATTTTTGAAATCGTATCCACATTCTTGGCAGAACCTACTTCCTTTTAGGTTTTCAGAACAACATTGAGGACATTTAATTTTCATACTCATTTGTAATTATTATGTTTTTGCTACAAAGTTTTCTTTCCAAAATAGCATTAGGCTCTTAATTCTATTAGTAATCAAAGGGTGACTTACTAACAACTCGCTGATCTTTACAGAACTTTTTTCTGCTGTTTTAATTTGTGCTACATAACCTTTTATGTCTAGCCGCTTATAGAGCTTCTCTCCAACGGCCAGCTTGATTAAGGCGGAGATAGCACTGTCTATATCTTTTGTAAGTATTAGCCCACACCTATCACAAGAGTACTCTGCTTTTCTATTCCAGAGACCAAAAACCAAATTGCTTAGGACATTGTTGCTTCCCAGTGGTATAAATAAAGTGGATAGTTTAGTATGCCCAGCCTTGTAATGCCCTAGCTCATGCGCAATAATAAAATTTAGTTCCTCCTGATTGAGCTGCTCTACAAGTGCCGAGGTTAAAACTACTGTACAACTTGTTATTCCAAGTGTAAACGCTTGAAGATAGGGGTCTTGAATTATATACAAGGAGGCTTTCGAAATACCTAATCTCGCTGCTTGATCTTTGAATGTATCATATATGTTTAAATATTGATTTTTATGGACCCTGACAGCGTTACCTAAAAATTGAGCCTGTTGCAGTTGTATATAAATCACTACTCCAAAAAGGAAAAGCAAAAATATATAAATGTTAAATGTATAGAGAAAAAAACTTATGGCAAAAAGGATAAGTAGTGTTATAAAAAGTGCAAAATGTTCGCGAGGAACACGAAACATCCAAGCTTCTACTTGTTGGTCTTGAAAATTATATTTATACCCGCTCATTTTTCTGCCTGATAGAATAAGCTGATAAAAAGAAAAGCGTTGCTGTTATAAAGTCTATTGCAACCCAACTAGACTTATTTAAATAAATAGGGAAAAATGGATTAAACAAGAAAGCTATTGCTCCAAAAATAAATGCCCAAGCGGTGAGTTTAGATTTATGAAACCCCAAAGCATTAATAATTGAGGAAACAAAAATTACCCACCTAAGGAAAATATAGTAGCCATAAGGCCACCACCCAGAAGGAATGGCAAGCAAAAGAAGGATACCAGAAATTATACAAAGCGGTCTCGTACTCATTTTAATTTTTATAGTTTTAATCTATTTTCTCTGATTAACTTTTACTGGCCAGAAACACAAAGCTTCCCGTTAGCGATAGCTTTCGCTACCCGTAGCCCTTTCGGACAATGACCGTTCAGAGTGCTCTGACGAGGAGCTTACTACTCTAAACGGTTTTTATGCCATGCCTCATACAAGGTTTAGACAACCAAATTGTTAAAGTTACGGCTTACTTCTGCTATTAACTAATTTCATTATGTCTTCTTTATAATAACGTCTGTCTTTTCTCTCCCCCTAAAGGACTTGTTCATCAACAAACAACTAGAGTTTAGCATAACCCTTAGCGACCTCAAAATTGCTTTTGAAAATTTGGGGTTAGACCAACCTAAGCCAACCTTAGCGACTATTTAACCTTGTCGCTATTGCTTCCTGCTCGTCATACAAAAGCTTATCTTGGTCTATCATTTTTTGTTCGGTAGCACTTAACCACTGGTTCGCTTCCATTTTAGCCACGATAGTTGAAATGTTGGCAATTCTTGTAGAAATAATCTCATTGATTCTATCAACATCTTGTTTGTTCTTTTCATAAAATTCTTTGTACTCTTTTAATCTCGCCCAACTTGGTTGAACTTCTTTGAGTCTTGACAAATTGTTTTTCCATCCTTCAATATCTGCTCGTTTATAATTAGGTGGCACATAACCCCCAAATTCTTGAACTATCACCTGCGTCTCGCAGCCATTTATTTTACCTACCACTGCCGCTATTCCTGTTTCTTGATAATCTCTATTTAATATTGTTTCTTTTGTTTCAAACTCCAACCAGTAATTAATAAGCTCTTCCTCTTCAAAATAGCCCACACCGACTATTTCCCCCGTTACAATATTAAAGTAGCCAACTTCTCTTAGGGCCTTTTCGAAAGGATATTTGCTCTTTACAGGTTCTACATTTAATTCATTAAACTCGATAATTGCCTTCGCTCTTTTTTTTGCTGCTTCCTCTAACTTCTCGTTCTTTTTAAGAGGGTTAAATCCCTTCTCTTGCCTTACTTTGTTTAGTTGCTCGTAATAAATATTAAAGTCAAATGACGGCAAGTTTACTAATTCTTTATCTCTTGAAGTATCTCTCCAGCGATCTTTATATTTATCCTGCTTTCCAAAAGGCAAAATATAATTAATCTCGTCAAGAGCAATAAGACCTATGCTTCTTGAGTCTTCTGACCTCTTTCTATTATCACCTAAAACAAAAACATATCCCTCGGGAACCTTAAGAGTCTTACACTCTTCCAAAAAAGTCCCGCCAAAAGTGGAACGAGGTTTCATGGTATAAGGCTCATCTAATGCTTGACCATTTACAAAAACAAAGCCGTTTTCGATCAGAATTTCGTCACCAGAAACAGCAATTATTCTTTTTAAATAATTAACCAATTGCCCGTTTTCGATCGTTTTCCCAGATTTAAAGACAACCAAATCGCCCCTCTGCGGTTTTTTAAAAATAGCCAATACCCTATTAAAGCTGTAAGTTTCTATCATTTCCGCATCGGATATTGTCGGTAACATAGAATAACCATTGACAGACGTGGGAAAAGTGGTAAAACCAAAAAATAAAGCAGGTAAATAAATTGCTATCGCATACCCGCCAATCCAAATAGGAAAGATAATAACTCCAACTAAGACCAAAGCAACTGCTTTGCCCAAAATTGGTTTCAAACGAACTGATTTTAATAATCCTTTGAGCCCGCCGTGCCTCAACCTTTTAACAATCTCAAGAGGTTTAAGAATATAAATCAATAAATAGAGGGGTAAAATTGCGAGAATAAAAAACAACTTAATGAGAAAAATGAAAATATTTTGCTTCTTTTGAGACCTCTTAGCTATAAGCTGTGCAGTAAAACTTACTGCTCCTACCAAGAAAGCCAAACATCCTAATAAGATTAAACCAAGAAGTGAAAACATAAAAACATCAGGCGCCTTATCAAATAATTCCTTCCTAATACCAACAACATAACCGATAATTGCAAAGACGCCAAGAATACAAGCCAACCAAACGGAAGCTGAGACTTTAGCAATCCTGCTAAGGAGTTTTTCCCTGTCTAACTTTAGGGATATTTTTCTCAACATAACTTAATCCAGTTATAAATTTTACCAAAAATTGATAAAATAAGACAGGCAAAGTTGAAGATGTAATGAAATTTATCTTTTTATTAACCAACGAGATTGCCCTCAAAGAGAAAAAATTATTATTACTCCTTGAGTCAGACTCCCTGTTCGAAAAGGCGAATTACTAAGAACAAGTATGAGGAAAAACGAAAAGAGTATCGGACAAAACAGAAAGAAATTACAAAGAAAATTAGCAAGCTAAACTATGCCGACGAAGAGTACTATTTGACTTCAGAATACCTGTTAAAACTGGCTTCTAACGCAAGTAAACTGTTTGAAAGTTCTGAAGTTCACGAAAAACGACTACTTCTGAAGATGACACTTCAGAACTTAGAGCTAAAGGGTAAAAAAGTCCGATTTGACTGGATAAAACCGTTTAACAAGATAGCCAATTTAGCCTCTCGTCAAGCTTGGCTCCTCGGGGAGGACTCGAACCTCCGACCAGCCGCTTACACAAACCCATTTGTTTCCAAATGGCGTGGACTATCTCATCCCCTCCTTTTTTGAAAAAGGGGGAGGGGTTGGGCGCTTCCGCCAAGAGGCGGAGGTGTAATCACCTAGTCTCTGCACCGGCCACGAACTACCGCGCGTTCATGGATTGGCTCAGGATTACCATATGGCTCGACAAGCTCGCCATTTAGGTTTCCCTGAATTCACCCAATTTTCATTCCGATATCACTACCGGACGCTGCCTATTTTTGACAGGCGG
>JAGPFW010000026.1 GCA_018056275.1 Patescibacteria group bacterium
TTTACAATACGCATCCCTTCTCTTTGGGACACATATGTTGCGGACCTCGTGGACCGGAGAAGGCTGGGATAGTGTGCGTATTGTTGTTGGGGTGGTTCTTTTGTTCGTGGGGATTATCATGGGTCGTTCTCGATCCTCATCCTCTTCTAACAAGGACAATTAGCGACCGTAGTTGAAACCCCGCCTGGAGGTCATATGACTAAAAGGTGATCGAATACGTAATCGATCTTAAAGGGGAACTACTCAAGATAATTATTTTACAAATAGTTGTTTTAGGTAGCGGGGTGATTTTTTAGGATGAATCGCCCTGATTTTCTGGGTTTTCTAGAAGCAAGTACTTATTCTTCTCACTAATAGTCTATATCTCTCAACAATCCCTTGAATAAAGCCTGTTTTTATGGTTTTATGTCTGCATGTACTGGCCTTCCGAAGTTATAGAGAAAATACAAAGAGACGTTGTTCCCCCCTTTCATGTGGATGATATGAAAACTCCTTCAGGTCAGATTCATATTGGTTCCTTAAGGGGTGTGATAATACATGATGTTATTCATAAAGAATTGCTAAAGAAAGGTCTAGAGTCCCGATACACATACATCTATAACGATATGGATCCTATGAATAAAGTTCCTGTATATTTGAGCGGTTTAGGTTACGAAAATGATTTGGGTAAGCCCCTTTTCAAAATAAAATCCCCCGAAGGGAAGTTGAATTATGCTCAATTTTACGCGAATATTTTTACTGGGGTTTTTAATGTTTTGGGAGCTCATCCCGAAGTTATTTTTAGCTCTGATCTTTATTCTGCAGGAAAATTCAACTCTATAATAAGAGAAAGCCTTGATAAGGTTAAATATATTCGGAAAATCTATACAGACATTGCAGGTTATGAGAAACCCGAAGGTTGGTACCCATTACAGGTTATTTGTCCAAATTGTGGAAAGGTTGGAACTAGTTTGGTTACCTCTTGGGATGGGGATAAGGTTGACTTTGAATGCAAAGAGGATTTGGTTTCATGGGCAAAAGGTTGTGGTCACAAGGGCCGTATTTCCCCATTTGATGGGAATGCTAAACTCATGTGGAAAGTGGATTGGCCAGCTCATTGGAAGGTTTTGGGTGTAAATATTGAGGGTGCAGGAAAGGATCACACCAGTTCTGGAGGCTCTAGAGATATAGCAAATCAACTATGTGGCCTTTTTAATATTCCCGTTCCTTTGGATGTGCCTTATGAATGGTTTTTGACCAAAGAGGGAGGGAAAATGTCAACATCTAAAGGTATTGGCATGTATGCTAAAGAGTTAATTGAGGTTCTTCCCCCAGAGGTTGCTCGTTTTCTAATTTTAAGAACTCACTATAATACAGCCATACTGTTTGATCCAAACGGAGAAACTTTTTTGGATTTATTTGATGAATTTGATAGATGTGCAAAGTTCTTTTATGAAAAAGATGACAAAAATGTGGATTTGGCTCAATACTTTGAGGCGGGTATAATTCGGGATGAGTTTAAGACCCCAACTTTTCTGCCTCGTTTTAGATCAATAGCTATGTATGTCCAGATGCCTTCTGTTGACATTTATAACTGGGCTGCTACAGAAAAAGGAAGTGATTTAACGACATTTGAAAAACTTGTATTAGAAGAAAGAGTTTACTCTGCTAGGCAGTGGTTGAATAAATATGCGCCAGAAGAATTTAAATTTTCATTCCAAGAGATTATACCTGAACTTTGTTCGGGGTTGAGTCACGAACAATTACTATTCTTAGAGGAGTTACTCATCTTATTAGAGTCAAAATACTTAAAAAATGCTGTTTCCGGAGAAGATTTGCAACAGGAGATTTTTGAGGTTGCTAAAAAAATAGGTCTTTCGGGAAAGGCGGCTTTTGAAGCTCTATATATTATTTTACTGGGAAAAACCAATGGTCCCCGCGCCGCATGGTTATTGTTAGACATTGGGATTGAAAAAGTTGTAGAGAGAATAAACAGTGTTGTAGCAAAATTTTCTCCCAAAAGTGTATAATCTGTAAGTATGGAATTCAAACCAAATATAAATGACACCAAAAAAGTGGAAAAGATAGCTGATAACCTAGAGGGTGTATCTTTTTCCCAAGGCGATGAGTTAGGCAAAGCAGTTTCGGATGTATCCTTAGAGAAAGGATTTTTAGCAAGAATTAAAAAACTATTTAACACGGTAAGTACTAAGTCAAAAAAGATAGCTCAATAAAATGCTTGATCCAGAATTTGTTAGAAAAAATCCGGAACTAATAAGACAAAACATAATAAATAGGGGGATTACAGATTTGGATTTTGATGCTTTTTTGGAGGTGGATTCTCAAGCGAGAGATGCTCTTAGATTGCTGGAGACAAAAAGAGCTTTGAGAAATTCTCTTTCCGAGGCAATATCAAAGGTTTCTGCCGAGGAAAGGCAAAAGCTTATTGAGGAAGCTTCTCAGATAAAAGTGGATATTCAAAAACTGGAGGAGGAATATTCTCAACTGGCTAAGCAAGTACAGGAGACTCTTGTTCGCATACCTAATATGTCTTCTCCAGAGATGCCCGTTGGTCAAGGGGAAGAGGACAACGAAGTGCTAAAAGTGTGGTTGCCTACGGTTGGCTATTTAGAAGGTCCGTTTTCTTATTCTAACCCAGACTATATGCCAGAAATCGACTTTCCTCATAAAGACCATGTCACATTGGGGGAAGAGTTGGATCTAATTGATGTTAAGCAAAGTGCCTTGGTTTCGGGGAGCAGATTTTGCTATTTAAAAAACGAAGCCGTTTTATTGCAAGATGCTATTTTTGCAATGCTTAAATTGGAGTTGCAAAAAAGAGGGTTTATTCCCTTGGTTCCTCCCCTTTTGGTTAAGGAGCGTTCTCTTTTTGGGACAAGCCATTTTCCAGAAGGCAGAGAGTATGTATATAAAATTGAAAATTTTAATGTAGAAGAAAATAATGATCTCTATTTAGTTGGATCTTCGGAGCCTTCTAATTTTTCTTATTTTATGGATAAGATCTTGGATATAAAAGATCTTCCCATTAAGGTTTATGCTCAAACTACATGCTTTAGAAGTGAGGTTGGATCTTGGGGAAAGGATGTACGAGGGATCAAACGGGTTCATCAATTTGATAAGTTGGAAATGAATGCTGTTTGTTTGCCAGAGAAATCAAGAGAAATTTTTGAAGAATTTTCCGAAATAAATGAATGGATGCTTCAGCAACTTCGGTTGCCTTATAGAATAATAAACAAATGTACCGCTGATGCAGGATACAATGCTTCTTATTTACAACATGATTTTGATTATTGGCGCCCCGGTGAAAGGGAATTTATGGAGGGTGGTACTAATACAATGACTACAGATTACCAGGCAAGACGCTTAAATATCAGGTATAAAGCAGAAAAAGGTACCGAATTTGTTCACACCGTAAACGATACCGCCTGCGCTGTAGGAAGGGCTATTATTGCCATTTTAGAGAATTACCAACAACCTGATGGTACGGTAAGGATTCCAGAGGTACTACGTCCTTTTATGAATGGGAAAGAAAAAATTTTAAGAAAGGCTACTAGTTGATGTCTGTTTTCTCAGGATTAAACTTACCCGAAGTGATTTTGGAGACATCTTCACCGTTTAATAACAACATTAAGGTTTTAAAGTCGGGTGATGTATTAAAACTAAGTGTGGATAATTTTGTTCAATCACTAAGCAAAAACTCAAAAAATGCTTGTAAATTATGTTGGGGAGAAACAGCCAATGTTGTAAAAGAGCAAACTCAGGAAATGCCTCCAAGAAATGTGTTGATTTTAGGTCTTGGGGGTGGGACAATGCAGCACTTTATTCATGAGACTTTCCCTGAGGCGAATATTGTAAGCGTGGAGATTGACCCTATCATTGTTGATATAGCAAAGAAATATTTTGACCTTGATTCTATTGGGAATCATCGCGTTATTGTTGATGATGCCTTTAGGTTTGTGGTGGAGCCAGAATCTCATGGAATTAATAAACAAACGTTTGATGTCATTATTGTAGATACAGTTTTGGGCGATGACTTTCCTGATTTAGCCTCATCTGGAAATTTTCTTTCCGCACTAAAAGTGTTGGCTTTGCCTGGAGGTTTAGTTATTTTTAACCGAATTTACTTGGAGGAATATCAAGAAAGTGTGAACGCATTTAAGGCCCTTATAGAAGGATTTTTTTCTGATATCAAAACAAAAATTGTGGCAGGTTACACTAACTCGGATAATATTTTGATTTACGGAAGGGCTTAAACTTAGGGTTTTTTAAAATGGCACTTTACAGAGCTGTAATTTTAGGGATTGTCCAAGCCGTTACGGAATTTTTGCCTGTATCCTCTTCGGGTCACTTAGTTATCTTTTCTCATCTCTTGGGATGGGGTGTTGGTTCATTAGTTTTTGATACCATGTTGCATCTAGGAACTGGTTTTGCTTTAGTGGTGTACTTTTGGAAGGATTTGGTAGATATTCTAAAGGATCTGAAAGGATTGGGTTTAAAAATTCTTTTGGGGATTTTACCCGCGGGAGTAGCAGGGTTTTTGTTGGAAACTTGGTTTGAAAATACTTTTCGTTCGGTTGGGTTTGTAGTTTTATTTTTACTTTTGGGAAGTTTGCTAATGCTTTTTGCTGAGTTTTGGTATAGAAAAGGGTTATCTAAGTCGCAGAATGGCACTGTTGAACTTTCACTTGAGAAGGAATTAACCTATGAAAAAGCTTTTTTTATTGGGTTGTTTCAAGTCTTGGCGTTATTTCCAGGTTTTTCAAGATCAGGTTCCACAATTTCTGGAGGGTTGTTTCTGGGGTTAAATAGAGAAAAATCCGCAAAATTTTCCTTTTTGATATCTATTCCGATTGTTTTAGGTGCAGGCTTGTATCAATTGCTTAAAATTTCTATGGGACTTGGTGACTTGGAGGTGCCTACTTTTTTTTGGAAAGAAGCCCTAATAGGAATTTCTACCAGTTTTATAGCAGGTTTTTTTTGTATAGGTTTCTTAATGCGGTTTTTAAAGAAGAATTCTCTTTTGCCTTTTGTGGTTTATAGGTTGGGTTTGGTGGTTTTGTTGTTGCCTTTCTTCATTTAGCTAAGTTTTCCCTATCAATGATATAATCCCATATGCCATGTTACAAAAATTAATCGGTGTTTTCTTTGACACCAACGAAAAACAACTAAAAAAAATAGAACCCATTTTGAAACAAGTCAATTCATTTGAGGAAGAGTTTAAATCCCTTCCCGATGAGAAAATACTGGAAAAAACCGCTCAATGGAAGGAGCAATTGGCCCCAAAGACTTATGAGGAGAAACAAAAGCTTTTGGATCAGATATTACCAGAGGCCTACGCCTTGGTTAGAGAAGTTACGCGAAGGGTGCAGAATATTCGGTTACATGATGTTCAAATATTAGCTGGAATAGCTTTGCACCAAGGTAAAGTGGCAGAACAAAAAACTGGAGAGGGTAAAACCAATACGGCAACCTTGCCATTGTACTTAAACGGGCTAACAGGGGATGGCTGTCACTTAGTTACTCCCAACGACTATCTTTCTAGACATGGCGCTGGATGGATGGGAGCCGTTTACACCAAACTTGGTTTAAAAGTAGGAGTTATAATGCAGGAAAAAGCGTTTGTTTTTGACCTTTTCCATGAAAATCCAGCTTTTCAGGACGATTATGCTAAACATTTAAGAGAAGTAGACCGACAAGAGGCCTATAAATGCGATATTACTTATGGAACAAATCATGAATTTGGGTTTGATTATTTACGCGACAATATGAAATACCAGTTAAATGAACTGGTTCAAACTTGTCCAAGTGGTGCATTTGGTGTGCACAATTTTGCTATTGTGGATGAGGTAGATTCCATCTTAATTGATGTAGCCAGAACCCCTTTGATAATATCCACCTCTCATGCTCAACCAACAGACCGTTATCATGAGGCAAACAACATAGTAAAGACTTTGTTAAAGGGTACAGATTATGAAGTGGATGAGAAGTTTCGCAATTCAACTCTAACAGAATTGGGTATTCGCAAGGTAGAAAAGCATTTGGGAATAAGCAATCTGTATGAGCAAGATTTTGAGATGGTGCACCTAATTGAAGAGGCTTTAATAGCCAATACTTTATATGAAAGAGATCGGGATTATGTTGTAAAGGATGGGCAGGTAGTTATTGTTGATCAATTTACGGGTAGGCTTTTATTTAGCAATCGCTATTCTCATGGGCTTCACCAAGCCATAGAAGCTAAAGAAGGCGTTGCTATTCAAGAAGAGTCTCGCACTTTGGCTGAAATTTCCTATCAAAATTATTTTAGGATGTATAACAAATTGGCTGGTATGACAGGTACTGCTGCTACAGAAGCAGAAGAATTTAAAAAAATCTACAATTTGGATGTTTTGGTTGTACCTACTCATCACCCGATTGCGCGAATTGACTATAACGATATTGTTTATAAAACAGAATCCGGTAAGTTTAAGGCCGTTGCTGATGAAATAGAAGAGAAATATAAAAAAGGTCAGCCAGTTTTGGTTGGAACTACTTCTGTAGAAAAAAGCCAATTATTGCACAATTTTTTGGAACGAAAAAAAATTCCGCATGAAATTTTGAATGCAAAGAATCACGAGAGGGAAGCTTTAATTATTGCGCAGGCTGGACGTTTGGGGGCTGTAACTGTTTCCACAAATATGGCAGGTCGAGGTGTGGATATTATTTTGGGTGGGGATCCGCCCACAAAAGAGGAACAGGAAAAGGTAAAGGCGGTAGGTGGTTTGCATGTAATTGGTACAGAGAGGCATGAGTCTAGGCGAATTGATAATCAGTTGCGGGGCCGAGCTGGAAGGCAAGGTGACCCAGGTTCTTCCCGCTTTTTCGTTTCATTGCAGGATGACCTAATGCGCATTTTTGGAGGAGCTAAAGTTGAAGCTTTAATGAGCCGTTTTGGTTTAGATGATAATACTCCTTTGGAGGCGGGGATTGTAAGTAAGTCCATTGAAAATGCGCAGAAAAAAGTGGAAGGATTTAACTTTGATCGTCGTAAGTCTTTGGTGGAGATGGACGATGTTATGAATGTACATCGTGAGGTAGTTTATAAATTAAGAAGGCGTATTTTAGAGGTTATCTCAGGAGATGAAACCCACAAAGATTGGCTTTTACAACAGCTTGAGGAAAAGGCGGGTTTTGATCCACTGGTTTGGGAACAAAATATTCAAAAGGTTGGAAAAGAAGTTTGGTCGCAAATTTTGGCACAGGTTGCATTGCCGGTTATTGATGTAATGTGGATGGATCATTTAGTAGATATGGATCAGCTAAAGGAAGGTATTGGATTGCGAAGTTATGCGCAGAGAGATCCTATGGTGGAATATAAAACAGAAGGGCATGCAAGATTTGAGATTTTGATCCAGCAGATGTATGCATCCATTTCGGACAGATTGCAGAAGTTAAAAATTGAAGAAAATACTTCTCGGCAAGGATTCACGGCACCAGAAAGGATTTTGGAAAAACAAATGGCAAAAGCCGACTACAAAAGGGGAACATTGGAAACTGGAGTGTCTGAAGAGCTGGACCTTATGCAGGAGTCTGCTAAAGGGAAAGTTGTGGACTCTTATGGGAGAGCGTTAGAAGTAAAGGAAGTTTCTTCGGGTGCCGAAACCATAGGAAGGAATGATCCATGCCCTTGTGGGAGTGGGAAAAAATATAAGTACTGTCATGGGAAGTAGGTTTTAATTAATAAGAGGATTTGATTTCTTTTTTCAAAATTTGATGCTTTGTTGCGGTCTGCAGTTGCTAATTTCGTAGTCTATTATACTCCTAATGTCCTCTATATCTTTTGGTCGCCATAAATCTTTCTTGTAATTTAGGGATTTGTGTAAAGCTACGAACTTTACTCCGTTTATTATTTCAGCTTCATCAATTAGCTCGTTCACATCGTATTTTTCTGAAATCCATTCGTTATAAATCTCAATCCTGCCATTAAAGAGAACCACCCTTTTTCCCCTTTTAAAGGGAGTATCTATGGGATGTCCTAGCAAGGTGGTTTTTTCCCATGCTAAACCTCTGGCTATCACATCTAGATCATTTTTGAGAGGTTTCAGTCCTTTTTTTATAAGAGGTCCGCTCCCAAAAATTGCATAGTCCTCTTTTGGAAGACCTAAGCTCATGAGGTATTTATATTCTGGAGTATCCTCCAGAGGTAAACATCTATTATTTGCCATCATAGGTTATACTATACTCAGTATTATTCTACAGATTTATGAAAAAAGTAGTAGTTATAGGAGGAGGTACAGGTACCTTTGCCACGCTTTCAGGTCTAAAAAAATTCCCTGTTGATTTAACCGCTGTGGTTACAGTGGCGGATGATGGTGGTAGTACAGGACGGCTTAGAGATCAGTTTGGTATTTTGCCCCCAGGTGATTTTCGTATGGCGCTTGTGGCACTCTCCTCAGAAGATGATGACCAACAGGTTTTGCGTCAATTATTTTTATATCGTTTCTCTCAAGGGGAAGAGGGTTTAAGAGGACATAATTTTGGAAATTTATTTTTAGCTGCGCTAACTGATATTTTAGGGACGGAAGAAAAGGCTTTAGCGTATGCATCAAAAATCTTGCGTATTAAAGGAAGGGTTTTGCCTGTAACCACAAATCCAGTGACCTTGGTTGCTCAATATGAAAACGGAGAAATCTTAAAAGGGGAGCATGATATAGATGAACCTCCTCCCAGCCATGATTATAATCAAAAAATAAAAGATTTATGGGTAGAACCTGATTTAGTGTGTTCCCCTATGGTTACGGATGCTCTATTGGATGCGGACTTGGTTGTATTGGGACCAGGAGATTTATATACAAGTATTTTGGCTAATGTTGTTGTAAGAGGTGTTTCAACGGCATTACAAAAAACAAGGGGTAAAATTGCCTATGTTGTTAATCTAATGACAAAATTTGGTCAAACAAATGATTTTTCAGCTTCCGATCATGTTTTGGAATTAAGGAAATATTTAGGAAAGCTTCCCGATTTAGTTTTAGTAGACAATACAAAATATCCCACAAAGATTTTGGATCTTTATAAAGAAGAAAATAACCAGCCTGTTTTGGATGATTTAAAAGAGTCTGGAGATTATTTGGTGGTAAGGGAACACCTTTCCTCAGACTTAATTTTTGCAAAGTCTAAAGGTGATGCTCTAAAAGGGAGTCTTATACGACATGACCCTGATAAATTGGCATGGGAATTAATGAAATATATAAAGCCCTTTTAGTAAAGATTGTATAATTAGGTTGCTATGGATTTTAC
>JAGPFW010000027.1 GCA_018056275.1 Patescibacteria group bacterium
GGTTGGGGAATTTATAGCCTTTATAAAATTTACCAACCATTCGTCAAGCCCTCTATCCTCTATTGGGATAAAGGCTAATGCTATCCCTATAAAAGCAATGCCCAAAGTAAAAAACCACGTGAAAGGCTGAGGTACACTTAATTTTGCCATATAGGCGGCAATTGCGTATATAACTAGGTACACAAATTGCCGCATCGTGAGTGACCCTACAAGCTTGAACTCAACATCCATTATATTTTGCGGAACAGGGTGCTGTTTGTTTGTAGTTTGCTGTTCTCTTACGGGCATGGTTTTATTATACGGTACTTTATACTCTAAGACAGTTTATTAATCGCTTCTTGTACTGTTAGCAAGGTTACTTCGGTGGAGCTTCTCTCTTTAAGCTCTATTTTTTCTTTATTTTTATCTGAAACAACTATTCTGTACGGCATCCCTAATAGGTCTGCGTCTTGCAACTTTTCACCAGAAGAAATGTCTGTTCTATCATCAAAAAAGACCTCTAATCCCGCACTTTCCATTAAAGAAAAAACTTCTTTTGCTCTTTCTAGGACTTCGGCTTTTCCTAGGTTTAATCCTACTAGATGAACCTTAAAAGGAGATATGTTTTTGGGCCAAACAATTCCTTTTGTATCGCTAAGTACTTCAACTACGGTTCCCATGGCTCTAGCAGGGCCTATCCCGTAACTCCCCATAATAACTGGGTTTCTCTTTCCTGTTTCGTCTGTAAAAAACAAACCCAATGGCTCAGAAAAACGGGTTCCTAGCTTAAAGATATTTCCTACTTCTACTGCTCTTACTTCCTCCAAGTCGTTCCTTTTAACCTTCAATTCTCCAAGTACTTCGTCGTTTAGTACTTCTTTATTTATCCCAATCTTTCTTTTTCTGTCCAAATAAATTGTATCTTCCCCAGTTTCGCATAAAGTCTGGAATTCATGGCTATATTTGCTAAATGCTCCTCCACTTGCAAATGTTAGGTATGTTTTATCCCCTAGCCCAAGTCTTTCAAAAATCTTAAAATATGCCATTTTTGCTTTTTCATAAAAAATTTCCTGTTCTTCCAATGTTCTATTAAAGGAATAAAGGTCTTTCATTAAAAATTCTCTTGTTCTCATGATCCCGCTCTTAGCTCTAGTCTCATTCCTAAATTTAGTTTGGAATTGGAAAACATATTTTGGGAGGTCTTTGTAAGAGCTTATAAATTGGGTCATTATTTTTGTTAAGGGTTCTTCGTGAGTGGTTCCCAAACCCACTTCTGTTCCGCTCTTTAGTTTTGTCTTAAACCATACATCAATACTTGCGTCGTCCCATCTGTTTGTAGTCTGCCATACCTCTGGATTTTGTAATGACCCTAAGACTACCTCTTGCCCCCCAATGGAAACCATCTCTTCCCTGATAATCTGTATAATTTTATCTATAACTATTTTGCCTAAGGGAAGCAGAGCATATACGCCTGCCATTTCCTTGTGAATATATCCTGCTTGAATCAATAATTGCGCGTTTTTGCTGACTTCCTCGGAAGGTGGTTCACGCTTGGTTCTTGTAAATAACTGAGAGTATTGCAGTACCATTTGCCTTTATTCCTCAAGATCTTCCTCCTCCTCTACATCTAAGTCATAATCTACGTTTTTTGAATTGGCACGGGGTTCGCCCCCGACAAGTTCTGGATTTTCGTATATATTTCCAATAACCTGTATTTGTCTTAGCGATCTTTTGTCCGAAAAATCCACTACTCTTTTTTCCTCAATAAAATTTAATTCATATCTTAGGAAGTCATTATTCCAGACAACTTGCGCTTGTTTTTCCTGCGCTCCAACTTTAACCACATCCCCTTCAAAAATCTTCCTTTTTCGGTCATCCTTCATTCCAGTGTACTGCATAGTTACGATACCTTCTTCAATATCCTCACTAACATACCAATCGGCACCTTTCTTTTTTGGAGAACCCCTTAGGTAAAGCACTTTTCCTGCCAGTCCTATGGCCACATTGTCATACATATATTCTTTTTTCTCATGCCAAACCCTAAATGAAAACTCCCTTTTTTCCATCTTAATCCTTTCTGAATTTTTTACTGACATGCTAGCGATTGTATCATCTTTAGCGGTGTTTACCACTATTCAATTTTTTTATTGAGATCATAAATGCTACAAAAAGAACCCCAGTTAGAGGATTTAATCTTGAGTACACCTTTAGTCCTACAAATCCAACGACAAATATCCCAATAAACTGTGACTTTCTTAATCCCTTTCGGTATATGGCTCTTTCGTATCCAAACTCAGTTTTTCTTTTTTTACTGGCTATAAAGTAAATGACTGAACTAATAAGGATAGTCTCGATCCATAGAGTAAGAAGAAACAAGGGTTTTGCGTAAAAATCCGCTGGATCAAGAGAAAAAATTATTTCCCTTAGAAGAAACCCCAAAAAACAAATAAAGAGAATTATGGAATACAAAAACTTTGGCACATTCAGATTTTACCACCCTAAATAATTGGTATTTAGGGTTACTTTTAATAATTTCTTAATGATTCTGTGCTAAAGATAAGAAGTTCTATCCAAGATAACAATAATTATGAGGATTTTGCTCGTAACCGAAGATTCTAATATAGCCGCAAAAGTATCCAAAAGTTTGGGAGATAATTATATTTTAGAGATAACTTCGGATCCATCAGAAGCTATATTTTTCGCGGAAGATTCGGCTGTTTCTGTCATAATATTGGATCAAGAATTCGCAAAGATTCCTGTTGACGAATTGTGCTTTCAAATTAGGCAAAGAGGTGTAAATACTCCAATTCTTTTGTTAAGCAATTTAACCGACACAATCAACAGAGTATCTAGTATAGATCGCGGCGCGGATGCTTCCTTAACCCGAGACTTTGAATTAATTGAACTTTCTGTGCAGATTAAGGCTTTAGTTAGGAGATATTATCCGGAGGTTCCGTTGGATCAAGAATATAAAATTGCAGATTTGGTAATTGATTTATGGAAGAGAGGGATTTTTAAAAAAGGGAAAATAATTCCGATTAAAAAACGCGAATTTGATCTGTTGGAATTATTTATATTGCATAAAAATCAGGTATTAACTAGGGACAAAATACTAAACTCATTGTGGAAAGATTCTTCTAGGACAGACTCCAATGTTGTAGATGTTTCTGTTTGTGGTTTGAGAACTACTTTAAAGAGGCTTACTGGGTTAGATCTTATAAGAACAATTTATGGGCTGGGTTACATTTTTGAAGACATTAATTCTGGCGAATGAACTCAGATGTGTTTTTCTCGACAAACAAAAAAAACTACATTAAAATGGAACCATTATGCAGCTAGCTGATGTTACTAATTTTTTGGGTATTACTGACACAAAATCCAAAGAACCGATTCCTCCTGAAAATCCCGTTTTTGATTTAGAAAAGCTTGGGGAAAAAAAAGTTTTATATACCTGGGAGGCACCTCTAAGGCCTACAGTTACAGCTTTTAACACAAAGATAACCAAAAACCTTTTTATTATAGGTGGCGTGTTAGGTTTGTTTCTTCTTCTAATAGGAGAGTTTTTTATAATTTTAGTTATTGCCAGTGTCATTTTTACTGGATACATTTTGGCGAATACCCCAACAGAAACTGCCTCCTATGAACTTTCAACACATGGTGTGAAGTTTATTGATCAATTTTATTATTGGAACGAATTAGGAAATTTTTTCTTTACCCAAAATGGTGGACATACAATATTAAATATTGATGTTAAAGAAAAATTGCCTGCTAGGCTTTTTCTAACTGTACTTGATGGCGAAAAAGAAAAAGTTAGAGATATTTGCGAATCTTATTTGCCCTACCTAAAAGAAGCTCCTGAAAGCTTTATGGATAAGGGTTATAAAAAGCTTGTAAGTAAGCTGGACTTATAAGGTTTTATCCTTGGATTTTTTAAAAGCATAGTGAATTGTTAGGCGGGTACATGTTTTTGATTAGAATGATGGCTTAGATTTTTCCTTATTTTTGAGTTATATTTCCCGTATCGAGAATATTTGTTTTCGGTTGTTCTATGTTGTTATTTTTAGCACCCGTAGTTCAGTGGATAGAACGCAGCGTTGCGGACGCTGAGGTCGGGGGTTCAAGTCCCTCCGGGTGCACCAGAAGATTTTGTATGGGGAAGTCTTGAGACGGGTAAAGTTTGGAAGTTTTTAAGGGCCGTTAGCTCAGTTGGCTAGAGCGCTACATTCGCATTGTAGAGGTCGCCGGTTCGATTCCGGCACGGTCCACCAAAATCTCTTTTAAAGATTTGTTAATATATACAATATGGGAATATATGGAATACCCCAAGAGGCGAGAGGACCTATCTCCTCACAAGTAGAAGCTCAAATGTCTTTAGTCAGAGGCGTTTTAGAGGCTCATGCTTCTGGTGCAAGTTACGCTGATTTGACACGTCTAAGAACTCGGGCAGAGCGATTTTTGGGGCAAGAACAATTGTCTGGCGCATATGCTGAAATAGCTTGTTTTTTAGCTATAGCTAGGGATTATAATGCTCGTATGTCTACAGAGGAGGAAGATAGAGGAGGCGTAGATATTTGGGTAGATACTGAAGAAAAAGACAGCAGTGGGGCATCTGTAATATGGGCAATTCAAGTAAAGAGTAATGTCAATACCAGGAGTGTATCTGTAAAGAAGTTAGCTGAGGATTCCCCCGAGGGTTTGAGGATGCTTAGAACTGCTGCAAAATCGCCCAATTTGCCTGAAAGAAGAGTTGTTATTCCTGTGTGGGTTGAGGTGCCCGGTGGAGAAAAGGCCGAAATGTATAATATGATGACTGGTAAGCCCACAGAAGAATTATCAAGACAATTGGGGAGTAAGCTAGTAGAAGTTCTTTGGGAATAAGTTAAGCATTCTATGTATAGCTTTTTATAAAACCACCAATTCCGCCTTTTGGCCTACCTCGTTTATTTTTATATGCTCCAAATATCTTTCTGTAGTTGAAACCCTTTTGTGTCCTACAACCTTTGAAATAAAAGAGATACTCACTCCATTCATAAGATTATGCGCAATAAAAGTATGTCTCAAATCATTTACAGTGGCATTCTCAATTCCTGCACGTACAAAATATCGGTTCATGGTAGCTCTAATATTTCTTACTAAAAGAGGATTCCCTGTTCTAGTAACAAAAACATGCCCTTCTTTGGTAGAAAACCTTTCTTTTGCCAAGTAATCCTTTAATAAAGCTGTTATGGCTGGATTAAGAGGCACATTTCGTTCTTCTTTGGAATCTCTTGCAGGTACATAAATATAGGGGTTTTCTATGTCAAGATGGAGATGCTCCAGTTTCATCCCAGATACTTCGGATATGGAAAGGCCTGTTTGCAAAAATACTTCTAGCAGTACATAAGTTCTAGGATCATTCCTAGTTACGTCTCGCAAAGCTCTGTATTCCATTTGAGATAAAATTCTTGGAGCTGTTGTTTTAACTTTGGGATGTTTTAAAAATTCGGAAGGGTCCCCGTTTGTTATCCCTTTTTCCTTTAGAAAACCGAAAAAGGTTTTTGTGGAATTTGTTTTTCTGGATACTGTCTTTTCGGTCAATCCCTTATCCAGAAAATTTTGCATAAAAGCCTGTAGATCTTCCAAGAACACTTCTTTTGGCTCAATTTTGCCAATCTTTTCCATAAATTCAGCCAGTTGTTCAATGTCTTTATCGTATGCAATAATAGTAGAACTTGATCTGCCAAGCTCTTTAAGATTCTTAACAAATATTTTGCGTGCTTCTTGTATACTCATAAATTATTATTCTGGGCATAAAAACTTCTCTACTAATTATCCCATAGGATACAAAGAAATTTGCTACTTGTCAACACATAAAATACAATTAAGTTATGTCCGTTCCTGCCCATATAAAATACATTATTTTAGGAGGTTTGCTTCTTGGGGCTACATTTAATATGTTTTCTACTACTAAAAAGATTATGCAAAGTAGTAAAAGGCTTGAAGAGAGTAAGAAAGAGGTTTTATCCTTAAAAAGCCAAAAGGAGGAGTTGGAAGATCAAATTAAATATAAGAAAACTCAAAGTTTTATAGAACGTGTGGCCAGGGAAAAGCTTAATATGATTTTGCCTAATGAAGAGATATATCTATATTCAAACGACACTTTTATTGCAGACGGGGTACCTAGTGGGGAGTCACAGCAGGAGAATATAGACGGGGGTACTACACGAGAAGAAGCTTCTGTAGTTTTGTCTGATAAGGACTCTGTTGAGCAAAATTTGTCTCGAAATGTCAGGCGACAACGGAATTTGGAAGCGTGGAAGAATTTGTTATTTTGACAGCCTACAGTACTTTTAGTATCATTGTAAGAGTTATCGCGGGGTGGAGGAGTGGTTACCTCGTCAGGCTCATAATCTGAAGACCCTGGTTCGAACCCAGGCCCCGCAACCAACCCGTGCAATTTTTCTGGTCAACCCTAATGTTGAAAGGTTTTAGCCGTGAAAACTCAATCTTTTATTCCTACTCTTGGATGATAAAAGGGGGGAGGTTGAATAGAATAATGATACATATTGCAATAATGAAGAAAGACTGGGGACTAATTCAGAAAATTCTATCCGGAGAAAAGACTATAGAAACCCGATGGTACAAGCATAAAGCTAAACCATGGGATTGTATAAAAAAGGGAGAGACAATTTATTTTAAAGACTCAGGAAGTCCTGTTACAGTAAAAGCTAAGGTCTCGCAAGTTGAGCAATATGAAGATTTAGATGAAGAAAAAACTAGGGAAATACTTGCAAAATACAGTCAGAAAGACTTGGGGACGTCAAATATTTCATCAGAGATACTGGAATATATTAATGGGAAAAAATATGCAATAATTGTTCATTTGATAAATCCACAAAAAATTAAGCCATTTAATATTGATAAAAGAGGTTTTGGAGCAATGTCGGCTTGGCTGTGTGTGACAAGTGAAGAATTAAAAAAGTTACAAAAACCATTAGTACTAACTAACTCATTATAAAAGTAATTATGGATATATCTAAAATTAAGCAAGAGTTGAAGATAGCTTATGATAAGGATTCAAAACGAAGGTCAGATAAAGACTATAAAAGGGATGATTGGAAAATAAAACTTAGGAAAAAGTTTTTAGATTTATTGAAAAAAGAAAATAAAAAAACTCTACTAGAACTTGGGGCTGGTGCTGGTATGGATTCCAAATATTTTAGTGAAAATGGAATAAATGTTTTATCAACAGATCTATCTGAAGGAATGGTAAATGCTTGCAAACAAATAGGTTTGAATGCGGTTGTACTTGATCTATATGAAATATCATCGTTAAACAAGAAGTTTGATGCTGTATTTTCAATGAATGTATTACTTCATGTACCCAAAAATGATTTATCAAAGGTTTTGAAAGATATCCATAATACATTAAATAAAAATGGTCTGTTTTATTATGGAGTATATGGGGGAGTAGATGAAGAAAGTACCTTTACGGACAATCAAAAGATGGGTTTACCAAGATTCTTTTCATTTCTATCAGATGAAACAATTACTAATTTGGTTAAAGAGTTTTTTGAAGTCATAGAATTCGAAACAGTAGATATTCATGCTAAAAGAGAAGGGTTTCATTATCAATCACTAATACTAAGAAAAAAATAGAGCTTAATACTATTTAGGTTTTCTCAGCTAAGTAAAGTTGTAAAGTAAAGAGCCAGCCAATGCATTCAAATTTTTGGAACTAGAACTTCTATAAATTTTAGCGCCCTTATCTCTTCTGTAAAACATGACTGTTCCTTATTGATAAGCTAAATGCCAGTTTGAGCAACGCCAACTCTCCTCAAAATGAAAATAGTTACAAATTCCATTTTGAAAAGTTTTTTTACGCCAATATCAATACTTTTCATCCTTTTGTCGTGTTTAAAACTCGGAAACTATTATTGTAGATCAAACATTCGTAACCCATACAGGAATGATAAAATTAGTTCTGACTGAGAATAATTTTTGATTAAAACCAGCAATCCAGTTGAAAATTAGCCTCGGCAAACGTATACTTGCATGCGGACAAGTGGTGGGGTGGCCCTTGATTTTGTCCAGGATCTTACGACCAAGAATAATCAAACACCCGAAGGTTGGGCCAATGTAGCTCAGTTGGTTAGAGCGGGCGTTTCATAAGCGCCAGGTCCTTGGTTCGATCCCAAGCATTGGCACCATGAGTTGGAGGTTGTCTGTCGTGTTAGTTGACATATACAATCCACTAAAATTTCCACCTTTTTGTAGATACTCACCTCAATGTACCGATATAGTATAATCACTTTGTATGAAAATACTCGTTACGGGGGCAGCAGGATTTATTGGGTCCAACTTAACAAATTATCTTCTCCAAAGAGACTACGAAGTCGTTGCAATCGATAATTTCAACGATTTTTACAACCCAAAAATTAAAGAATTCCATATTGAGCCTTTTGTTGCTCATCCCAAATTCACGCTTTATCGTACAGACATTTCGGAAAGAGATGCCGTTAAAAAAGTATTTGAGGAAAACCCTGACATGGAAGCAGTGGTACATTTAGCGGCATGGGCTGGCGTAACGCAGTCTGTAGAGAATCCCCATGTTTTTGTAAAGGATAATGTTTTAGGTACAAACAACATAACCGATTATTGTGTTGAGTATGGCGTGAACAATTTTATTTTTGCGTCCACCTCATCGGTTTATGGAGATAATCCAACTCCTTTTACAGAGGATATGGACACTAGTCATCCAAATGCGCCTTATCCTGCCACAAAAAAAGCAACGGAGGTTCTACTTTACACAATTTCTAAGAACAAGAATCTAAATGTAACAATTTTTAGATTCTTTAATCCTTTGGGACCAAATTTAAGACCAGACATGGCATTGCCAAAACTTATTAAATCTGCCGAATATGGAAAAGTTTTTGAGATATGGATTGATCCTGTGAATAGTGCGAGAGATTATGTGTACATAGATGATATGTCCAAATCCATTGAATATGTTATTAATAACCCTTTAAAATATGAAATATTAAACTTGGGGAACTCGGTGGCTACAAGATTACAGGATTTGATAGAAGTTGTGCAGCAGGTCACTGGAAAGAAAATAACGGCGGTGGAGAACTTTTTACTGGGGCAGATGAAAGAAACTTTTGCGGATATCTCAAGGGCGCAGAATCTTATTGGATATGCTCCTTCTACAACACTGAGAGAGATGGTTCAAAGATATTATGATTGGTTCTT
>JAGPFW010000028.1 GCA_018056275.1 Patescibacteria group bacterium
GGGTTTAACTAGAGCTTTGTTGTCAAATGCTGTTGAGGGAGTAGTTAATGGTTATTCTAAGGAATTGGAGTTGTCTGGTGTTGGTTATAGGGCTACCAAAGAAGGTAGAAATTTAAGTTTAACCTTAGGTTTTTCTCATCCTGTAATTGTGGAGGCCCCAGAGGGAATAGATTTTGAGGTTTCGGATCAGCAAAATATCAAGGTCGTCGGAATAGACAAGCAGTTGGTGGGTTTGGTAGCTTCCAAGATTAAAAAGCTAAAAAAACCTGAGCCCTATCTGGGGAAAGGTATTAAATATAAAGGTGAGGTAATAAGAAGAAAGGTAGGTAAATCTGCAGCTAAGTAATCAGCAAAATTTTACATATGGTTTTAACTAGGAGTTAAAAGATGTTAGGAACAAGTAAAAAAGTAACAAGGAAAAATAGAATAGCACGAACCAGAGGTTCCCTTGTTGGGACAGTTTCTAGACCTAGACTTAGTGTCTTTAGATCAAACAAATACCTTTATGCTCAATTAATAGATGATGAAAACGGTATTACATTAGGGACTATTGATCACATTTCTAAGGAAAAGCATTCTAAGGGTACAAAGTCCGATGCTTCGTTTGAATTAGGGAAAGAAATTGCTAAAATAGCCAAATCTAAAAAGATTGACGCAGTAATTTTTGATAAAGGCCCTTATAAATATCATGGTAGAGTAAAAAATTTTGCTGAGGGGGCTAGAGAGGGTGGCCTAGTTTTTTAATATGGTAGATAGACCTTATAAACAAGAAAGTGAATTTGAGGAGAGAGTAATAGAAATAAAACGCGTCTCAAAAAAGACCACTGGAGGCGATAAGATGGGTTTTAGCGCCTTGGTAATAGTTGGCAATAAATCTGGAAAGATAGGTATAGGACTTGCAAAATCCTCTGATGTTCAGTCCGCAGTTAAAAAATCTGTGGCGTATGCCAACAGAAATATGATTAATCTAAATATTTCTGGTGCAACGCTCCCGCATGATGTAACTGCTAAGAGTGGGGCTTCCCAGGTTTTAATTAAGCCGGCCCCCGAAGGATCTGGTCTTATAGCGGGAGGCACTGTAAGATCTGTGCTTGAGTTAGCAGGTGTGAAAAATGCTTCGGCTAAAATTTTGGGTAGCAATAATAAGACTCTAAATGCTAGATGTACTGTGAAGGCGTTACAAAAAATAAGGAACTAACTATGGAGTTAAGCAATATACAAAGACAAAATGGAAAAATTAAAAGTGCTAAGAGGGTGGGAAGAGGTTGTGGTAGTGGGAAAGGAATGCATACAACTGGGAGAGGTAACAAGGGTCAGTTAGCCCGAACAGGTAGTAAACCCCCTTTGGGTTATGAAGGTGGGCAGGAGCCTTTGTACAAGAGACTTCCACATATAGGGGGATTTAAAAGACCTTTTTCGAAAAAAATAGCAAATGTGTCTTTGTCTGCGTTTAATTCCTTTAGAAAAGGCTCTAAAATCACTCCCAAAGAACTTTTGGAGGCCGGTATCTTAAAAAATATCCCAAGCGGTGGAGTTAAGATACTAAATAATGGAAGGCTAGAAAAGGAATTAACCTTTTTAGGTTTTCAGATGTCTTCTTCTGCCAGAAAACAAATTGAGGAAAGCGGTTCCAAAATCATAAATGGCTAATATTTTTAAAAATTCTGAGATTAAGCGAAAAGTTTCTTTTACTCTTTTTGTTATTGCACTTTTTAGATTTTTGGCCCACATTCCTGTTCCAGGAGTAAATCTGGAGATTTTAAAATCCTTTTTAAACCAAAGTCAGCTTTTAGGTTTGTTTGATATCTTTAGTGGGGGAGCTCTTAGGAATTTCTCTATAGTTACTTTAGGAGTTGGCCCATACATTAATGCGCAGATAGTTTTTCAATTATTGACAATGGTTATTCCTTCTTTGGAGGAACTTTCAAAGGAAGGCGAGTACGGTCGCGAGAAACTTAATATGTATACAAAGTTGGCTACGGTTCCTCTGGCCTTGTTGCAGGGATATGGCATGTATTTCCTTTTAAACAATTCTGGCATCCTAACCTTCACGGATCCTTTATCTATAGTGCTCCTTCTATTAACTCTTCTTGGCGGTACAATGCTTTTAACATGGATAGGTGATTTGGTTACAGAACATGGTCTTGGAAACGGTATATCTATACTGATATTTGTTGGCATAATAAGTCAACTTCCTAGTACTATTTTAAATTTCGCTCTTGGGTTTACATCTGCACCTGTTGTAAGTTTGTTATTTGTGGTGTTGTCTTTGTTTATTGTTTTAGGTGTTGTTTTGGTAAACGAGGGAACCCGCAATATTGGTATTGAGTATGGCCGCAGAGGTACTACATCTTCAAAAGTAACGAATTTTTTGCCTATAAAAGTAAATCAAGCAGGAGTAATTCCCATAATATTTGCTGTATCTTTGGTTTCCGTTCCTACATTGGTCTCAGGGCCTCTTCAAGCGTCTGGTAATGTCTTACTCACCGCTATTGGAGATTTTTTGTTTCTTTATTTACATCAGGAGTCAATTTTATACAATTTGCTTTATTTTGCTCTGGTATTTGGGTTTACTTTTTTCTACACTTTTATCCAATTCGATCCTGAGAAAATTGCAGATGATGTTAAAAAAAGAGGCGGTTTTATACCAGGTATTAGACCTGGTAAGGCCACCGAAAGGCACCTAAAGGGTGTAATAGTTCGCCTAACATTTTGGGGGGCTTTGTTTTTGGGTTTAATAGCCATATTGCCTTATATAATGTCCTCTACTTTGGGGCTTTCTGATTTATCTGTGGGAGGTACTAGTCTTTTGATAGTGGTCTCTGTAGTATTAGAAACGGTGCGCCAACTGGATTCTCTAAAAACAAGTAGAGATTACAGTAGCTATTTAAAGTAGCTGATATAATAAAATTATGCTAGATAAAGTAAAAAGAATGAATGAGCTCCGAAAAGCTCAATCAAAATTACAAAAACAATTAGAGGAGATTAGTATTGTTGATTCCTCTGGGGATTATGAGGTAAGAATTCGGGGAGATAAAAGGATTGAGGAAATCAAGATAAATGGAGAATCCAACAAGGACTTAAAGGATCTTATAAACTCTACGATGAAGCAAGTTGATAAGAAGGTTCAGAAGAAAATGCAAGGGCAGTTATCTGATTTGGGATTGGATTTATAAAATGAAGATTTTGTTAATGGGTCCTCAAGGGTGTGGTAAAGGTACTATTGGTGAAATGTTGTCTCAAAGACTTGGTATCCCTTTAATAGGTGTGGGTCAGCTTTTGCGTGATATTCCTCAAACCCATCCGTTATATACAGAACTACATGAGGCAATGGATAAGGGTATTTTAGCCCCCAATGATAAAGTAGCTCAGCTATTGAAAGAAAGGACATCTCTTTTAGATTGTAATAATGGATATATATTGGACGGATGGGGAAGGCAAATAAGTGATTTGGAACAATTTAATCCTGGATTTGATGTAGTGTTAAACATATCTATTTCGGAGGGGACTTCTATAAAAAGAATATCGGGTAGGCGTATGTGTACATCCAATGGGAAGATTTACAATATATATACCTTGCCAAAAGAAATGTTGGCAGAATGCAAAGGCGAACTAGTGCAAAGGTCGGATGATACGGAAGAAGCTGTAAAAACAAGACTGTCCATTTACTATTCAGAAACGCAGGAGGTTTTGGCATACTTTAGAGAAAAGGGTATCTTAAGAGAGATAGATGGAGAAGGCACTCCGGATGAGGTATTTGATCTTGCTTTGAAGGCTCTAAATTCTTAATGAAATTTTTTTCTAATGTTGACCCAAATAAATATAAAGCCATGCAAAAGGCGGGAAAAATTAGCGCTTTGGCTCTAAAAATGGCACTTTCTCAAGCAAAAGAAGGTGTATCCTTGTTAGAATTGGATAAAGTGGCGGAGGATGTGATTCTCTCCAATGGGGCTTTACCTGCTTTTAAGCGTGTGGACAACTATCCATTTACTACTTGTATTAATGTTAATCATGGCATTGTTCATGGAATACCCAATGATTATAGACTTAAAGCCGGAGACTTATTGAGTATTGACTTGGGGGCATATATAGATGGATATAATTCAGATCAATGTTGGACTGTGGAAATATCTACCAATAAAGAGTCTAAATTTTTAACTGCGGGTGAGGTGGCACTCAGAAATGCGATTAAAGTTGCTGTTGTTGGGAATACAATCGGAGATATATCTAATGAAATAGAAAAGACTATTAAACAAGGAGGATTCTCTGTTTCTGAGGATTTAGTGGGGCATGGTATAGGAAAAAAAGTACACGAAAGACCTAATGTCCCCTGTTTTGGCGATGCAGGTGCTGGCCCTATTTTAAGGGAGGGTATGACATTGGCAATTGAGGTGATTTACTCCAAAGGAAATTCTGCTATAGTGGTGAATGACGATGGGTGGACGATAGAGACTTTTGATAAGAGCCTTTCTGCTGTTTTTGAGCATACTATAGGAATAACCAGAGATGTACCTTTAGTTTTTACAAAATTTGATGAAATTGGTTGACCTTATACTGAGTATTTGTTATTATCTACCCCGTCCTTAAGATGAATAAAGATATTATACAGAAAGATGCGGTAGTAACCAAAACTCTAACTGGGGGTATGTTTAAGGTTGAGCTTGATGATACTCATGAAGAGGTTTTGGCCGTCATTTCTGGTAAGATCCGCAAATTTAAGATTAGAATAATGCCTGGAGATAAGGTTAAGGTTGAGTTTTCTCCACATGATTTAAATCTTGGAAGAATAACTTATAGATATAGATAATATGAAAGTACAACCATCGGTTAAGAAAAGATGTAAACAATGCAATTTAATAAGAAGAAACGGTGTTTTATATGTTTATTGCAAGAGGACGCCTCGGCATAATCAAAGGCAGGGTTAATTATGGCTCGTGTAGCGGGAATTGAAATACCAGATAATAAAAAGGTAAAAGTGTCTCTAACTTATATAAAGGGTGTTGGGCGGGCGAATGTTATGAGTATCTTGGAAAAAGCTGGTGTTGACCCTGAGGTTAGGGTCAAGGAACTGGATGAATCGGCAATAGCTTTGATAAATAAGGCGATTGAAGGATTGGCTATACCTATAGAGGGTGAATTGCGTAGGATTGTCAGGCAGGATATTAAGAGATTAGTTGATATAGGTTCTTATAGAGGAATGAGACACAAAGTTGGCCTTCCTGCAAGAGGCCAGAGGACTAGTCATAATGCCAGAACATGCAAGGGTAAAAAGAAAACGGTTGGCGGTTTGAAAAGAAAATTAACTAAGACATAATAACTTAAAATATGGCACAGGTTGCAAGTAAAACAAAGAAAAAAAATAAGGCTAAAAAAATAACTGAAACTGGTAAAGTGTATATCTATGCTGGTTTTAACAATACCCTTATAACAATAACTGACCCTGAGGGGAACGCCCTTTTTTCTGGGAGCGCTGGTGCTTCTGGCTTTAAAGGATCTAGAAAATCAACCCCTTTTGCAGCGTCAGCAGCTGCAGAAGAGTTGGGTAAAAAAGCTGTTGCTGCAGGCATGTCCGAGGTATCCGTTATTGTAAAAGGACCAGGCTATGGAAGGATTTCGGCAATTAAATCCCTTAAAACTGCTGGGTTAAGTGTAGTATCAATTTCGGATGTAACCCCAATCCCACATAATGGGTGTCGCCCTAAGAAGATTAGGAGAGTATAAACTATGGCAAGAGTAACTGGTCCTAAATGTAGAATATGTAGACGACTCGGAGTAAAACTTAATCTTAAAGGAACTCGTTGTGACGGAGAAAAATGCGCCTTAAATAAAAGGCAATATGCTCCTGGTCAACATGGGAATATGCATAGACGAGGTAGGAGTTCTGATTACTCTACTCAGTTAAAGGAAAAACAAAAGGCAAAGAATATATATGGTGTTTTAGAAAGCCAGTTTAGACGATATGTTAATGAGGCATTAAATAGCTCAGGCGTGTCTGGGGAGAACCTTTACAAATGCTTAGAATTTAGATTGGATAATTTGGTTTATAGAAGTGGCTTCGCCTTATCTAGGCCTCAAGCTCGCCAATTAATTCGTGCAGGAGTATTCTTTGTGAACGATAAAAAGGTAGTGAGTCCTTCCTACAGAGTTAGGGTTGGAGATATTCTAAAGCCCTCTGATTTTTCAAAGGTGCATTTAAGGGAAGGCTTTATATTGCCCGAATGGATAAATGCCAATGTAAAGGAAAAATATGTTAAAGTCCAAAGAGAGCCTGTGGTGGAAGATTTTAATGAAAGCTTTGAACTACAGCAAATTATTGATTTCTACTCTAGGTAGTAAATGAAAGGTTTATAAAAAATGGTAAAACCAATAGATTTAAAAATAAGTACGATAAAAGAAACATCCGATTTTGGTGTTTTTTCCTTTGAACCATTGCCCAAAGGGTATGGGCATACCGTTGGGAATATCCTCCGAAGAGTTTTGTTGACTTCCGTTGAAGGTTCAGCAATTACTCAAGTTACCGTGAGGGGAGTTGATCATCAGTTTTCTACTCTAGAGGGTGTTAAGGAAGATATAGTTGCGATAACATTAAACCTTAAAAATATTAGATTTAAGAATTACTCAAAAGAGCCTGTTGTTGCATCACTTTCGGTTTCCAAGGAGGGTTTAGTAACTGCAGGCGAAATTGTGTGCCCCTCAGATTTGGAGGTAGTTAACAAGGATTCTCCCATTGCAACAATAACCAAAAAGGGTACCAAGCTAGAAATGGAGTTTTTGATTGAATCTGGGTATGGATATTCCCCTTCGGAAGAGAGAGAAACATCCAAAGTTGGTGTGATAATGTTAGACGCTTTATATACCCCAGTACTTAATGTTTCTTATAAGGTGGAATCTGCGAGGTTTGGCAAATCTATAGATCTTGATAGGGTTGTACTAAATGTGCATACCGATGGAAGTGTTTCTCCAAAGGATGCTGTTATTGCGAGTGCCAAGCTTATAAAAGGTTTTTTTGAGCGCTTGATAATATGGGATGAAGCCCCTAAGGGTTTGACCGAAGAGGTTTTGGAGGAGGTCGCGACTTCAGGAGAAGCCTCTGAGTCAGACTCCACGCCAGTAGATGAGCTTCCCATTCCAACAAGAACCATAAATGCCCTTAAAAAGGCCAACATATTTACTATGCGTGATCTTTTAGGTAAAACGGAAGATGATTTGTTAGACATTAAAAATGTTGGGCAAAAATCTATTGAAGAATTACTTAAATTAATTGAGGAGGCATCCAAAAAATAGTTTTTTAAGGTTTTGGTTATGCGACATAGAGTTGTAACAAAAAAATTAGGAAGGGATACGGCACATAGAAAGGCTTTAAAAAAGAATTTAGCTGTTGACCTGATTAAACATGGTAGCATTGTAACTTCGGTGGTCAAAGCCAAATATGTTAGGCCCTATGTTGAAAACCTTGTAACTAAGACTAATACAAAATCGGATAAGTTAAGTCTTTTGGGTTATTTAAGATCTCATCTTTCAGACGAAGAGGCGATAAAGATACTTATGGAAGATATTGCACCTAGATATAAAAATAGAAATGGAGGATATACAAGAATAGTGAGAGTCGGAAATAGACTTGGAGATAATTCTAGCATGGCTAGAATATCTTTTTTGGAGGAGAAATAATCTATGCGTTTTACAAATAAAACTTTTATGGCAAATAAAGAAAATGTGACCCCTAACTGGCACTTAATTGACGCTAAAAACAGAGTGTTAGGTGAGGTGGCTACAGATATAGCCAAAAAACTTATAGGAAAAGAAAAGCCTGACTATACACCTCACATAAACACTGGAGATAAGGTTGTTGTAATAAATGCCGCACATATAAGCGTAAGCAATGATAAGATGGATTCCAAGGTTTATTATTGGCATACTGGGTATCCTGGTGGGATAAAGCAAATAAAACTAGGTGAGTTATTAAAAAAGGATCCCACTGCCCCTGTTAGAAAAGCTGTCAAGAGAATGCTCCCTCAAAATAAACTTTTGAAACAAAGAATGGTAAATTTGTATATCTATGCTGATGAGGCACATAATCATTCCGCACAATTATCCCATTTGGAAAAGTTAGGAAAGGAGCCTAAGTAAATGCCTAAAAAAGATTTAGTAATAGGAACAGGTAGGAGAAAAACTGCTGTAGCTAGAGTGTTTTTGCATAAAAAGGCTGGAGACATAGTGGTTAATGGGACCCCTATAGATGAATATTTTTCTGATCTTCCTTTTGATAAACAGTCATGGAAAAGACCTTTTAACATTCTTAATATTGCTAATCCTCAAAAAGAATATGACTTGAGTATTAAAGTGCATGGTTCTGGTAGATCTGCCCAGCTAGATGCAATTATTCATGGAATCTCTTGGGCGTTGGCGAATGTTAGTGATGAATTTGCTGAAACTTTGCGAAAGAATGGTATGCTAACTAGAGATTCTAGGATGGTTGAGAGAAAGAAGTATTGGTTGAGAAAAGCTAGAAAAGCTCCTCAATACTCAAAGAGGTAAATTTGGGTTGTTTATCTTGGATACTTTACTTAGTCATTGTTTCAGAAATCTAAATCTAGGTTCATTTTAAATTTTTAGGCTTTTTTCAATATCTGCCAATTGATTTCTTATATCTCGTATAGTGTTTAAAACTTTTTCTTTAGTCATAAATTTTTGATCTTCATTAAAATCAAAATTGTAGGTGTTTGCGATTTTTTCCATGACTCTTAAGGGTGGAATAATTTTACCTGTTTCATACGCCGATATTGTTTTCCCAGAAAGTCCAACCTTTTCAGCGAATCTTTGTTGAGAAAGATCTAATTCCTCTCTAAGTTTTTTAATTTCCTTTCCTGGGTTTTTGGGCATTTTATAAAAAATTAATTCTAATTAAAATAGAATATATATTATTCCAATATGCAATGCAACTATGTAAAATAGTTTTATGCTCCCAAAGATGAACGAAATATTTGTTACTGAACGTCCTCTTGAAAGGTTAATGAGACTTGG
>JAGPFW010000029.1 GCA_018056275.1 Patescibacteria group bacterium
GTGGTGAGGGCAGAGAGTTTTTGAGAAAAATTATTTTAGAAAAGTGATATTCCTCGGTAGCTCAGTTGGTAGAGCGTCCGCCTGTTAAGCGGCTGGTCGGAGGTTCGAGTCCTCCCCGAGGAGCCAGTGTGTACGAACAGCCGAAAGAGCCTCTGTTTGTGCCGTAGTAACAGGCTTTTCTTTCAGTTCTAACCCTGCATATTTCTTTTCCAACGCAGGATAGCTATTTTTGATAGGAATAAGCCAGTCGTTAGGTTCAATAGTTAGCTTTCCGTCCCTAATTATCGGCACTTTTCCAAGTGCCATTAGAATTTCTTTCTTCAGTTCTAACCCTGCTTTGCCCATTTTGTCAGCTCTTAAAAAAGCCGCTCGGGCATAGGTAGCAAAGACAAAAGTTTTTTCAGTAAGCTCAAGCCATTTCTCGGCACGTGTTTCTGTTTCTCTTAGTTGTTCTTTTAGCTGAACTATTTTTTTCTGGAGCACATTTTTCTCTCTAATAAAAGTCTCATCATCAATAAGCTGGCGGTATCTCATTCTGGTAAGCTCGTCTAACTCTTTTTGAGTTTTAACTAAAGCCTTATGCCTCATTTCGTAAATCTTCGTCCTGTCTTCGATCTCGGCGTCATTTTTCTTATTCAGCCCTTCTAACGCCCATCCTAAGAACTCTGGTAGGATAGTGTATTTTTCTATCTCTTTCTCAATCTGAAGCTCTAAATCTTCCTCTCTAATATTTTTTCTTTGAGTGCACTTTATCTTTCTCGTCCTTCTAGTGCAGTGATAGTAAGTATATTCTCTGATTTTACCTGTTGATTTAATGAGTTTCTTTTTAGTCTCAGCAGTATAAAGACAACCGCACATCCCGCACCGAATTAAGCCCGTAAAAGCAAACTCGTGCTTTTTGGGTCTGGGCTTACCTTTTCTACCTAAAAGCATTTGCACTCGGTCATATTCCTCGAGAGTTATCATTGGCTCGTGTGCTCCTTGATACTGCACACCAGCATTTTCAATAATTCCCGCATAGAATAAACTGGTGAAAAGCTTGTAAATACCGCTCCGGGAAAGAGGGCAACCACCAATCTTTTTGAATTTTCGTGTCCTGAAACCCCATTCGTTATTAGCAATGTCTAAAATCTTTGGCGGCGTATAGTTGCCAGTAAGCATTAAGTCCCACATTTTGCGGATGAGGTTAAATCGTTCGGGGTCTTTAACGATGATTTTATTCTCTTTGTCGTTAAGGTAGCCAAGTGGCGCTACTCCTGTCTGCCATCCCTTCTCTAATTTGGAAATTATACCCCGCTTAGTATTTTTGCTTAAGTCCAAAATAAATTGATTGGCAACACCGCTCTCAACGCTAAACAAAAGCACATTATCCTCTGGAAGATATTGGCGGTCTATGGTTTGGATTGATTTAATTATTCCTTGCTGAAGAAGCCAGCTTATTTTGCCGCTATCAATAGGGTTTCGGGATAATCGGTTTATTTGCCAGCACAAAATCCCATCAGCATCACCGTTTTCAATTCGTTGCATCATCTCCTCAAAGATAGGGCGATTATTTGGCTTTTTAGCTGATTTGGCTTCGGTATAGATTTTTTTAATATCCAAATTCAAGCCGGTAGCAAGTTGTTTCAACCGATTTATTTGGTCATCAATAGACTGAACCTGTCTATCTTCGCTCTCAGATGATTTTCTGGCGTAAAGGAAGTATTTAATCTTTTGGTTGTTTTGTGTCATTTTAATTCTTCTAGTTTAATAATAACTAAAGTGTTAAGTAATGTCAAGTAATCATGATAACTCTTTTCTATTTAACTTATCTCCTTTATCATCTTTTACGATTTTAAAGATAATCGTTTTATCAGAAGCAGGACTAACACCGCTGTGGATTTCCCCGTAGATCATTTTTATCATTTCATTCCAGAAAGGGAAATTGCCTTTTAACCCCTCCGCTATCCCCCTCTTAATAATTTCAATCTGCACCGCATCGGGGTCTTCTCCTAACTTTAATGATTCAGCGACTTCTTTACAAGCGATTCTAAAGTCAGTTTTAAAAGAAGTTGCCCCTTTCGGTTTGTTTATCCGTCGTGGGTCATTTTTCGTAAATGGTTTTAAGCTTGCGAGGTTTGCCATCGTTCAAAAATCACTCAAATCAGATTAAATATCCTCTGTAAAAGCGGACAAGGCAAAGAGTAAATCCTTTTTAGTCTTATATTCCCCGTCATTATAAAAATTTGTTATTTTTCCAAAAGCATCTATGCTCTTGCCATAAGAAACTCGCAGATATACTTTTTCTACCCCACTTTCCCATTTTATCGTGCGTATCCTGTTGTAGAAACGCCGTTTTGAGTGCGTCTGGCACCTATCTATAGTTTTGCCATTTTTTATAACACGAAATGTAAAGTTAGGTTTGTTCTTCATGATGGTAATTTAATAACATTATTTACGAGTATCATTGGTGCTTCTAAATTGTTTTCGCTTCTTTCTAAATTTGAGAAGATATGTGAAATAAGCTGGAGGAGTTTTTCTAATCCCGCCACGTAGATACTCTTTTACTGTCGCTGCCATTACCCAATTTATTGTTCTTGCCGTATAAGTTTGTGCAACCCATAGCCAGTGTCCATTCTTGCTTATCCAAAACTTGAAGATTTCTTCTAATAGAAAGGCTATTTTATTTTGCGGAGTGTCGGAATTACATCGTTTTAGCTCAGAAATAAGGTTAGATTTATGCCAATTTAATTCTGATTTAACTTCTAATTTACAGGTACCATTAACACTCTCATTAACAATAGCATTCCCATTTGTTCTTAGTTCTCTTAGCTTTTTCTTATCTTCTTCAGGGAGCGGCGCGTTTTCCCAAATCCACCTTTGGTCGTCGTAAGATAACACCGATGACTTGTCATACCAATCGGGGTATAGTCTTTCAATTTCAGAAATTAGATATTTCATTGTCGTGTTTTTAAGTTGCCAGTATCTCGGCGTCGGTTTTGTAATTCATGGTATTCTGCCTCTGTCATGGGCTTGTAAATCAATTCAACCAGTCGCATGAGTTTTACTCCTTGCTCATACGCTTCCTCTCGGCTGATTTCTCTGTCGAAGCGATTTTTATAAAGCGTCTGAAATTGTTTGATTTGCTCCTGCGACAGCATGCTACTTCTCCGAATACAGGCGAGTTTTTATTGCCTTTAATTGCTGAAAATATAATTGTGGCTCAACTTTTAGTTCCCTCTTCCAGTAAAGCTCAAGAAGCTCGTCTAATTTTTCATCTCGCCTGAAAAGGAAGGTAGCCTTATGGGGGTTGGTCTTGTCTATTGCCTCAATGGGATACCAAAGGGAAATCGCCGTAGTCAAAGCGAGATCGCTCGTGGAGTAGTAATCTTTTAATTTTAGACTTTCTTGATCCATGTGATTATCCCCTTTTCTTTTAAAAGGAATTAAGACTAAAGAAATCGGAGAACTGACTTGATAATAAAACTCCCTCTTAACTTAAGAAGGTGAGAGGGAGTGAGAGGGAGCTAGAGGGGACAAGAGGCGTGTTCCCGAGGCTAATTTTTACAAACCTTTTAAACAGGAGAAAGCTACAACTGGAAATACCCTCTGGGGCCCTTTTTAATTTAGAAGTTTAGCTTTAAGCTGGGTCTTTGGACTATTAAATTCAAACCTTATCCTGCTTTCCAATTTGTTGCCTTTTTGAAGTTCTTTTATTGCGTATTTAATCAACTCTACCTTTCGGTTTGCACTAGTGTTCCAATCCTGCAACCTAGTATCATTTTTATCTTCCGGCAGTTTGATAGCGTCAAACACAGAATCTACTGTCCTAGAAACACCAAGAGGCGAAAGCATAGTTTTTAATAACCTGAAGTGTCTAGAACTTGCTTTACCTATTTTTTTCTTTTTACCATACTTTCCAAACTTTAGGTATCCCCAACCATTCTTTTCTATGCAAAAAGGAAGCGATCCGCCTGTTTGAAAATTAGTTTTAATAGCATCTGCTTTTAAGCCTTTTATATTTTTTAGAATGTCGAGGCTTCCCCAAAACATATCTAGTGGTGAGTCGTCTCCTTGCCTGTCCTTAAGTTTTTGGGAAACAATAGTTTGAAGTTTTATGATTCCAGCAAAGTCCAGAATCAATAGAAGCTCTAGAAAATTATATCTTTTCTCAAATGGCGAAATAAGCTGTCTGGGAGAAAGGTTATCTTTCTGTATCCACCATCGGAGAAAGTCACCCTCTTTTATAGCAAATCCACACATGCTATCCCCGCTAGCTAATCGGAATTGCATATATTCGAGCAAAGCATCCATTTGTTTAGAAAAGCTAAATAGTGTTATATCGGGGGAGATCGCCTTTATCTTGTTTGCTAAAAAATAGGAGAGATAAGCTCTAAGTTCCTTTTCTATTTTTCCATTTATCTTGGGAGTGAGTTGGATTTTAAAGACAAGTTTATCTAGGCAAAATAAACTCTTTTGATCTCTATAAAGTGCAATATATTGATTTAATATATTTTGCCAAAGTTTTTTCTCTTTCTTCTGAATTTTCTGTTTAAGGAACTCTTGCAGCTCTATAAATTCTTGCCTAGATTTGTTTATGCCCTCCTCTTCATAAATTTCTAGTTTGCTTTGAACTAAAAGTCTAAGACCTAGTGGATACCACTCTTCGAGAACATGTTTAAAAAAATGGTAAGCTGAAGGGGAAAAACCACAAGCGAAATTGCGCCAAGTTGTAGTATATTTTTCGCCGTTTCGATAGGATATTAAGACTCTTGTAGGAAAAAAAATCTTAAGCGGATGCCAGCGCTCTATAGTAGTTTTCATCTTGTAATTTTTATTCTAATATGTTAGCCTATTGTATAATAATGTTACCAAATGTGAGGTTAAAACTCAATGGAAAATAACTCGAAACTACTTAAAATTTCAGAAGCGGCAAAGCTTCTTAATGTTCATCCCAATACCCTTCGTAAATGGGATAAAAAAGGCATTTTGGAAGCCGTTCGTTTTGGAGAACGAGGCGACAGGCGATATAGGAAAGAAGACATAATGAAATTAGTTAATAGCAGAAGTAAGCCGTAACTTTACAATTTGGTTGCTTAAACCCCGCACAGTGGGGCATGGCAGAAAAACCTTCGCAGGAGAAAGCTCTTCGCCAGAGCACCTGCGAAGGTTGTAGCCCGAAAGGATTGCAGGTAGCCATAAAAGCTATTACTGGCGGAGAGCTTTTGGTTTCCCTTTGCCGAACAATTAAAAATGAAAATAAAAGATGAATTACAAGCAGATAATACAGAGATAACTTTACTTAAAGATAGCGAATTGAGTATAATTGATGGAGAGATTTATAGAGTTCTTAATTTTACCTCATTAACGACAGTGAAAGATAGTAAAATCCGACGAATTGGTGTAATGCCAGCCGGCATTACGATAGAATGTAAAAAAGCCCCTGCAAAATAAATGGTTTTATCAATTATAGAGAGGATTTTAAGCACCTATGGGCAACTTTTGAAGAAAGAGGCGTTAAACGAAACGAAGAGGTGTTAATTGGTTGGAGCAGAAAACACTATATATTTAAATAAATGGTTAAATTTTTCTCTTTCCTTTTACCCAAATTGCGGGTAATGATTTGCCTTAAAGGAGCATTTGGGCTGATAACCAACACTAACTCTAAACCAAAGTTAAAGGGCGAGGCAAGAGCTAAAGCAACCTTGCCAATTATAGAGTGAAAACCCAAGATAATGAAATAATGAGTTAGTTCTGGCAAGAATGCAATTATATTATATATTAATAAATTAAAATTATAATGAGTATATTTAATTTTCTTAAATCGTCCTATTCTCCCCAAGAACAGCAAATTTTAGAACTTTATACCCAGATGTATATAACTATGGGTGTCCCCCCTAACGAAGCCAAAAGTAGGTGTAAAAACATGCTTGATAAATGTATTAGAGAAGCAAAAAGAGAGGGTTCCTACTATTTACCACAAAATTTAGGAGATATTATCTTGGGTGAGGCTGAAAGTGATATCCCAACAGTAAATAAACTTGTAGAGAAAATAAATTTATCCCAAAAAAGGGCAGAAGGGGTAAAAGATGAGGATATAAGATTGTGGTGGAATTTAAATGATATTGAGAGAAGAATGGCGATTGCAGCCGATGATATTGCTAGACTAGCGCTTTTTATGGACGCTAGAGAGCGAGGATTAAACGAGGAGGAAGCAACCAAAGAAGTTAGAAAATATCATCCAATTTATGAAACAATTTATGAAAACCCAAAAGACACTACTCATACAAAAGGAGATGACAGGCCCTTGCCATATGAACTGAAGGACAGAATTAATACCTACATGATAAAAAGAGCGACAAGCAACCCCGAACAATATAAAAAGGAAATAGAAGAATCATCTACCTTTAATGCACTAGTTAGAAAAGAAATTAGGGCAGGAAGAATATGAACATAAGGTGGCTTTGTATAGTCTCTAGCGTCCTTCTTTTACTAGCCATTCCTTCTGGCTGGTGGCCTTATGGCTACTATATTCTCCTTAGGTGGGTAATTTTTATTTCCTCAATTATTAGTGCTTTGGGCTTTTATAAATCTAAACTCACCGCTTGGGCATTTATTTTTGGAGCAATAGCTTTCTTATTTAATCCAATAGCCCCTATTTATTTAAGTAAAACATGCTGGGTTTCGATTGATCTGATTTCGGCAGTTCTTTTCTTTTTGGCGGCATATTCTTTTAAAAAGGCCAAAGAGTAATTTTGTTATAAAAGTAGAATGTCGGGACTATTAAATTTCTTGTTTGCTTATATAGCCCTGCTTGTTTTTTGGCTTATTGTAAATGCAATTTGCTACGCCTTAACTATCATTGTTCGAAAAGGATTTTTCTTTGCCCCTTATGCCTTAAATGTATTAATCTCTTGGTTTATTCAGATATACCTTGTCTTTTGTTATCTATACATTCTTTGGCAAATCATTGCAGGGGGAGAATGGATTTTATTGGTCTTGATGCTGGTGTTGGGAGGATTTTGGATAGGGTTTTGGCAGATGGTTATCGATTTTTTAATGTTTCCCATAAATGGTGTGACTCTATATTTTTCGCGGAAAGCTGCGGAGAAGCTGGAAGAGGAAGAAGATGATTTTGAGTATGAAGTTATTTCTCCAGAGGGAAAGTTAATAGGAAAATATCAAAGCCTAGATAAGATACACAAATTATTGGCTAAATGGTTTCTTATAAGTTATGGAGTGATTTTTATTAACCCATTTACTAAAGGGGAAAATTATGAAGGAGTAGCTCCAGTCTGGGTTTTTATTTCTCCTCTACTCGTTATGGTATTTTGGTCTGCTGTCATTGCTATTTTTATGGGAATTTGGAATCTGATTAGAGCTAGGCCGTTTTTAGGGGAAGATAAAATAGTTTTTGTTACTACTTGTTTAAAGATTGTGGCGATAATTTATGGATTTTCCATTATTACTAACCTTTTATTTTATTAAAAAATTTGACTTTATCTAAGAACATTCCTAAAATAGAGGAAACGAAAATTATGGAAGAAGAAAAATATAATAACATTTTTATAGGATTTTTGATCGGTTTTTTCTTCGTTATAGTTATGTTGTGGCTTTTTGGCGGTAGTAACAAAAGCCCAGAAGAGAAGATAACAGATTGTTTAGAGTCTTGTCAGGAGGAAGGAGAATTTCGTCCTTCTGAATGGTTAAGAGATTGTGAAAATTCTTGCATGAATTATTATGAAAATTGATTTTAGTAATTTAACTAAAGGAGTTTTGATCTTTTCAGTCTTATTAGTAGCCTTTTCTGTTTCCTACTATTTTGTGATTTTTCTACCGCAAAAAGAACAGACAAGATTAGAACAGCAAGAACAAGAGCGATTAACAAAGGAGGAGAATGAGCGTAAAGAATATGTAGCCAAAAGAAAAAGAGATTGTTTTGATATATACGTTCAAGAAAAGAAAAACTGGAGTAATGTAGAAGGTTTTGATTATAGTGAAATAAGAGATGTTTGTATTGTGACATATAAACGAAATGAACCGCCTAAAAGTAGAGAAGAGTGTAATAAAATAATTGAAGAAGCAAATTTTGATATTAAAAACAAATCCCTTTGGGATATGCTAACAAGGGCACACATTGATTGTTTAAATAATAACCTTAGCAAAGAGTTTTAGTTGAAAAATATTACTTGTCCGAATCCAAATTTTGTGTATAGTAACCATATACTCTTTTTCAAAAAAATCTCAATTTTGCCCCTACTCTCCTCTGAGAAATAGTGAGTTGAGGGGTGGGGTAAGTTTTATGCGTTGGCGTATGTCTTTAGGTCGGGGATGTAAATATACTCATTTTGCTGTTGTATAATAGTTCTAACGCTGTTCACAACTCGGAGCCAGGCATAATGGTATAGGAATAAGTAAGTGGCATAGGCTTTTTAAAAATATGAGCTTAAAGAGTTTTCTTAAAAAGCCCATAAACAGCTTGTTGTTAAAAGCAACAGGTTTTTTATTTTTACCTCTCTTGGGCTTTGTCTTGTTTTTTTGGTTAGCTTACCCTCTAAAACCTCATTGTAGCTTAGGTCAAGGT
>JAGPFW010000030.1 GCA_018056275.1 Patescibacteria group bacterium
GCCCAAGATCTATCCACAATTACGCGGAAACCACCCCATAAAAAGATACTACTTGACAAACTTAAAAAATCCTCCTAAAGTTAGTTCACAAAGTGCCCAATTAAGTTTGGGCGTTTTTAATATGTAGCATGAAAATTTGTAACAAAAAAGACAACGGAAGATACTCCAAATAAAGGCTAGCTAAATGCTGGCTTTTTTTGTCTAAATTTTTACAAATTCTAGGTCAACACGATTTATAGGAAATCCGTTGACCAATAAAATGCTACTTGAGTTAAAAATTGGTAAATGATTTTTTGAAAGGGGGTGTACAAATATGAAAATGAAAAAAATATTGCTCAGCCTGATGGTTATTACAGTTGCAACTGCATCCGTAGTGGCAGGAACTAGCGCTTTCTTTACTGACACAGAGGTTAGTCAAGGAAATGTTATGGTTGCAGGATCAATTGACCTAAAGGTTGATCACACCAGACAAACCTACAACGGAGTTGACTGTAAGACTTGTGGATTGGTAATTAAGAGTGACACCACCAACACTATTACGGCAAGGTGGACTGGTAGTTCTTGGGAAAATCTCTCCACACCTCAGGCTGCAAAAATAGTAAGCAAACACGCAACTGACTGGGCAGATGAAACATCAATTAGGGCTGAATGGATCTGGAGTGAAGCCGATAAACCAAGTGGCGACGATAGAAGTGGATACGAATTCACCAACACTTTTACATGGCAAGGACCAATATCTCAAGCCAAACTAGAGTTGGCAATTTCTGGTGATGACAACTATGAAGTTTTTGTCAATGGCACACAGGTCGTAACCTCAGGGGAAACTCAACCTTGGCAAACAATAAAGGGATACAACATTACATCCAATATCAAGCAAGGACAAAACACTATCACCTTTAGAGTCAAAAATACTGGAGGACATTATGCAGGACTTCTTTATCGTGTTGTTGTGGGAGGAAATTGCGGCGATCCCTACTTTGCCGACTTTCAAGCAAAGTGCGAACTCTGGGCACTTAAGGATTTAGAAGGTGAAAAATTCTTCAATTTCAACGACATAAAACCTGGAGATTGGGGAACAAATCTCATCAGCTACCATGTCTACGACAATGATGCAAATGTATGCCTATTCACAGAGAATGTTACAAGTACAAGTACAAAGAATCTTGGAAATGCGATAGAGCTTAGAGTCTGGAATGCAAACCAAGATGGCACTTTCCAAGGTGAAACACCAGTCTATGTTTATGACGGAACATTTGGAGAATTCGTAAAATCACTTGGAAAACTTAGCGCATTAACCACAAAATACATCGGTGTTGAGTGGTGTGCAGGTGAGTTTTCAGCAACAGGTTGCGATGGCTCTAGTATGGGAAATGACTATCAAGGAGCTGATTTGTCAGCCGATTTAGGATTTTACGCAATCCAATATAGGCACAACGAAAATTTTGATTGTAACAGTCTTAAAACCCCTGTTGCCGCGACTAGTACTAACTAAGAGTTAACCTCTTACAGGAACGCCCAAGGACGCTTGGGCATCCTGATAAAAGGTTAAACAACAATAAAGATGGAAAAAACAAAGACTAAAAAAAGCAAAATAAAAATAATCCAATCCATAATCAATCTACTGCTACTTTTTTTGTTGGCAGTTACAGCTTTGGTACTCGTTTTAGCCACAATAGAAACTCCATTAGGTATAAAAGTCTTTAATGTAACCAGCGGTTCCATGGAACCAAATATAAAAATGGGAACTCTCGTCTTTGTAAAACCCGCAGATGAATACCAAATAGGAGATGTTATAACCTTTTATCCCAAGTTTTTTACAAAAGAAACTGTTACACATAGAATTTTCAACATTACAACCGATGAGGAAACAAACACCACGCGATTTACTACAAAAGGGGATGCAAATGAAAGTGAAGACATGAATACAATTCCAAAAGAGCTGATCTTGGGAAAGGTGGTTTTTAAGCTTCCATTAATCGGGCATGTTTTGGCCTTTACAAAAACGCAGATGGGTTTTATAACCCTTATAGTTGTCCCTGCAACAATTATAATTTATTCAGAAGTTATGAGTATAAAAAATGAGGTTATGTCTTTTTTAGCAGAAAAAAAGGAAAAGAAATCCTTGAATAATTTGGAAAAAGAAGGTAAAAAGGAAAAAATTAAAAAAGAGCCAATTAAGACTACGATTAAAACTGCAAAAAAAGAGGAAGAAACTAAAGATGCAAAAATTTAACATCTATAAAAATTCAATAAAGCTTTTGGCCTTAGTTGCATTTTTTGGGTTTGTAAGCATTCCCGAAACAAAAGCATGGTTTACCAACACAGAAAAATCTGTGGAAAATATTTTTTCCGCAGGTAATTTAGATATTGAACTAACATCTCATGAAGATAACTTTGACCCAAATGAAAACTTAGCAAAGGGAAACACATCTTTGCGTACTTTTATTGTTAAAAATCTAGGCTCCACCGAATTTATTTACAATCTGGAGTTTGTACCAATACCAACAGAAAACGATCCAAACTTTTTATGCCAAGAAGCTATTCTAACTGTTAATAAAGGTACAGAGGAAGTTTACAATGGAGAACTTTCAGATTTTTCTCTATACCCCCAAAACTCATTTTCTCTAAAAAAGGATCAAGAACAAGAATTTTCTTTTGTTATAACAATTCCACAAACCTCAGATCACTATTTAGGTGAAACGACCTGCAAGTTTAGCATTTTGGCTAAGGCATGGATGAGTGGTTACAGTTTTGAAACAGCTTGGCAAGACTCGGATTATTTAGAAAATAGCATCTCAACTACAAAATGGAGTCAGTTTGAGAATGGGGAAGTAGTAATAAATGAAATCATGTGGTCAGGTTCATCTGCGCACCAAAACGATGTGTGGATAGAGCTGCGCAACATGACAGAGGAAGATATAGACCTAACGGGGTGGCAACTTGTTGCCTCTGGGCCGTCTACTCACCCCGTAACTTTAAGTGGGACTATACCAGCAAAAGGATACTTTTTGCTAACCAATTATGAAACAGATTATTCTAACGGAAAGAAAAATTTTGCAGCCATAAATGACAATATAAAACCTTCCTTGGTAGATACTAAAAATGAACTAAATAAAAATCTAAATCTGCAACACTCTACAGGAGAAAAAATTATCCTTAAATCACCAGATGGAAAAGTAATAGATGAAACTCCAGAACCCGGAACTGGGCAGAACAAAGGTTGGGCAGCGGGGGAGTGGAATAAACCAGATGGTCCCTATAAATCCATGCAAAGATTAGATGAGCCTGGAGATGGATCAAAGGAGACAAACTGGATTTCCTGCAACCATGATGGTTGTAACAGCAATAAATTTTGGGATAAGTCGGAAAAAGGGAGGAATTATGGAACCCCCGGAAGTCCCAATCTTTATGTAAAGACGAAGCAAATAGAAACCCTAAATAGTGGGCAAGATAGTGTTACTCGAGATGTTGTTGCAATAGAACAAGAAGAGATTTTGGAAAATCCATTGGCAATACCATTGGAGATTCAAAACAACGAGGAGTCCCAAGTTGAACCACAAACAAGTGAGACGCAAAACAATCAAGACATAGAACCTGCTCAAGAAGATACAGATACCAAAGAAAAAGAGGTAAAAGATGTAGAAGAAGAGGAGACCTCCACCAATTTACAGGATGAAGGCCAACAAGTGGTGGTAACCAATAATGATGAAAAACGTAGAGAGAGCAGTACAGAAAAGCCAAAAGACGAAGGAGATAGCGAATGAATAAAATAAAACTAAGCATATTTCTACTAGCAATAGGTATCGGAATTGGAAAATCCACCAAAGCCTTTGCGCAAGATATAACCGTAACCTGCCACCAAAGTGGGGAATGTGATATGGCACCGTCAGCGGGGGCTGCTCTATTTGATAAAAGTCAAGAAGACAATACAAAAATGCTTCCGGGGGACACCATAAACAGGGCCATACTCTTAATAAACGAATCAAAGGACAATTGTGCCATGTACCTTAAGAAGGTTTATAATGTTCACTTTGGGAACAAAACTCCAACCGATTTTGCCTCCAAAATGTTTACAGCAATGCAAACCTCTAATGGCACAATTTTTGGCAGTGTTTCTCAAGGCTACCCAACAAACAACAAAACCCTACAGGACCTGTTTGATGTAGAAAATCTTGGCTTAACCAAAATTCCTTCTGGTTCCCAAGAAAAAATAAACTGGGTAGTAAGATTTGATCCGCTAACAGGAAACCCTTACCAAAAATCCGAAGTTTGGTTTGATTTTGATATGGTCTTTGAGTGTCGTCCAATAACAGCAAGTTCATTCACAATCTCCAAGTACAATTCCGCATGGCCAACAAAACTTTCGTTAGGAAATGTAGTTACATATAAAATTATTGTAGAAACAACCAATTCCCCCATCCAAAATGTAAATGTTATAGACGCGCCGGCAAAAAACATAATCCCAATAGCAGATTCATGGACAGCTCAATCCTCCAACCGAGGTGACCTTAAAGCAAACGGACAAGCCTTTCCACCAGTTTATTCTTCACCTGCAATATGGGCTATTGGAGACATGGATGCAAACGAGACAGTAACGCTTACGTATCAGGCAACAGTGGGTAACTCCACAACAAACGGCATTTATAAGGATTTGGCATGGGCATACGGATACGAGGCCAAAGAAAAGGTTTTGGCAGCATCCACTGATTCTGGATTTGCAGTAAACGGAGGAATCGTCACGAATACTTTTGTAGGAACACAAGTTCTTGTTGATTCTCTAGAGGATCCTACCACTAAAAAAGTTTCTATAAAAACCAAAGAAATAGAGGGAGAGGTTTTAGGAGCAACAACCCAAATTCTTCCTGCTACGGGGGCAAATACCATTTTTACAGCAATTATTGGTGTGGTTACAAGTGCAGGAATCTTAATTAACTTGGCCCAAATTAAAAAGCAAAAAGCAAAGGCAAAAGTTCTTGTTTCTTCCCTTTTAATGGCGGTGCTTTTTGGAGCAACAAAATCACCTGTTTTTGCCCAAACATCCCCCGAGAGTCTGTTTCTAAGAATCTCTGAGCCAAAAACTCCCGATAATAGGTCATTTGTAGTAGATTATGTAGCATTAGACATACAAAATAACCCAATAAAAATAACTTGCCTTAAAAAATCACCACAAGAGACATTTTTTACCCCTTTTTTGGAAGTTACAACAAAAGCAGGAGGGGATTCTGGGGTTTGCGCCATTGATGGAAATATTCTATCCACTGAAGGGATTTACACAGTAAAAGTTACAGCAGAAGTTAACGGCACAGCAAAATCAGAGGAGGTAGCAGTCTTATACAAAAAAACTGGGCCACAAAGACCAAAATATATAGAAAAAGAAAAGGTAAACAACTGCGAATACGAGGTAACAGTTAAAACATCTGATGACAGTAAAAACGCCTATATTGAGATTTATCGTTCTGCAAAAAAAGACTTTACTGTGGGAGCATCTACAAGAGTTAAAACAATGGATGTGACTGCCAACAAAACTTATGAATTTACTCATAAATTATATGGTGGCGACTGCGGAAGTTCTTATTACGCTGTAAGAGCCTTTGATAGCGCAGGAAACCCTTCGGATGTGCGAGCAGAAGTGGTTGAAGAAATTATTGAGGTTAATAGCGGTTCCAAAACAGGCAATACAGCTAGTGAAGCATCCGAGATCTTGCCAGGCACAGGAGATGGCGTTTTTGGTGAAGAAGTGGAGGAGGTTGAAGCGAGTATAGTAACCGAAGGCGAGCAAACAATGGAATCGGAAAATACTGATGATAATGCAGAGAAAAAGGAAGAGGAATCGCAACTTCCAGAAGTCTTAGGCGCCAAAGAACAAAAAAGAGGTTTATCCTGGGTAATTCCAGTCTTATTGGTAGTACTAGTAGGATTTTTTGTGGCTAAATCAAATCGTGGAAAATCAAAATCCAAATAAAGAAAAGTTAATAAGTAAGGTTAGAGGCACAAGACTGGGAAATATAATCTTGGGTGTTGCCGTAGCGCTTTTAATTATGCAGTACTTTGGGGTCATAAAAGCGGAAGTTACTTATTTGTTTAAGGAAAAATCACAAGAGAAGGAAGTTATTTTAGTAGATAAAAACTCATCCAAAGAGGAGAGGACTAAAAACGAAAAAGATGCTAATAAGGCAAAAAAACAAAAAGCAACAAAACAACAAATAGTAGCCAACAATAACGATTTTGCTTTGGTAATACCCAAAATAGGCGTAAACATGCGGATTTTGCCTAATATTGACCCCTTTGACGCCAAAACTTACCAAAAAGCCTTATCTCAAGGGGTGGCGCATGCCATTGGAACCAGCACACCTTCACAAGGCAAAAATACTGTGCTTTTTGCGCACTCTACCGACAATTTTTACAACGCCAACAGGTATAACGCTGTCTTTTATCTACTATCAAAGCTTTTGGTAGGGGATAGTATTTTTATTGTAGAAGACGGGAGAATTTACGAATATGCTGTGGTATCAAATAGTGTGGTTGATGCGGGGGAAATGAGCTACATGGAGCAGGACATGGAAAATGTGGTCACTTTGATAACTTGTTGGCCTCCAGGCACTACTCTAAAAAGGAGGGTTGTGGTTGCTGGAAAAGGGGTCTAAAATTCCTTAAGATTTTTGATTTTTAAAACGCACTTCCTTAAAAAGTGTAAAATGTATTTATGACTAAGGAAGAGATTAAAAAAATTAAGATGGATACTCCCAAGGGAAAAGTCTTCATAGGGGGGAAAAGCATAATAATTTCCAATGATGCTGTCCCAAGCAAGCCTCCTCAAAAAAAAGTTTCAAAAAAAGGGATGTCTAAAGTTTTAAAAACAATCTCAGAAATGAAGTTGTTCATAGAGCCATTGGGAGGAGAAGATGCCCAATGATAAAAAACAAAATAAGCTAACTCGCTCCGTTATTTTAGACACCAATATCCTGCAGTATTTGGCAAACGAAAAAATTTACAACGAATTAATGACATTTCTAGAAGAACTGGTCGACCAAGATTTTACATTAGCCATTTCCGATATATCAATCTGCGAATTGCTAACAGGTACAGATACAAAGAAAGAGAAAGATTGCTTGGAGACCCTGCAATTATTTCAACACTTTTCAATAAATGAAAATACACTTGTAGCAGCTGCTCGGCTCCATAATATGTATAACTCACAGAAAAATATTTGCATAGAAAAAATTTCCCAAGCGGATCGAATTATTGGAGCAACAGCTATTTTGACAGGCTCCTTAATTTTAACAGCAAACTTATGCGATTTCCCCAGACCCATATTTCAGGAGGTGTACACTAAACACATAAGATATAATAAGAGAGAAAGACCATATCTGCTAGTAATTCAACTATTGAGAGGAGATGAAGTTGTAATTTCTTCAGAACTATCTTCAAGAAAATGAAAATAACATCCACCCAAATCATCACCCAAATAAAAACATGGATACTGCCTATTGTTATATTCCTTCTTTCCCTTTCCCTAGCTCAGGAAATGATGATATATTTTAAGGACTTTAATTTTTCGGCCATAAGCCTACTCTCACTTCCAAAGATTGCCGGAATAATGCTTATTCTTAGTTTTGTTATTGCGCTTTCCATGCCCGCATGGGAAGGCGGAAAATTCCTCTTAATTGTGCCACTTCCAGTGAGCCTGGGCATCTACCTAAATTTACTTGTATTAGAGCCATTAAATGCCCTGATTGTTTGCGGATTAATCTTTCTAATCTTGGCAATACACATAGATAAATCAATAAAATTGGAAAGGCTTTTAATAAAAAATATACCACATATTAGTTTAAGACCTGCAATTAAGGGTTATTTGTTTGCAATATCTTTGGGTGCATTCTTTATTGTTCTGTTAAATCCTCAAGGGCATGACGTAACCATTGGAAGAGTTATCTCAAACACAGTCATGGCACCTATACAGGGGTTCTTGGGTG
>JAGPFW010000031.1 GCA_018056275.1 Patescibacteria group bacterium
ATACCTGTTCTTAGAGAAATGAGTTTAGTTTTTTGCATAATTTTAGTTTAGCCTTTAATTATCTGTAATGTCAAAAATTAATCGGGTTTTTGTGCCTCAACTTGAAATTTTAGAAAAAACATTGGTCTCTCTTTTCCAAAACTCAATTTTTTACTCCAACTCGTTTCAAATTTTTTAAGTTTTTCCATGTTAATCTCTTCCATTTCTTTGCATACTAAACTTAACTTTTTATAACTTGGAATCAAAATTTCTTTTATATAACTCTCATTCAATTTTTCTAAATCTAGCCTTTCAGTTTCTGTAGGTTCTGTTTGATGTGCGTATCCAAAAAGAATATTTATTTCCCCATTTGAAACCAAAAGGTTTTTCACATTTTTTATTACATCTTTGTTACAATTTGCAACGTAGTTTAGAAGACTTCCCCACGGTAAGAAAATATCTACAGTATTTGCAGTATTTTCTAATTCTTTTGGCAAACACTCCACCGATGAAATAACAAATAAAGCGTTTGTCAATTTTTTCCTAATTACCTTTTTTGAATATTTTTGAAGTTGCTTTTCCATTGGATCTACACCAATGTAAAAAATATCACGATTCGTTTGTGCATTTTTGTAAACAAACCTTCCGTCTCCTGTTCCCAGATCTACTTCTATTTTTTTTGCTTGTGAGTTTTTTATTAACTCCCTAAAATCAACATCGGATATTTCTTTTTGTTTATTTCCTAAAACTATTTGCATATATTTACTAAATTGTTGCAATTATATCTGTTTCTTTTATAAACTTCTTTTTGTTAATAAGTTTGGAAAGGTAATATATGGCAAATATGGAAATGATCCAAAAAAGATTAGGAATGATAGAAGAACTTCAAGAAGAATTAAGGAAATTGCGCCAAGATGCAAACGAAATGCTAGAGGGGGATCCTGAATATGCACGCATAAAAGAGGAGACTGATTTAATTAAGGAACAAGTTAAAGAGAAAAAAGCTCAAGCAATAGAAGCTAGTGCATACAACGAAACTCAAGAGAAAATGAAGGAAATTCGTGCGGATATAAAAGATTTACAAGAAGCTTTATCTCAGGAGTTGATAGAGCTTTATAAGGATGAGGGTGTGACAATGATAGAGACTCCTGGCGGAAATGTTAAAAAACTAAAATTTAATGTAAAGCTTGTGGATGCGTAGTCTTATTAATTTTTAGTAATATACAAATTATAATCTCCGTACTCCTCAAAAGAAGATATGGATTCTAAGTTTTTGGGTACGTATCCTCTTTTTGGGATTACGAAAATGGTTTCTTTGGTTTGAGACTCATCGCTTTCATAAAGAAGAAAATCTCTCTCATCTATAAAAGGCCACCAAGAATAAGTTAAGTCTGGATTTTCTGGGTCATAGATTTTTAATTGATCTTTCATATCAAAAAAATAGTATTTTCCTATCACATAATCTATTGGTTTTGTAAAGGTTATTTGATCTGGGGTGTATCTCAGTTCGGTTTTTAGTAGTTTTAAGCCTTGATAATAGTTTGGGGTTATTTGTAATCCTAAAATAAACACATAAACAACTATGCAAACCGCCATAGTTTCAAATTTTGCTCTTAATAGTAATGCTCCTAGATATATGAACAAAAATAAACTAGTGGGTAGTAAATATCTCTCTACATATAAATTTCTTTTCGTAAAAATTCCGTAGGAAAGTAGAAGAATCTGTGGAAGAAGCATATTTCCCAATACGATTGCATCCCTAAGAAAGTTCTGTTTGTCCAATTTCTTAAGCGAATATATTGTTGCCCCAACAAACCCAGCAAAGGCAATGTATCCTAAGTATAAAATATTAATTGGAGTTTTATAGTCTAGCAAAGCATCGCTCCCTGTGAGCTTACTCTTAACTCCAAAAAGGTGCGCGGTAAAGCTCCTTGGAATTGTGGTAAATGATAGACTCCTAGCCCACTCAACTGTTGATGCTGTTTGATTCGCAGATACTATTTTAATTGTAAATATCCCAAAGCCTATTATAAGAGTAAATTTCGCAATATCTAGGAAGATTTGCCTCTTAAGATTTTTTTGTACTTCTTTGTTATCTAAATATAAAGACCATATATAGGTAGCAATAAGTCCTGGCAAGAAGAGTAATGCCATGAAGTGGATGTTTATCAAAAGGATAAGAGATATAAAGAAAAGTTTTTTATTTTTGTTTAGTGCAAAGTAAAAACTTAGAAGAACAGCAAAAGCGAAAAAAGAATATGATCGTGCTTCATAACTGTATTGTATCAGGAATGGACTGACACTTGCCAAAAAAAGTGATATTAGGGCTTCTTTTTTTGAATACAGCTTTTTTGTGATTATATAAATCAGTATTAAAGCTAGGATCCCAAACATCCCTGAAAATGCTCTCAAAGCAAGGTCTGATGTTCCAAAAAGATATGCCCAACCTCGGATTAGGATCATGTATAAGGGCGGATGAACATCCCCTTTTAGTGTGGTTAGAAATTCTCCTCTGGAGATTTTTGTCATCAACCCTGTAAAAGCCTCATCGTACCAAAACTCAAATTTTAGAATGTCTTTAACTCTGAGAAAGATCCCTATAAAAAGAGTAAGTATCAGATCCGAATTTTTGTAGAGATCCTTGTGGAGATATTTTTTCGACCAAGAGCTTATTTGCTTCATTATTTTTATTTTAGCAATAAGCTTTATGTCTGTATACAAAAGTTACACCAGGCTATTTAATCAGTTATTCTAATATACTCCTGTTGGCAAAATCCCATAATTTTTGTGTTAGAATGTTGCAATGAATGAAATTACACAAACAAACCAAGATCCCAAATTAGATCAATCTTCTAGCTTAGATAACGCACAGAACTCTTCTGAAACAGGTGCAACTTCGGAAGGGGCTCCTGCGAAAAAAGAGAAAAAAAGAATAAATGCTAGAAAACTTGTAAAACCCCTTGCCACTATTGCAATAGCAGTTTTACTTTTGGGAGGATTGTCTATGCTTATTTATAAAAATATTTCTTCTTTAGTTGTTGCAAAGGTTGGTAACTCCTTTATAACGCGTAAGGAACTTAATAATAAGCTTTTTCAAATTTATGGGAGTGGCCTTTTGGATCAGTTGATTGATGAGAAATTGATTAGCCAAGCCCTAAAGGCTTCGGGTATAAGTTATTCCCAAGAGGAATTTGATGCCAAGATTCAGGAGGTGTCTGACCAAATAAAACAGGGGACAGGTATGAGTCTTGAAGAGTATTTAGCCTCCCAAAATATGTCTAGAAAGGACTTGGACAAAAATATTTCCATGCAATTAAGCCTGGAAAAGTTGCTTGCTCCAAAAATTGAAGTTTCTGACGAAGAAGTAGATTCTTTCATTGAACAAAATGGAGACTATCTTTCGGGTGAAACAGATGAGGAAAAAAGGAAGGAAGCAGTGGACGTATTGCTAAATCAGAAGTTGGGTGAAGCATTTCAGGTTTGGCTAGAAGAACAAAAAGCGAATGCTAAGATTTCGTCCTATATAGAGTAAATTTGTATAGGTCTGCTTCTTTATTGTTTTAAATTAAATTTGAATGTTTTTAGATGCGATAGGTTTTTATGGGAAAAATAATATTTTTGCCCAAAGAGGTTGTGGCAAAAACTGCCGCGGGTGAGGTTATTGAAAATCCAGCTTCGGTCGTTAAAGAATTAGTGGAAAACTCTTTGGATGCCGGTGCTCGTTCCATAAAGATTTTGGTTAAGGAAGGTGGAAAACAAAAAATCGTGGTTGCAGATGATGGAGAGGGCATTTCTAAAGATGATCTCCTTATTTGCTACAAGCCACATTCATCTGGGAAAATAAAGGAGGAGCGGGACCTAGATAGAATTGTTACATTTGGTTTTAGAGGTGAGGCATTAAATAGTATTTCCTGTGTCAGTGAATTCAAGATTAGAAGTTTCTCTTGTGATTGTAGTGAGGAGCAAAATGGATGGGAGATTTCTGGATCTTTTGGTAAAATTCCCAATAATAGTCTGGTACCTGTTGGAATGTCACAAGGCACTGTGGTTGAAGTAGAAAATTTGTTTGCAAACTTTCCTGCTAGGAAAAAATTCTTAAAAAGTGGGCAGGCAGAATTCCAAAAAATAAAAAACTTAATTTTGCTTTTTATTTTGGCGCATCCTCAAGTTTCTTTTTCTCTTATTCACAATGAAACGGCTGTTTTTGAAGTTTCTGCACATTACAATTTAGAACAGCGACTCGCCTTGGCTTTTGGGCATTCTGACTCTTTCTTGCCTTTGAGGTCGGAAAAAGAACATTTTTCTTTCAATGGGTTTTTGTCTCTCCCTCAAAAGTCTTCAGATTCGTTTAAGGATTTGTATCTTTATATAAATAAACGCCCTATAAAGTGGGAAAAAGCTCTGCAAAAGGTTAGGAAAGCTTATGGAACCTTACTTGAAAAGTACCAGTATCCTAAGGGGGTGCTGTTTTTAGATATTCCTCCAGAACTGGTAGATGTTAATGTGCACCCCCGCAAGGAGGAGGTACGTTTAAAAAATGAGGCTGATGTCTTATTGTTTATAGAAAATTCAGTGAGGGGTTTGCTTGAGCAGAATAATTTAACATATTCTTTTTCTAATATATCTGGGTTGTCTGAAAGTTTATATGGTGTGTTAAAAGATTCCTTTTCACCTTGGCAAGTAGATTTAGCACCTGATCCAGATTCCTTAGAGGAAGTTTTACAAGTTGCACAGACTTATCTAGTAGCCTCCTTTAGGGATAAGATTTTACTATTAGATCAGCACGCTGCTCATGAAAAAATCCTTTATGCTCAGATTCTAGATCAACTTAACAACGGGATTGGTATTAAGAATTTGGTCTTAGATTGTTTGGAGACGGAAAATTTCAACTCAGGCGAGATTTTTGCGGAAGAGAATATTGGTATTTTGGGAGAGCATTCAGAGGAGATTTCTCATGTGGCATCTACCTTAGCCTGTAAAAGCGCGGTTAAGGCTGGGGATTTTTTGCCCATGGAATCGCGCATACGCTTGGTCAAAAAGCTCTTAGATACTCATTTGGAGAAATACACTTGTCCGCATGGTCGCCCAACTATGATAGAGTTGTCAAAAGCGGATTTGGATCGGCTTTTTAGGAGGGTTTAACCTCAATTTTTATTATTTATATTATGTCTATTTTGGTGAAGAAAAAAGAAGAAGATTTTACGTTTTCTACAGTTGCTTTGATAGACTCCCATTGTCATCTTCCAACTATGCAAGAAAAAGATTCCTTAAACCATGTGTTAATGGAGGCTAGGGACTGGGGAGTTATAAAAATGTTAAATATTGGGACATCCATTGCTGAGAACGAGAAAGTACTGGAAGTTGCGTGCTCATTTGCGAATGTTTCTGCTGCTGTAGCTATATATCCTCATAAAGATCTGGAAAGAAGTGTTGATGAGTTAAGAACTTACCTTACAGAATTTATTGCAAAAAACCGGGAAGATCTTGTGGCAATAGGTGAGTGTGGTATAGATATAAGTTCTTTGTCAGGCGGTCGTTCCTTGAATGATCAAATAGAGCTTTTTTTTATGCAGGCGGGACTTGCCAAGGATTTTAATCTTCCTTTGATCATCCATAACCGCAAAGGCGACCTACAAGTGCTTGAAGTTCTTCGCAAGATTAGACCTCGCAAAGCGGTTATTCATTGCTTCTCTTCTACCTGGGATTTTGCGCAAGAGGTTTTGAATATGGGATATTTTGTTTCTTTTTCGGGTTTTATTACTTACGACTCAAAATCGCATCTTTTGGAAACGGTAAAGAACGTCCCAATGGATAGATTTTTGGTAGAAACGGATTCTCCCTATATATCTCCAAAAGGACATCACGCAGAGAAAAATGAGCCCAAATATGTTAGACTTGTTGCGGAAAAAGTCGCTGTAGTTAAGGGAACTTCTTTAGAGAAAGTGGCTCTACATTCTACTGCGAATGCGCAATCTTTTTTTGGAATATAATTATTAAGCTTTTGCTAGAAAAATATAATGAATTCGTTTATATCTAAGCATGATAAGAAAATTCATAGATTGTTGGAAATAATTCCTGGAGCTCTGACTTGGCTTTTTCTATTATCGCCTATTTGGCTTGGCATTCTATTTCCTCAATTTATTGTTTTTATACTAATAAGTCTAACAGTGTATTGGGCCTATATGGGGTTAAGGCATTACTTGGGGATGTATAAGGGTTATTTAAGATATAAAGCAGAGTTAGGCGAAGATTGGTGGGAGAATTGCAAATCTTTAGACTTTTCATTACTTCCCGAAAAGGAAACTTTGCCCCCAAGTCTTTCGGATGTTAGACACTTTGTACTTGTTCCTGTTGTAAATGAGCCTTATGAAGTGTTAAAAGAGCCTTTTGAAAAGTATTGCTCCCAAAATTTCCCCCTAGAGCAGATCGTTTTGGTTTACACAATAGAGGAAAAGTATGCTAAGGAAACAATAGAGAATCTAAAAGAAATCACCGATGACAGAAAGGGAGAATTTGCCGATATTTTGATGTTTACGCATCCGGCGGGTATTCCTGGGGAGGCAATTGGTGCTGGTGCTGCGAATAGAACCTGGGGGGCTAAGCATGCCATTGAGTATTTGCAAGAAAGGGGAGAAAATCTGAGAAATTATATATTTAGCACTTTTGATGCTGATCATGTTCTACATCCCCAATATTTGTCTAGGCTCACACATTTGTATTTAACTTCAGATAAACGAGATAATAAATTTTTCCAATCCGCAGTGGCTTTATTTGATAATAATTATTGGGAGGTGCCTGTTTTTATGAGGATAGAGGCAACTTCTGTCGCGTTAGGTGGTTTAGCAGAATGGTCGGTGAAGGGGAAATTAAAAGACACATTTTCGGCTTATTCCTCTTCTTTGCAAACCCTAATAGATGCTGATTTTTGGGATGTGAGTTTGGGTGTAGACGATCAAATTTTTTACTGGAGAGCTTTTTTTGTGCGAAAAGGTGATTTTTGGGGGGTGCCGCATTATATCCCCTACTACGCTGACGCTGTGGCTGGTTATAACTTTTTTTCTTCCTGTAAAAGTTTATATAAGCAACTTCTTCGTTGGGGGTGGGGTGTTATTGATTTTCCTCTTTCGGTAAAAGAGTTTTTGAAAAACAAAGAAATTCCTTTTTATTTAAAGATAGCTTGGATGTTTAGGCACTTGGAAAAAAGAGTTTTGCTTATAGATAGTGTCTTTCTTATAACATTTGGGTTTGGAATTTTGACTTTTGCCAATCCTGATGTTAAACAAGCCACTTTTGCTTACAGCTTTCCTCAAGCAACTAGCATAATCTTAACGGCAACCTTAGTATTTTTTATCCCCATAACTCTATTAAGATTCAAAATCGTTAGACCCATGCCCGAGGAATGGCCTTATTGGCGAAAGTTTTTAGCGGTAATGGAAGGCCCTATGGTAATCTTTAATATGATGAGTTTTTCGTTTTTCCCTCAAATAGAGGCTCAAACAAGGATGCTCTTAGGGAAGAAAATGAAGGACTTGTACCATACACCTAAAATGAGATGACAAAACTACAATCATTTCTAAAAAAGCAGAAAATTTCTTCCCATAACTTTCGTTTAGATTTTTTTTATATCTTATCTAGCCTCTTTTTTATATTTTCCCAGCTGATTTATTTAAATCTCAGATTTTCTCAACTTACAGAAAAAGTCCCCCTTTTTTATACTCAGTTTTGGGGGGATTCTCAACTCGCCGATAGAGGCTCTTTATTCTTAATTCCCACAATTTCAATTTCCGTTTCTCTATTAGGTTTTGCATTTTTATACTTTTTTAAGACTAAATTCTACAAATATGGATCTCACATAATTTTCGTTGCGGTACAGTTCTGTCATTTTTTTCTTACCT
>JAGPFW010000032.1 GCA_018056275.1 Patescibacteria group bacterium
ATACCGTGTCCAGGTGCCAGAAGGAGGATACGTTTTGGTTGCCCTCGGAGTTGGGTTGTTTGATGGGCAACCCCTGTCTCCCGTCGCCGCCGACGTTGGCCACATTGTGGTCATCTCGGGTGTTGTCCCAGATGGGGCGACCCCCCTCGACTTGAACCGGGGGGTGACCCTCACAGGTTATGTGGCAGGGTCGGTCGCTGTGACTCACGTTGTCAGGCCATCTGTCCCCCCCACCCCCCCCTCCGTCGTCGGAAAGGAGCACGCTCTCGGGATGGCATATGCTCCCAACTGCGGATCAGAAGGCTGTGTTAAAGCCTACCTCTGGAGTTGGGACTGGGAGAGCTCAAAACTTGTCCTTGTGGAGGTCTTTGACCTAAAGTAGCTCGCCCCACAAACCCCGCCTGAACCACATTGCAGAAATGCAGTTGTTGTGGTTCGGCGGGGATTTTTTTGTCTTAAAAATCCTAACTTTTGCTAAAATAAATCCAATGATAGAAAAAATTCTCTCTAGTAAAAAATTCACCTATCCATTTTTTCTCTTTCTTGTACTAATTACATTTGCTTTATACACCGGAGCAGGCATCTTTGGTAGGGAAGTCCTTAAAGATACCACACTTCTAAAAGGTTGGACTTCTAATACAGGAAATAAGGTTTTGGATGTTTGGGCCAGTTGGGATTCTGGAAATTACCTGCTAATAGCCTCTCAAGGTTATCCGGATTTAACAAAAGTGGATTACAGGAAAACATATATAGAAGTTCCCCCAGAATCTTGGATAAAAGTTTTTCTTGGTTATGCGGAAATTGGGCCAGATCATGAGATTTTACCTTTTTCCACAGAAATTCCCTATCAAAATGTTGTTTTTTTAATAAATAGTTCTGATTTATCCAAAGAAGTTCCTTTTCATTATATTCAGCCTGGTATACCTTATTGCAGTTATTCAGGACCTATAGAATATATAAGGGATGTGAAACCCGATGGGAACTTTGCTAAGGAGCAGGGGGGAGTTAGCTATATAACTTACTATGATACACATTCCCAAAAGATTATTTTTAAAGAAGAATTTTATGCCAATTCCTTTAACAATGATTCCACTGTCATTTTTGGTGAAAAACGCCCTGAAGGGATCCCTTCTCGTCCCTATGAGGGTTTTGGATGTGAGGTCATTCAGGAAAAAGATGTCTTTAATGTACCTTTTAAACCTTATATTAAATCTGTGAGTCCCTTTCCATTTATGCCTTTGTATCCGTTTTTAATGCACTTGGCTAATAATATTTTCTCTAATTTGCTTTTATGGGGGGTTATTATATCCAATTTATCCTTGTTTCTTGGTGCAATTTTCCTTTATGAACTTTTATCTATTTTGTTTTCAAAAAAGTTTGGGTTTTATGCAACTTTGTTTTACTTAATTTCTCCCTTAAGCTTCCTTTTTAGGGGAGTTATGACAGAATCTCTGTTTAATCTGCTCCTTTTTGGATCTTTATTTTGTGCCCTCAAGGGCAAGTATATTTTGGCAAGTCTTTTATTCTCATTAATGTCAATCACAAGAATTCCCGGGATACTGTTTGGTGGAGTTTTGATAATTTTGTTTGTTCGAAAATTTTCTGGTAAGAAATTGGTATTTTCTCTTTTATCTTTAGCCTCTATTGGACCAGCATTTTTATTAGGCCATGTTTATAGACTTTACAAATTAACAGGAAATTGGTTTGTTATTTTAGAGGCGCAGCAGGCTTTTGGTAGGGTGGAAAAAGGTTTAATAGAGTCCCTTTTTGGATATTTTAAATATGGAATGCCTTATGCACCTTTTGAGTTTGTGTTTTTTGGTTTTTCTTTGGGTGTTATAATTTGGTTTTTGAGAGCTTACTATAAAGAAAAGGGGGAACTTTTTTGGGAATGTTCCTTACACAGCCTATATAGTTTTGTGATTCCGATTTCTAGTGGGGCGTTTACTTCCTTCCCTAGATATATTTTGACGATCTTTCCTTTTTTTGTTGCTTTTGGATGGTTTTTGGATAGGTTTAAGGGTTCGAAATGGGTTGTTTTTGTAGGTTCCCTTGTCTTAAGTCTTATTGGGATGGTATTTTGGAGTGTAGGTAGTAGGTTTATTATGTGATTTCTCTTTTTTGATTTTACTTGGTTTTAGGTGCCATTTTTTCGGCGCCGCTAGTATCCTATAGCATTTACAAAGAGGATTTTTCTTGGTATAATAAGGCATTCCATATGTTAGCCCTTTGAAAAAAAACTTTCCCAAGGAGGAAACCGATGTCGAAGAGATTTGGCCTGGTTGCGGTGGTTTTGGTTTTGTTAGCGTTGGGGACTTTTGTTTTTTTGCAGAGCCTCGTATCTGCGGATGCCCCCGTATCCCATGTTTTTACAATCTCGGAGGAAGCCGGGTATTTTTCCTACGAGTACGTGGGTGACTCATGGGAAACCATGTATCGCGGGGTCAACTTTTCTTATATTGATCTCGCTTCGGGGGAATGGGTAGGTTACCACGACCCAGAACCCTCATGGGTCTCTTCTACCCTTGTCCTGACTCCCACAACACAAATGTTCGTTGGATCCGGTTCTAGCCAGGAGTACGGGATTGTCTACACCCTAACTCCTGAGATGGAAGCCCTCGGGTGGCAGGTCCTTGAGGATGGGTTCCTTTACACGGAGCCTGAAATTGAGGCTACCCTTGAGGTTTCCTATACTGCGGAGAAAGTGTTTGTTCTCTCTTACGCGGTGGTTGGTGCTCCGGGGACCCAAGTATGGGTCCAATTCGAAGGTCCCTCCGTGGAGACCTTTCAGCGTAGCCCTGCAGAGGGTTGGGAACTTCCCTTCTGTGGGGATTGTTTGGGTTGGCAGGGTGTTCTTCCAGCTCCCAGCCTGTTTATTACTGGTACCACCCTGGGGGAGGAGCAGGTGTATACTGCGACCTTGTTCACCCGTACGGGTGTGCGTGCGGTTCGTACTGTCACCGTTGCGCCCCCAGCGGAGGAGTACTATGTTTTTCTTCCGCTTATTCTGACTTCACCTCCCACGGTGGAGTTCACTCTGAGGGATGGCCCCACGGGTTTGGAGTACGCCTATACGGGTACGTCCGTAGACTGGCCGAAGGGAGTTAACTTCTGTCAGCATGTCAGCGCGGGATACCGTTGCAGGTATGTCTCCGATCCGCGCGATGAGACCCCCTGGGGGTGGCAGGGGACAGTTCTTCGTGTTCCCACCGACTGGTATTTCATTGGCTCCGGAGCAGAGCCCACTTACATTGATGATGCTTCAGGTTGGTCTGTCACCCCTGCGGGTGATGGGTTCGTCCGCGACTAGCTAGGGTTTTTGAGGCCGTGATTTATCCTGTAAATCTTTGCAAAACTCGCAAAGTATGGGTAGATCACGGCCTTCTTTATTCTTAACCTGAAAAATATCCCTTATAATAAAAATATGCGCATGGAAACTGCCCAAAACAAAACACAATTTTGGAAAAATCTTCTTTCCAAAATCAGTTTTCCCCTTATTTTAGTTTCCCTTTGCCTTTTCATATCTTACAAAAACTACACCCCAAACACCTTTCTTACCGGGTGGGACACACTTCACCCAGAATTCAACTACAGTATCTATTGGAAACGCATGCTTAGCGGTATCTGGCAGGATCATCAAGGTTTGGGGGCAGTTTCCACTCAAGCACATGCCTCTGAGATTCCTCGTGTATTAATTCTTATGATTCTTGATATTTTTTTGAAAACCAACCAGGTTAGATATGCTTACGCTTTCTTAATGTTAATTTTGGGACCTTTAGGAGTGTATTTTCTCCTTCAGCATATTTTTAAGCAAAAGAATTACTCATCTCTTGGTTTTGCTCCTTTCATTGGGGGATTGGTGTATTTATTTAACCTTGGTGTTTTACAGCAATTTGTTGTACCTTTGGAGATGTTTCTTACTCATTATGGATTTTTGGGGTGGTTTTATTTATCCCTTTATTCGCTATTTGAAAGCCCGAAAAGGAAAAAGAATTTACTCGTTTTTATTCTGGTCAATTTTTTTATGTCGCCACAAGCGCATACTTCCACATTGTTTTTCTCTCACCTAATGATGTTGTGTGTTTTTTTAATCACATATACATTTCTTCAGATTTCCTCTGGAAAAACACCCTTCAAAAAGTCCGTTTTTTCTTCACTTGTCATCTTTACTTTAACCATAATATCCAATCTTTTTTGGCTTCTTCCCAACATTTACTTTGCCGTAAACCACTCTTCTGTAGTAAAAGACGCAAAAATAACCCGTCTTTTTTCCCAAGAGGCTTTTTTACACAACAAACAGTACGGAAATATTAAAGATGTGGCTTTAATGAAAAACTTTCTTTTTAACTGGGGAGTTCATACAGGAAATGGAAAGTTCTCCCCATTGCTTTCCGTTTGGTATTCCCACTTGGATAATCCAGCAGTACAAGCAGTTGGTTACGGGGTTTTTGCGCTAGCCGTAGTTGGAATTCTTTTGGCATTCGCAAAAAGAGATAAACTCTTTATTAGTTTTTCACCTTTATTTTTTCTTTCTCTTTTCTTTTTGTTTACAGTAAATCCGCCTTTAGGGTTTTTGTTTGAGTTTTTGCAAGAAAACATTCCACTTTTTGGGGAGGCGTTTAGATTTCCCTTTACAAAGATCTCTATATTAGCTGTCTTCTCTTATGCTCTTTTTGCTGGCTATACTTTAGAAAATCTTTTTCTTCTTTTTGCAAAAACCCTTCCCAAAGTAAATGCGTTTTACTTAAAATCTTTGTTTACCGTTGCCTTTTCAATCTTATTGTTTTTTTACGCCAAGCCTTTCTTTACTGGAAATTTGATTAGTCCTTATATGAGGGTGAAAATTCCAGACAGATACTTTCAAATGTTTGAGTATTTTAATACCCAAGACGATTACGGTAGGGTAGGGCAGTTGCCAATCCATACACTTTGGGGATGGGTTTATTATGATTGGAATTTATTTTCTGGGTTGGGTTATCAAGGGGCGGGCTTTTTGTGGTTTGGTATAAAGCAACCCTTATTGGATAGGGAGTTTGATCGTTGGGGTGCCTATAATGAGCAGTATTACCGTGAAATGTCTCAAGCGGTTTATTCTCAAGATGTTCCGGCTTTTGAAAAAATTTTGGCAAAATATAAGGTCAAGTGGATTATTTTTGATAAGAGCATTTTTGATCCCGGCAAGGATCCCAAGATGCTTTTCCATAAAGAAATAGAAGAATTACTAGAATCTTCTAGCATTATTCAGCTAGATCAAGATTTTGGAGGTGGCCTGCAGGTTTATAAGGTTAATAAAGAGTACTCGCTAATAGAGTCTATTTCAGGATTTTATGATTTTTCCGACAATATCTCTGGACTTCCCACGGACCCTTTGTACTTCCAATACGGAGATTATGCTAATCTTTCGGGGAAAGAGAATTTTCCTTTTATGGGTATGGTTAGTTCCCTTGAAAAAGTATCTCCTGATTTTATCTCAGAGGATGAGGAGAACCTTTATTTAAAATCACCCATTGAGCGTACTTTAAAAAGCATAATCTCATCAGATTATTTTCCCGTACGAGTTTTTGCAAAAAGGAGTTTAGATAGTCTCAGCGTTCGTTTGGAAGATGAAACCTTTGGTTTGTCCCAAGCATTTGATATACCATTGGTTAATTTCTCTCCAGATATAGTCTTTGGGTTCAATGAAGAATTTATTCCTTCAGAAAATTTTAACTCCATGGAGGTGGATTTAGGATACATTTTAATTAATCCTAGCGAAGGTTTAAAATTTAGGGAATTTTCTCGTATTGAAGGTAAAGTTTTAAATGAATTTCCCTTTCTAGAGGCTTGCCGCGATTTTAGACATGGGGCATCTTATGGTTTGGAAACCATTCCGGATGGGTTTAGATTTGAATCCAAGAGTACAGTTTCTTGTGTAACACTCCCTTTGGATACGGTATTTTCTTCTGTGGATTTTCCACAAGGCTACATGGTTCAGGTTATGTCAAATATAACTTCCAATAAATCTCTTACGGAAACATGTATTTTTGATATGGCTTCTGGGTTGTGCAAAAACGCTAAAAGATATATCTCGGATGGAAATTCTTTTGCATTTTTCTCGGATACCCCTTTAAAAGATGCCTTTTTAAGGTTCTTGAATCATCCATTGCTGTTTGAACCTGACATTTCCTCAAGTGAAGTAAAAAACCTAAAAATAACTTTGTATGCTCCTACAAGAGAGATTACTGTACCTCTTGCTAATGTTGATTATGGGAAGAAACCCCTTTTAGGAGTACCCAGAGCAAATGTTTTAGAAAGAAGGGAAGGATTATCAAGTAATGACTTTAGGATGTGTGACACAGGAAATAGAGATATAGTTTCAGGTACAGTGGAATTTTCAGAGAATATCTTAAGATATACTACTGATGGTAGTGGTATTTGTGACTCATATTATTTTCCGAATGTTTCTCATACCACAGGCTATATATTGGCTATCGATGCCAGAAACGTTTTTGAGATGCCCTTGAGAATTTGTTTGACGAATGAATACTCCAAAAGATGCGATGTTTATAATTCTTTATCTGAAAGCCCTATATTTGAGAAGCATTATTTTTTGGTTCCTCCAATGGGAGAGGGTAGAGGATATACCTTAAATGTAAGTAACTTGGTTTTTGGAAATACTGATTCTTCCAATGAACTAAGGAGTATCTCTTTCTCTCCTGTCCCATATGATTATATTCTAGGTCTCTATGATATATCTCCCGATGAGTTATTTATTAGTGGTAAGGATTTGGTTGTGTATAACCAATCTTTTGAAAAAAATTGGATAGCCCTTTGTGGCCTTCGTCTATGCCCTGCCAAACACGTCAAGGTCAACAATTGGGCTAATGGATGGGTTTTTGAGGGCGCTTCTCTAGAGGGATCTCCTGATGCCTCCTCGGATGGCTCCTTTTCTGCCTTTTCTATGGGCAAAATCACTATAATATTTTGGCCTCAAATTTTGCAATACATTGGTTTTTTCGCCTTGCTAGGAACTTTCGGTTGGGTTTCTTTAAAAATTATCCGTCAAAAGTTTCTAGAAATTTCGAAACTTCCCCCAAGAACGGGTTAAAAACTCCCTTTTACCTTTAGCATCCATATAGAAGAAAAATTTCCTTGACAGAAGGAAACATTCCTTATAAACCTTCCCAAGGAAAGACTTTTTTAAAACCATCATAATAGACAATCAACAAAGGGCGCTTCCTTTGTTGTGGGAGCGTAACTTAAAGATACCCTCAAGGCTTATCGGTAGTTATATCCAGAACAAAATTTGTAGATCGTATTTATTCCAGTCTTAGTAAAAACATTTTTGTATTATTACTATAGCTTACGTCTCCACAACTCCGTCGATACCCCATAATAAGAGTGCCTAGAGGTCTTAGATAGCCCTATAG
>JAGPFW010000033.1 GCA_018056275.1 Patescibacteria group bacterium
GAGTAGGGGAGATTGTCATACTTTTTGCAAGTATGGTTGTCATAATTATGTGAAATTGTGTAAATTTTGTATCCAGCGGTGTGGATAACTTATTTTATAAAATTATAAAATGTGAATTTTAATAATTAATATATCTGCGTAATTAATTATGTTCTTTTAATAAAATTAATAAAAAGTTTAATTTAGCAATTATTTTTATGTTCTTCATTTAGTCCTCTCCTCTCTTTTATATGTGTCTTTACTTAGGTAATATCTTCTTTTCTTATCCAGCTTAAAATTTACTCGATAGGATGTCGTTAAACATACATTATACGACGTTAGATTTGGGTTGGGATTTTAGCACGTTAGTCTTCCCCTTCTCCCAAAAATACATAAGAAAAATATTTTATATATTTTTGTTTCTTAATTTATTATTTGATTATTTTTAAAGTCCCCTTTTCTTTGGGATTTACACTCTTTTATATGTTCATAAGCCCCTCTATTTGATTTAATAGGTCGTATTGTTGTTTTTTAATAATATAAAAGGAATTAAGCTATAATATGTTTAGAACATATTTGGGGCACAAAAAGCTCTAAAATCATGCCTCTAGAATCAATTCTAAGGCGTTTTTATTTAAAAGAAGATTATGGATACCTTAAGAAAAAAGCCTCTTAACAGCATTTTAACTGATTATCTTGAGTATTGTGAGATAGAAAAAAATTTAGCTCAAAGTACTGTAAAAATGTACGACTTTTATTTGAATGATTTTTTTACTTGGCTTAGGGATGAGTTGGGAACTGAGAAAATATTTCCTTCCGATATTAATCCAGACACGATACACAAATATAGAGTTAATTTGAACCGTCGTAAGAACTCAAAGTCTGCTGGTGGGTACAAAAAGTCTACACAAAAGACATTTATGGTTGCAATACGGGCTTTTTTGAAATATTTGATTGTGGAATTGGGTCTAGATGTAATACCTCCAGACCGTATTATATTAGGAAAAGAGTCAGATAGAGTTCCGAATGTTTTAAATGACAATCAATTGGAAGAGTTATTCTCTGTTCAGGATTTAAATAAGCTTTCCGGGGTGCGTGATAGAGCCATTTTAGAAACTTTATTTAGTACGGGATTACGTGTTAGTGAGTTGGTTGCTCTAAATTTAGAGGATATTAATTTAAAGTCTGGAGAATTTACTGTTTTGGGAAAAGGAGGCAAAGCTAGAATTGTTTATTTAAGTGACTCAGCAAAAAATTGGTTACGTCGTTATTTATCCACGCGGCGAGATGAGTTTAAGCCTTTATTTATTCGCTATTCGGGTAAAAGTATGGATGAGAATGATGCTGATGGAGAGTCTCTTCGCTTGACTACAAGGAGCATTCAGAGAATGGTCAAAAAATATGTTAAGCGATCTGGTTTGGCGGTAGATGCTACTCCGCACACATTAAGACATACATTTGCAACCGATTTACTTTCCGAAGGGGCAGATTTGCGGTCTGTACAGGAATTATTGGGTCATTCAGATGTTTCCACAACCCAAATATACACTCATATAACCGATAAAAGGCTAAAGGAAGTTCATGAAAAATATCATAAAAATATCGTTGCGGATGAAAGTGGTGTTGATGCAGCCTGATTATTGAAAGAGTATTACCTATAGGTTGTGGGTAAATATTTGGATGTATCCCCTACTCTACCCTGATAAGATCGTGAGCACCTCCCTCAATTGCGCCTTGTGCAGTTATTCTCACAAATTTCGCCCTTTTCCAAAGTTCTTGTATATTTTTGGCACCATTGTAACTAAAACCCGACCTTATTCCTGCCAATAAGCCATTTACGACCTCTTCCACAGGACCTTTGTACTCAATAAGTCCAGAAACGCCTTCAATATGCTTAATATAAGTACTGGACTTTTCGCTTGGATTAATTTCAATATGTTTTGTTTTGGCTTCCACACTGGTAGAACCTTCATACTCTTTATATTTTTTGCCATTTACCTCTACTAATTTTCCAGGTGCTTCATCAGTGCCTGCAAAAATGTTTCCTCCTGCAATGGCGGAAGCTCCAGCTGCTAAAGCTTTTACAATATCCCCTGAGTTTCTAATTCCGGCCCCAGCAATATATGTTTTTTTCATTTCTCTGGCTACCTTTGATACTCTTAATAAGGAGTCAAATGTGGGTAACCCACAGCCTGTTTGAATTCTTGTTGTACAAATTGATCCTCCGCCAATGCCTACAAAAACAGTGTCTGCTCCCGCCTTAAAAAGTGCTCTTGCGCATTCTCCTGTTGCTACGATACCTCCAATAATGGTAATTTTGTCTCCAAAATAACTTTTAACACTTTTAACAAAGTCTAGATTCTGTTGCATATGCCCATGTGCAACATCAATATTAATAATACTGGCACCTGCGTTTACTAAAGCCTTTGCGCGTTCTAGATTTTCCTTTATGCCTATGGAAGCCGCAATATTTGGTTTACTAGAATATCTTGTAAGTCTTTTCTTCACCTCTGCCACCTTATTTGCTTGATCATCTATTTTCTCAAATCTTGGTAGTATGCCCATGCCCCCTAGTTCTGCCATCTTCACAGCCATTTCCACTCCTGTGACTGTGGACATATTTGTTGAAATTAAGGGTATTTGCAACGTAAGGTTTGGAGATAAAATTGTACTTAGGTTTACTTCTGATCTTGAATTTATTTTTGAATGTTGGGGTATAAGCAGTACATCATCAAAGGAAAGAGCTAAATCTAGGCTTCTAATTAATCCAAAGTATTTTTTCACGATTTTATTTTACCAGACATTGACTTGATTGGTTCAAAACTTTTCCTATGTATTTTGCAAATCCCATTTCTACAAATAGCCTCAATGTGCGCTTTTGTTCCGTACCCCTTATGCTTTTCAAAACCATATTCTGGAAACTTCTTGGCTTCTTCTTGCATTATTCTGTCTCTGTAAACCTTAGCTAAAATGGAGGCTGCTGCAATGCTTATACTTAATGTATCTCCCTTTTGTATGTTCTCCTGTTTTTCTCTAGACAGTCGCATAATGGAAAAATGGTCTGATAAAACAAATTCAGGGTTTATTTGTAAGGTTTCTATGGCGCGGGAAAAACCTTCGGAGTTTGCCCATCCAATACCTTTTAGATCTATATCTTCCACCGATATTTCTACAATTGAGTAACAAATTGCTTTAGAAACAATAAAATCATATAGTAGCTCTCGCCTTTTTTCTGTTAATTTCTTGGAATCGTTTATGAGGTTATAAGTTTTCAGGTGCTCATCTGATGAGAGGTCGTTATTTCTGGAGGTTCCAAACGGTGACATTTTTCCTTTTAGCTTTTCATTTTGTACCAAAGTTTCTTTTCCCAAAAGGGATAGATCATTTTTATTTAAAATAACCGATGCTATCACAATAGGACCTGCTAAGGGGCCTCTTCCTGCCTCATCTACTCCTGCAATCAAGTCAATGCCCTTTTCCCAGAGGGATTTTTCAAAATAAAGTAGGTTTTGCATATAAAACGCAGTCGGATATGTGGCCTCTTTAGTCGCCAAGAAATGAGTCCACAAATAATCTATTTTTACCACTCACTTTTTTTAATCTGTTCCCAATTAGCTCAAAAAAGCCACCGAACTAACCTTGTCTTCCCCAGAAAGCCTAATAAGCCTAACCCCCTTTGTGCCCCTTGACAAATTAGGTATTCCTCTGGCCTCAATCCTTATTACCTTCCCGCTTGTAGTTGCCAACAAAACATCCTGTGACTTTTCTTCTTCTTTTTTGGGTTCAAGTCTCCCACAAACTAATCTCCCAGTTTTGTCTCCAACGCTGTAGGTTAATAAACCTGATCCTCCCCTACTCTGCACTCTATACTCGCTTAAATCGGTTTTTTTGCCGTAACCATTTTCTGCTACAACAAAAACTTCGTAGTCATCTTTTCCCTGCGGAATTACGATCATTTCTATAACGCTATCCCCGCCTTTTTTAAATCTTAGCCCAGTTACTCCTTTGGCAGTTCTTCCCATGGGTCTAATCTCCTTTTCTTCAAATCTAATAGCCAAGCCGCCTCTTGTAATTAACATTAGGTGATCCTCGCCCGAAGTAAGATCTGCCCTAACAAGAGAATCCCCATCTTCTAGCCCAATAGCAATAATTCCTGTGGCTCTGATGTTCTCAAATTCACTTAGTGCGGTTTTTTTAACCAAACCATTTTTAGTTGCAAAGGCAATGTAGCCCTGCCCATTTTCAAGATCTTCTACTGATAGAGTCAAAAATGATTCTATTGTTTCTCCCTGAGCAATACCCAAAAGGTTTACAACAGCCGTTCCTCTGGCGGTTCTTGAAGCTTCGGGTATTTCCCATACTCTTAATTTATAAACTTTTCCATGGTTGGTTAAGAAAAACCCAAAATCGTGTGTATTACAAATTCGCATTTTATCCATTGCGTCCTCTTCTTTTAGGTCAGATCCTTGCACACCTCTACCTCCCCTTCCCTGAGTCTTATAAGAATTTTCCTTTAACCTCTTTATATAACCTTCCTTGGAAATAGTTATAATACATTGTTCGTTTGGAACCAGATCTTCCTCTTCTATAACTCCCGCCTTGCTTTGTAAAACCTTGGTTCTTCTGGTGTCCCCAAATTTTTCTTTAACCTCTAAAAGTTCATTTTTTACTATCTCTATGATCCTTTTTGGGGATGCTAATATGTCAATATAATCCGCAATTGTGGCCATTATTTCTTTAAGCTCATCTTCTATCTTTTGTCTTTCTAGAGCGGCCAATTTACGAAGTTGCATGTCTAAAATTGCTTGTGCTTGAATATCCGAAAGGCCAAAACGGTTCATTAAACCTGTTTTTGCTGTTTCTGCATCTTTACTACCGCGAATGAGTTTTATTACTTCATCCAAATTATCCAAGGCAATCTTAAGCCCCAATAATATGTGTTCCCTCTCTCTCGCCTTTTTGAGTAAAAATATTGTTCTATTTATGACAATTATCTGTCGGTGCTTAACAAACTCCTCTAAAATGGTCTTTAGAGTTAAAAGTTTTGGCTCGTTATTTAATAGCGCCACCATGTTGGTATTAAAGGTGCTTTGTAATTGAGTATATTTATACAGTTGATTTTCCACTTTTTTGGCTACAGCTCCCTTTTTAAGTTCTATCACAATTCGCATTCCCTCTCTGTCCGATTCGTCCCTTAAATCTGCCACTCCTTGTATCTTGTCTCTTTTTACATTTTCCGCGATCTTTTCTATTAGAGTGGATTTATTTACTTGATAAGGTATTTCTGTAACTATAATTTGGGATTTGCCCTTTTCCTCCTCAATATCCATTTTTGCTCGTACAACCACCCTTCCCCTACCTGTAGCGTACATTTGCACTATATCTTCTTTGTTGTAGATTATTCCTCCTGTTGGAAAGTCTGGTCCTTTAATATGTTTAACCAAATCCTCCACTGTAGCTGTGGATTCAAAATCAACCATAGCGATTTGGTTTTCAGAGCCCTTTTCTGGGGATTTTCCTATATTATCGGCATTTTCAATCATAAAATTTATGCCGTCTATTACTTCTCCCAAATTATGCGGAGGTATATTTGTTGCCATCCCAACAGCAATTCCCGAAGCCCCATTTAGTAAAACATTAGGTAACTTAGAAGGTAAAAAGGCGGGTTCTTCGTTTTGGAGGTCGTTTAAAAGGAATGGAACAGTGTCTTTATCTATGTCGGCATATAGCTCTTCTGCAATTTTGGACATCCTACATTCCGTATATCTCATTGCTGCTGCAGAATCCCCATCTATACTTCCAAAGTTTCCTTGTGGATCTATTAACGGGTACCTAAGCGAAAAATCCTGTGCCATCCTTACCAAGGAGTCATATATGGCAGTATCTCCATGTGGATGGTACTTTTTCATAACCTCTCCCACAACTGCTGCAGATTTATTGTATTTCCCGGAAGAAGTCATGTTCTGATCCTGCATGGCATAGATAATTCTTCTATGCACAGGCTTTAAACCGTCACGAACATCGGGAAGAGCGCGCGAAACAATTACACTCATGGCATAATCCAGGTACGCGGTTTGCATCTCTTGAGTAATATTTGCTTTTATAATATTTGGATCTTCTAATGTTTCTTCAGTTTCTTTATTTGGGATAATTTCTCTTTCAAGAGACTTGTCCTCGTCCGCAACATGCTCTTTTTCTTTGTCATCTTCAGAATCTCCATTTATTAGTGAAGTCAATTCTTCATTGTTTTTATCTTTTTTTGCCATTTCTTGTTTGTTCTTCCTATTAAATTCTTATATGTATCTATAACCTATTTGAAAAGTTGTAGATTTGTTTGTGACCTATAAAAGTTTCACTTTGTTAAAACCTTCTCAATTTGAGGAGCAATATCCTTTTTTCTACTCATTCTAGGTCCTATGTCTGCCACTCCTTGGTTACCTTGAGTCATAAACGCCTCTTCCAAAATTCTTTGTTCCTCTTCGTTAGTGTATAACACCTGCGAATTTACATTTAGAATGTCTGTTATAACAATGTATCCGATTCCCGCTCCCTCTTCTGATTTGGCGTTTTCTAATACCTTAATAAGCTCATCCTTTTTATCTAGAATCTTATCGGGTTCAACTGTTTCTATTTGGTTTATATATACTTCTTTTTCCCCAAACTTGAAAACTTTAAAGTCTTTTTTGGCTATTTCTTCTAACGAAAGCCCCGTGATGTCTGACTTTGCCTTAAAAATTTCAAATGTGAGTTTATCAATATCTGTGTGTAGCTTGTCCCCTATCTCGTGTGCAAACTCTGAATCTAATCCTGTTGTTGTGCTGGATTTTAATCCCATTGTGTCCGAAAGGAGTGCGCTTAGAATTAGATTCTTGGCAACTTTTGAAGGTTCAATCCCCTCTCGCTTAAATAATGAATAAATTATTGAAGCAGTCGCCCCTACTGGAAGAATGGTGATTTGTAATGGAAAAGCAAAATTTAAGTTTACTTTGTGATGGTCAACGAGTTCCAAAACTTTTTCTGGGTCTACTTTTTCGTGTCTTTGAGATTCTTCGTTGTGATCCACAAGTATAAATTTGTCCTCTTTTGCGATTTCTGTTGTATCTAAACTTAGCGGGGTTTCCACCTCAAATCTTTTTAAAACAAATTCCGTCTCTTTATTTATTTCTCCGGATCTTGCGGGAATAATTTTTGCATTAGGATATTTGTTTGTTTTTTCTAAAAATTCGGCATATAAAATTGGTGAAGCAATACTGTCCAAATCTGGTGACTTATGCCCTGTTATGTAT
>JAGPFW010000034.1 GCA_018056275.1 Patescibacteria group bacterium
CAACGAGTACACAGTAGGAGGATGTTTCCCAGTTAAATTTCATGATGCTTTGGCGGCGGGTCTTCCCACTGTTGTAACAGACCTTCCCGCTTATGCCCCTTTTAAAGAAGTTTCTTATGTGGCTAAGACTCATGAAGAATTTGTTTCCTTAGTGAAAAAAGCTCTAATAGAAAACGATAGATCTAAGGAGTTGGAGCGTCAAAAAGTGGCAGAGCAAAACGATTGGGATGGTAAAGTTGAGAAAATGTTACAAATAATCTCGGAAAACCTATAGCGTATGAATGTTTTATATGTTCTAAATTCAGGAAACCCAGGTGGGATGGAGCAACATGTTTTGGATTTGGTTAGGGGGATGCTTGATTTGGGGAATACTGTTTATGTTTGGTGTCCCCAAGGGGATTTTGTGCCTCAATTTGAGGAGGCAGGGGCTCTGGTGAGTTTAAAGAAAATCGGTTTTGATGTAGACCCAAAATATATTGTAGAACTATCGCGCTTTATAAAAAGTAAAAATATAGATCTTGTTCACTCCCATGAACTAAAGGCAGGCGTAAATGCCATGATTAGTGGAAAAATTGCAGGGGTTCCTGTAGTAACTCATACCCACACGCCTATTTTGGAATGGCAGATTCCGTTGGTTAAGAAAAGGCTTAACACGTTTTTGTATTCATTCTTTGTTAATCATTTTTCCGCTGTGGAAATAGCACTTACAGAAAGCAGAAAACGGGCAAAAATTATGGAGGGTATTCGAGAGTTTAAGCTAAAAATAATTCCCAACGCCGTAAATATTGATGACATAAATTTGTCCCAAGAAACTAGGTTAAAAGGGCGGGAGGAGATTTTGAAAAAGTACAATATACCCTTAGATTCTTATGTGTTTGGTTTTATTAGTAGAATTTCGGTTGAAAAGGGTCACAAGACGTTAGTTGAAGCATACAAAAAGGTTAAGGAGACATTGTCCTCTCGGGGGATTGTTGATAAAACCTTTTTATTTATTGGAGGTGGTGGGGATTTAGAAGCCGGTATCAAATCGCAAATAGCAGATTTAGGTTTGGGGCAGTGCACTTTAATAACAGGAAGGTTTTCTGCTGAAGATAAACCAAAGTTTTACTCTAGTTTGGATAGTTTTATTTTTCCAACCCTAGCCGAAGGTTTTGGAATTGTACTTATTGAGGCTATGGCAAACTCTCTTCCAGTAATTTGCTCCGATCTTGAAGTTTTACAAGAAGTTGGCGGAAGTGCGGTTAGATATTTTGAAACCGCAAACTCTGATGATTTAGCAGAGAAAATGGTAGATATGTATGTTCGTGCTGATCAATATAAGGATTTAGCAACTCAGGGTTTTGAAAGGGTAAAAGACCTTTATTCAATGGAAAGTTTTGTGCAAAAGTATTACGCGTTATATTTGGAGGTATTAAACAGATGAAAGTTCTAATGTTGGGAAGAATTGGACTTTTGGAAAATGGAGGAGGGGATAAAGTACAAATAGAAAATACAGCATTGGAGTTACGAAAACTGGGAGTTGAAGTTGAGATAAAAACGGGATTTAATTTTAATCCTCAAGATTATGATTTAATTCATGTTTTTCAACTGGACTGGACTGCGGAGACATACTTATACGCTCAAAAAGTAAAGAAAGCTCAGAAACCTTTGGTACTGTCTCCAATTCATCACAACATAAAGGAAGTGCAAAAATTTGATGATTTGTATGCCTTTGACTTCAGAAGGTTATCCAAGCTGGTTTTTAAGGATCAACACAAACGGGATACATTTAAAAATGTTTACAGGTCCTTTTCTGAACCTGAGAAAATAATCCCCACGGTTAAAAGCATCTTCAAAGGTTTGGAGAAAATGCACCGTGAGACTTTATCTCTTTCGGATAGGGTTTTAGTGCAAACAAAGCTGGAAGCGCGGGATTTACAGGAAACCTATGGAGTCAATTTTAAATGGGAGTTAATCCCTAATGGTGTTGGGGAGAACTTCCTTTCCCCACAAGTAAAGCAAAATCCTTTAGGATTCGAAAATTATCTAATATGTGTTGGTAGAATAGAGCCAAGAAAAAACCAACTTAATATAATAAAAGCTGTGGAAGAGGCGCGCAGAGAAATAAAGGAAAAGGATACAGGTGCGGATCCAGAATTGGTTTTTGTTGGAAAAAAGGTTGGCTTCAAGCATTTTGAATATACTAAAGAATTTAATAAGGCACTCTCTCAAAAGAATTGGATTCACTACATAGAACAAATACCATATAAGGATATGCCTACATATTACGCTCATGCAAAAGTTGGGATTTCTGCGAGTTGGTTTGAGACAACTGGTTTAACAAGTTTAGAGGCTTTGTTTTGTGGCGCAAATGCTGTTGCTTCAGGTGAAAGAGCCAAGGAGTATTTGGGGGATTTAGCTTTTTACTGTATTCCGGAAGATGTTTGCTCAATCAAGAATGCCGTCAAAAAGGCTTATTTTGCCCCAAAGCCTATCATACCTGATTCTATGCGCAATTTTTATACATGGGAAAATGCCGCTAAAAAAACATATTTGGTGTATCAAGAGGTTTTGCAGAAAGAGCAAAATGTCCTTCTTGAAGTGGCCAATAAAGAAAATTACAATGAGGAGATAATATGAATATAGAGCTTTTTTTGATAATACTGGTGTTTCTTTCCTCCCTGACTTTACTTTTTCTTGATAAAAAGCTTGCTGTGTCTGTATTGTTGGTACTTTCGGTACTTCTGCACAAGCAATTGTTTAAAGTTTATTCCTGGAATTTTTTACCCGTTAGAATATTTATGTTGGCTTTTGTGGTCTGGTCGCTTTACTTTGTTTTTAAAGAGTTTCTAAAAAGGAAAAATATTTGGTTTATTTTTCCTTACCTCAAAAACCCTTTCATTCTTTTGTTGAGTCTCCTTTGGCTCGTACGCGGAATCTCAATTTTATTTACAAAAAACCTTTCCGCAAGCCTTAACCTTTTTGCTTTTTTTACAACAATTGTATGTTTAGGAATTTTCCTTTTCTTATTTTTAAAAAACAAACCCGATCAGACACTTAAGTATATAAAAACTTATATTTATATAGTTTTTTCATTATGTCTTTTTGCTTTTTTTCAAGCTTACCTTTACTTGTCAACAGGAAAAATAATAGGTGCTTTATGGAATGTTCCTGATAAATTTCCTCGTTTGGGGTCCTTGTTTTGGGATGTTAATCACTTTGGAGGTTTATTGGCTGCAATATTGCCTGTTTTGGGTGCTCTTATTTTGTCCGCAAAAAAGATTAAGAGTGCCTTCCTTTATGTGCTCATGTTTTTTCCAATGTCTGTAATTTTGGTACTAACCAACTCGCGCACTTCGTGGATTTTGGCTGGTGTTTCTGGAGTAATATTTTTTCTACTCCTCCTTTATAAAAAGTTTGGTAGGAAAGGCGTTATTGGCTTAAGTTTTGTTTTGGTTTTATGTTTGGTGGGGTTCTTATTTGAATACTCCAATCATGAGAGCCCTTTGAGAAAAAAGATAAATGAATTTTTTCACTACAGAATGGATTCTTTTGATGCGCACTTTATGTTAATAGAAGGGTCCATTGAGATATTTGACAAATTTCCCGTTTTTGGTGGCGGATACGGTGGGTTTTTTGAGCATTTTACAACTACCACTATTTCGGCAGAATACTTTGGGCGTGACCCTGCCGCTTTTACTACAAGAGTCCCTGCCCATACAATTTGGGGTGAAGTACTTTCCGAAACGGGTTTAGTAGGCTTAGTTTTTTTTGTACTTTTTATTGGGCTTATTTTAGGCACTTTGCTTTATTCCTTCTTTATTTCTGAAGCAAAAGAGCAAGCCCTTCTTTCTCTCGCCATGTTTTCCTCCATTTTGGGATGGTTGGTGGCAGGCATATTTTATTCCTATAACAGCGAATTCTTTTTCTTGATTTTATTTTTGTACTTTATGTATGGTGTCTCTGTTTTGGGTAAAAATTATGAATTAAATAAAATGCTTAAGTTTTTTACGAGCAGATTTGATTTTGGTTTTATTTTTATTGCTGTTATTTCATTTTGTTTAATTTTTGTTTCTTTAGGAAGTACTCACCTAGTCCCTTGGGATGAGGCTATTTATGCAGGTGTGGCAAAAAACATGGTTAATACGGGTGAATATATGGTTATGGAGTGGATCCCTGGAAAAGTCTGGTTTGAAAAACCCCCATTGCTTATGTGGTTAATGGCAGGTTTTATGCACCTTTTGGGAATAGGGGAATGGGCGGCAAGACTCCCTTCGGCTATTTTTGGGTTTCTAACAATTCTACTTGTGTATACTTGGGCAAAAAAAATGTTTGGAAAAGGCGCGGCGTTTGTTTCTGCATTAGCACTGTTAACATCCGTTCATTTTTTGTACTATGCCCGTGCCTCAATGATGGATGTTACTGTTACCTTTTTTATTACTCTTTCCCTTTTCTTATATTATGAGGCAAAAAGGAATTTTAAGCCTTTATTTTGGCTTTTTTCGGGTGTTTCTGTGGGATTAGCGATTATGACAAAGGGGGTTATTGGTTTTTTACCTTTTGTAGTTATTGGCTTATATGAGCTATACCTTTTTTCTTCAAGACAGCAAAAGTTCTCTTTAACATTGTGTAAAAACTATTTTTTGCTTATTTTATACGCTTTTATAATAATATTGCCTTGGCATTTGTATATGCATCAGCAATTTGGTATGGATTTTTGGGCGAATTATATTGGATATCATGTTTTTGATAGAGCGATTTCTGCCATAGAAGACAAGGGCCAACCTTTTTTCTGGTACCTTGTTGTTCTTAAAGTAAGCATGAGAATTTGGTTTGTGGTTTTGGTTCCCGCCTTTTTTTATGCAATTTCTAAGGCTTTTAGGAAACAAAACGATTTAGTTTTTATTCTAATATGGGGAGTGTCTATTTTTCTTTTCTTTTCTATAGCAAGATCAAAGCTGGTTTGGTATATCATTCCTGTTTATCCCGCCGCAGTTTTTTTAGTGGGCTTCTTTTTAACGGATGTTGCTACTATGGGGATTTTTGTTTTGTCTAATCTTGCAAGTATTTTTACGCATTTACCCACATCCATAAGGGATTTTGTTAAAAAAGTATCTCAACCTAGGGAGACAAGTTTGACCCTTCATTTTTTGGTTTATTTTGCAATAACAACTTTTGGACTTACATATTTTTACTTCAACAAAAAGATGGTTTATACGGGTGATTTAACAGGGAAGCAAGCAAGGCTTATCCAATACAAAGATACCCGTTTTGGTTTGGAAGAAGTTTTATATGTGGACAAAGTAGAACGTCCCCTTCCGCTGTTTTACTCCAATGGCCCTGTAGAAACTGTGGAATTTGGTCATTTGCAAAGGCAACTAAAGAATGCCCAAGAAGAAGACAGGCAGGTTGTTTTTATAACAAAATCCAGCAGATTTGATGCTTTAAAAGAAGAATTTCCGTTAATATTGCCAGTAATGCAAGAAAAGGAATGGATTTTAGGTTACTTGCCTACGCGAATTGTGGAGGTTAGTGTAGGTGATCCCGCGGGTATACAGGAATAATGGAAGTAGGAACACTAACTGTATTTAGGCTTTAATACAAACATTCCCGTTACTAAAATCGCTACCACCCCTGCTAAAAGTTGCGCATATGCCAGACCCTGTAATTCCATTTTTGGTACTAGAAGAAAAATACCAAGTAAAAATGAACCCAATTTTGTCAAACTTATTCTTAAAATTTTTTTTGTATCTTCTTGAATAAAAAAATAATTCTCCATAAAAGCCGCGATCGCGTTAAGTGTTGCCGCAAAAACCAAGATATTTAATAGTCCAAGTGACTCCTTGAATTGAGGTCCAAAGAACTTTCCTATTATAAAATGAGAAGCAATTACTCCCAAAATCCCAACTACAAAAATTCCTCCGGCAAGTAAAAAAATTTCATCAAAGCTGTACTTTAGGTTTTGTTCTTTTCTTTTGGCATTCTTGGGAAGTAGTACTGTAAAAATGGAAAGTGAAAGCAGCGCGAAAATGACAGAAACCTTATTTGCCAGTGCAAAAATTCCAACATCAGAAAAACCCCTAATAGTGTTGGCAACTGCATTAGAAAGGGCGGGCCACATTTCGGTTATGATTTGAGAAATACCTGCTGGCCACGCTATTTTTAGTAAGGAGAAGTTTCTTTTTAGGCTCAGATTTTTAAGTGGGTTTTTTATAAGCAATAAAAGGAGCCCTCCAAATATAGAGAGACCAAAAATCCCTGTTGTTGCGGGGACTGTAGCTTTTATTAATCCCAAAAACAAAAAAAAGGCAAAAATTGCTTTTATTATGGCAGGAATTGTGTACAAAAGTACCAGGAGCAAATATTCCTCTTCCCTTTGGTAAAGTGCGTACAAAAGATAATTTAAGGTATAAGCGGCAAGACTGCCTATCATTATTAAAGCAAGTGTTGCAGAAAACAGATTGAAAATAAATAACGACATTATTCCGAATACTGCAGAAAGTACGAAAAGGAAAACTTTTATCCCAATAAATTCCTGAGTATTTACTTTATGCAATATAGAACCTGCAACAAAAGTGGAATTTGTACCAAAATCGGTTAGGCGGGCTAAAACTAGAAGAATGCTGACAAATAAAGCATATTTTCCAAAATCAGCAAGATCAAGTGAATTTGCCACAGCCCAAAGAAAAACAAATCCTAGTAGGGCATTTATCATGTTCCCTGCTGTAACAAGGGAAATCTTCTTTAGCATGGGGAAAGTATATCATTCAATGTTACAATTTATCTATGCAATTCGTAGCAGAGGAAAAGAGCGATAAAATAAAGGGGACTCGTACAGTGTCCCATAAAAAAAAGAAAATTGGCATAGACTGTAGAATGTGGGATGAAACAGGAATCGGAAGATACATTAGAAATGTTGTTTCCCAAATTGCCAAGATAGATCATGAAAATCAATATGTGCTTTTTCTTCTTCCTAAAAACATGGACTCACAGGATTTTCCATCCAACTTTAGCAAAGTACCTGTGGATATAAGATGGCATACTTTTGCAGAGCAAACAAAGCTTCCTTTTATATTTTTAAGTCAAAAGTTGGACCTTTTGTTTGTTCCTCATTTTAATGTTCCAATTCTGTATCCCAAAAAATTTGTAGCCTCCATACATGACCTTACTATATTGAGAGTAAAGACAGGTCGCGCAACTACATTACCCTACCCAATTTACGCAATAAAACGAGTTGCCTTTAGAATTAATATTTTAAACACTG
>JAGPFW010000001.1 GCA_018056275.1 Patescibacteria group bacterium
ATCCTTTGCAGGTTTAGAAGGGAAAAAAGCCAAGATATTTGGATGTACATATTTAGTTTTTTTATAGGTTTGTTTCATAGGTTAGCATTTTACCTAATGTGTAACCTATGTTTCTCAGCCTATTCATCCATAAAGCTACGCCTTTCCAGGAAAGTGTCCAGATAATAACTAAAAATAATATAGGAGGGTTTGTTAACAAATCTATTGGTTGTTGCATAAATTAAATTTATCAAAAATAAACATCACATGTAAATAGGGTAATAAGTAAATCGGATTTTGTTACAGATTCCGCCTAATTATTTTTTATGTTATACCACCCATTGGGATATAGCACCCCAGAAAATGGCTTGGAATATTCACCGGCATTACAGTGATTAACAGGCTGGATCTTGATTTTTTGGAACATAGAAACATTTGGCAGGAATTCGCTTCCGTCATTTGGAGTGTTTAGTACTTTCCACGGGTAGTCTCCAGTCCCATTGTCAATCAGAATATTTACCTTATTTGCTGTGTACTGTGTCCAGGTAAGATATAGCCCAGTTACCCCGTCAATTGTCTTAGGTTCCAGTACTATCCACGTAAGTTCAGGAGGATTGCTATAATGGCACCTTCTATCCTTTCTGAAAGTGCGCATGTTTGTTTTAAATTTTATGGTATCTATTACAGTATCTGCATCTGTTTTATCACCAGAGGAACCTACCTCATTCATGTTCATATTCTCTACAGAATTGAGAAATATTAAAACTCGGTTGTTGAAAGCGTCACCAACATAGAGATTCCCGGATACTGCCCAAACAGCGGAAGGTCCTGCCATACCATTAGCGGTTGTATTCATATCCGATGTATCAAATGAAGGTTGCCCCCAAACTTTATCTGCGGAGGCACCATTGGCTGTTGGAATTGTATCCCAAACCAAAACTCTATTCTAGGAAAGATCGGTTACGAAAAGTTGATCCCCATTAACATAAACATCTACGGGGTCATAAAAGTTAGAGTCATTTGGCTCATCTGGATATCCATTTGAAACTAGATCTGGTTGGCCTAAAACTCTGTCTGCGCTTTGGCCATTTTCGGTTGGCAACGAATTCCAAATAAGCACTCTGTAATTATAAGAATCCACTACGTATAATGTATTGTTAGCGTACATAATTCCTATTGGTAAATATAATGTATTTGACGCTACTGAATCCCATCTGTTACCCCTCCAACCTGTAAAATCTGCCTGACCCAAGACAATATCCGCTTCTTGGCCTGTTGTTAGAGCATGTGTAATACGAATATGACTTCCTAGAGCTAGGAAAATAACGGCTAATAATGTGAGCACTTTGTGGTATCGGGATTTAAATTTGGGCATATTAGTATACTACTTACAATGTGCATGGACTGTCAATTATTTTCTGTAATTAGTCTTCATAAAGTCTGCACCTGTTTGTCAAAATATGTTCAGCCCAGCGGTACCTATGCAAGGGATCGTTAAGTTTATCCATTTGTGAATTTAAAACAATCAAATTTTCCCTAATTTCTTTATCCTTCTCGTTTTTCTCAAACTTATCAAATTCTTCAATTGCGTGTTTCAAAAACTCTATCGCTGATTCTTTAGCTGGCTCTTTTCTCAGGTCGCCAACAGCGGTTACGACTCTATATAAATCCATTTTAATAGAATTAATGTAAAAATTTCTGTCTCTCATATTTCTAGGTATTTTTTAGTTAGTGTGTAAACTTTATCTCGTATAACCGGATCGGCGATTTCATACATAGTCTTTCCTAGGTTGGGTTTGAAATTGCTCATTGCCATATATTCCACTTCTTTTGTACTTATTCTATAACCACCTCCATAAAGATTTTCCAGTTTACTTCCATTGTTGATTAGAACCTCTTCGCAATCTATATGGAACTCACCTCCTACAGCAATAATATCTCTATCTATATCAACTACTACTTTTATGTAGTCTTGATAAAACTCTTTGGCTTTTTCAAATTCTTCTTCTGTAATTTTTCTGTTTAAGATAAATATCATCTTCTTTTAAAAATTCTTCTTGGCTGTTCATCTGGGAAGAAGCTCGAACTTTGGTTATGGCTTCTGCCTTGATATAACAGTGTAAAAGAAAACAAATAAACAATTACTTTCTTACATTTATTAACCCACCAATAAAGTGAGCTAAATATACTTCCTTGTCTTTAATAAATATTCTTTCAACTTGAACAAACTCTTCAATAGTTCCTGTACATGTGTTTGTATATTTTAAGCTGCCTTCAATGTAAGTTTCAGGCCCTCTATGTACACAGTTTCCAGTAGGTCCTTCTTTAAGTGCTTTTCTTAAAAAGTCATAAATGTCGGAAAAATTTACACCTTCCGCTACCTTACCCCAATATACGCATCTAAAAATATCTTTGCCATCGTTCCAAAGAGTTTCATTACCAGAATAAGGTTCTCCTCCATAAAATTCATCCTCGTATTTCCAAGAACCGTCTGTTCTTGTTAAAACTTTACCACCTTTTCCATTATCCTCGTATTTAACAGAGGTATCTGCATAACCCATTAGGTTAAACTTTCTTAACTGATTTTGGATATCTGACATATTTTCTCCTTTAAGTGGTCTATTCCACCAAATTCTTTAATTGTAAAATGTTTAATAAGTGGTTTAAGCTCTGGTTTAATGTGTGGATAGATCATTTCTGGTTCTCCACCTATAGATTCGCAGTCGTCCTCTATTAAGACATCTGGCATTAATCTCTCAACAACGTCTTTATATTCTTCTCCAGGTTTCCTATACAGTAACGTTCCACTTGGGAATTTGTTCCTCAGTAAAACATCCTGTATGGCTGTGATTTCTTCAAGTGTTCTACGAGAAGTCAAATAATAAATCTCACAGCCATTGCTTATCCAGTAATTTAACGTTTCAACTGCATTCCCAACTGGTATATAACTCTTAAAATCATCAATCGGCGGTTCATTTCTAATAACTTGTTTAACTCGTTCTTCTCGTTCCATACCTAATCCAGTAGAAGCCATTAATATCGTACCTTCTGTAAATACCAAAACTTTAACCTTTGTTTTTTCAGGGCCAAAACCTATAATCTGGAAGCCATATTTTTCAATATCTTCCTTTGACCACATGCCCCAATTTTCAGCACCCTTAGTCTTTATAAGATATGTTACAGCTCTCTTAATTTCTCTACCCGTGTACTTATTATTTTTATGGTTCCACTCTTTTAAGATTAATGTATCGCCAATTTCAATATCCCAATCTGCTAACCTTAATTCAAAGTTCTTTTTACCACTTGCTACTGCGTCAAAATATTCAGACCAGATTTTCTTTTCTATCGTTTTCATATGAGAATTATACCCTAGTTCGCATTCCTATTGGGTATGGCTTTTTCTGTTATGAAAGGGGCATTCTATGGCTGAGCATGTCGATCTAGAACCATTTTTACCCTCTAGGATATATATGAGACAAATGAGACAGTATAAAAAAGGATTGTCTCAGATACCTATAAAACATTGATATAATAGTACGCATGGAAATTTATTATAGAAATAAAAAAGAATATGCAGTTTTTGCAATGCGTCGGAGTGGGCATCACGCTATTATGGAATGGGTTATGGCAAATACCCTTGGCAAACATTGTTTTTTAAATGACTGTGATCTTGTTGGAAATCCTTTTGAAACTTATAAGGGTGGAAAGCAAGAAGCGGAAGACCCCAACAGCTCAAAAGACCCTATAGTAGATAAAGACTTATTAATATATAACTTTGAAGATATGTATTTTAGTAAATTCTCATATGACAACTTAGCCATTAATCATGATTCTTGGTTAGTATCCACACAAGAATTTAATACATTACTAGTATTACGGGACCCATTTAACCTTTTTGCGAGTATGTTTAAATGGTTTAGAGGGGAACAAAGAAAAGAATGGAAACCCAGTATAGAAGAATTTAACGATACTCCAAATCTATGGATAGCTTATGCTAAAGAATATTTAGGACTAACAAATATTCTAAAAGATAAGATAGTCATAAATTATAACGAATGGTTTGAAAGTGATGAAAATAAGAAAAATATCGCTATTCTATTAGGTTTACCCACCCATGATAAAGGGTATAAAAGAGTAGCTAAATATGGTGCAAATACATGGGGTGATTCTTTCGACAATATTAATTATGACAACAAAGCCCATGAGATGACTGTATTTGAACGTTGGAAATCCTATAAAGATGATCAAGAGTACATAAGTATGTTAAATAATCCTGAGTTGCTAAATTTAGCCGAAAAGATCTATCCCAAACTAACAAAGGAGTTTCTAGAATATACTAGGAAATAGTAATGAAAATAGCGTTGATCTCAGCAAGAGCAGATCCATATATTCCCCCAGTTGATGTGCATGGAGGCACTGTTGTAATGCTCAATCTGATTAATTCTCTAAGTAGACTTGGACATCAGGTAGACATTTTTACAAGATTAGATAAGGATGCTGATACTGAATCAACTGAGCGGCGTTTTCGTGCTAAAAGACAAACGGAAGAAGGGGGTTCAGAAGTACAAATAGATAAAAATATACGAATATTTAGAATTCCTTATGAGTCTTCAGGTAAGGAAACTAATGTATGGGATAAACAACTTAATGAATCTGCTACGTTCCTAAATGCGATTGAAGATCATTTATTTAATGGTAACTACGATGTTATACACTATTTTCACTTAGCCTCAATCTCTGGTTGGTACAAAAAATACGATACTCCCCCATTTTTGAAGAAGAGCACCTTTAGTCCCTTATTTTTAGCTGCGGGTAGAAAATTTGAAATTTTACCTGAAGAAAAGATTCTTGCGGAAAGAAAAGTATTAAACGATATACCTATAATAAGTAGTCAGTCCGTTGGAGAAGCAGAAAAGATAATTAAGCATCACAATATCTCTAAAGATAAAATTTCAATAACACCATTAGGAGTAGATTTATCTATTTTTTATCCTAAGAAAGATTTTTATTCTGTGCTGCAACGAGAGGTAATTTTAATCACAAGTCCTAACAATATTAAACCTCAGAAGAAACAGTTAGAAGTGGTTAAGGTTATAGGAGAACTAAAGAAAAAGGGAGTACCCGTAAAAGGTATTTTTGTTGGAAATATTGGAGATCAATTTTATTTAAAAAGTATTCTAGATTTATTAGCTAATAATTCTCTAACATATACAAATTATGAGGGTCACTTTAGTACAGAATCATTTATATTCAATGAGTTTGATATTCTTTTTATTCCTAGTCAAAGAGAGAAAGTATTAGCAGATATTATACGTGCTTGTGATATTGCTATATTCCCGTCTACAGATGAGGGTTTTAGTTTACTAAATCTTAATTGTTTGGCCTGCGGAACTGTTCCAATATGCACAAATAGCAGTGAATACTCCTCCTATTTATTGCCTAACAAGAATTCTATTGCTGTTGATACTATACAACCTTGGGAAAAATTTGCAGAACAAGCATACAGGTTATGTAAAAATAAAGAAAAGATTGTGGAGTTATCACTAAATGCTTCTAATAGTGCTTCACAGTTTACATGGGATGAGTTTGTAGAGAATCAAGTTAAAGTTTATGAGGATTTATGTCGCTAAGAGTTTTAATAGTATCTTCATTACAAGAAACTACTCCCCCATTAGGTTATGGTGGTACTGAACGATTCGTACACTATTTAGCAGAGTCTATGGTTAGTAAAGGGTATGTTGTAACAGTAGTTTGTAAAAAAGGATCTATTGGTGGTAGTTATAAAACATTAGAAGTGGACACCGTTAATTTTAATCCCGAATTTTTATTAAAGGAGCTAGAAAATAACAAGTATGATCTTATACATTTAAATACCAAAATACCGTCATTAATAGAGTTATTAGCTAAAATAAAGATTCCAGTTGTAATTACTTTCCATAACAACTTTAGAAAAAATAGTAGTTGGGTATCTGTAATAGAGGAAAACCACGATAACTTTTATTTTACCGTTATAAGTAATTCTCTCAAAGAGCGTGTGATAGAAGCACTTAACTTTAATAAGGTTGCTTTACCCAAACATTCCATAACAAATCTTGGTTTTGGTATGGACGTATCACGTTATTTGAAAAAATATAATCCTAACTTAGCTCGTGTTTCTCATGTTTATCTTGGCGTAATAGCTAGATACAAGGGTGTCTTAGATATTGTTAAATCTTTTGTCGGTAGTGATGAAAAGCTTGTATTGATAGGTTCTTATAATGGGGATGAAAATAGGGAATATTTTAATGAGATTATGAAAATTGTTGACGATATTGAAAACATTTTGTACTTCGGCGAAACTAAAAATGAAGATGAAAAGATAGAATTATTAAATAAAGCAAAGTCACTTATAGTAGCTACTGGGTATGATGCTCTTGAGAGTGACTGTTACGAAGCGTTTGGGTTAGTTATGTTGGAAGCTAATTCATTAGGTACTCCTGTGATAGGTTACTCAAAAGGTAATGTTGAAAATTATATTATTGATAACGTAAATGGTTTTAAATTTAAGAATATTACAGAGATATCCGTTTTGATAAAACGTTTGGAAGAAAAAGACATGAGGGAGAGTTGTGTAGAATACGCTAAGAAATTTGATATAAATATTATTTCCTCTGAATATATTGAATACTTTAAGAATGTTATTGAGGGTAATATTTAGAAAATACGTTTCTATAATCAAGTTCTAGTACACTGTTCCTAACGGCATCCGGTTTTAGTTGTTTTGGAGATTCCTCGTATGAGATTGAGTTATCCTTATTACAAAAAGATGTATGTCCACCTTTTTTATATTGAGTAATAACAGTACATCCACAAGCCATTGCTTCTAATGGTGCTATACCGAATGGTTCACTCCATTGTTCTTTGTCGACTCCAGCTAGGAATATAAAATATTTATAGTCATTTAGTATCTTTATTTTTTCTAGGTCATTACATTCTCCAAGCAATCTAGCTTTTTTATATTTTTTCAGCATATCTGTGAATTCTGTCTCATATGATTTTTCATCATCTGTAAACCACAATGGACCATAAAAATCTATCGTTAGATCGTGTTTAATAGCGTAGTTTAAACATGCTATAGGGGATTTATGTTGACCTATGGAACCTATGTATACTATATCTTTACTTCTTTCTTTGTTATTATTTATAAATTTCTCAGTGTCTATAGAATTTGGCATATAAATAAAAGGTTTTCGGATATATTTTTTGAATTGATATTCTTGTTCTTTCGATAGAATTCCAAAGTTAAGGTTTTTTAAGGTATCTATAAAGCTTAGTTTTTCAGAATAATTATTCTGAAGTATTACATATATATTTTGAATATTTAACGAATCTAGAAACTGTAGTGATGCTTGATCATATTTATAAACTAAAACAAATTTATACTTTTGGAATTCTATATTTTTTAAATCCTCATGGTTGTAGGTATGATATTCAGATCCCCCTTTTGAAACTACTTCAACGTCATAACCCTTTTCCAAATAGTACTTATATGCAAGAGTAACTATTCTCTCAATACCTCCGTAACCAATAGGAGGTGTCAAAAAATAGTTTGTAGATATCAGTAATATCTTATCTTTCATAAAAGAAAAGAGTCCTGTACTCATTATAAAGCACAAGACTCTTGTTGGCCTCCTCTAGTCTATCAATCTTTCTAGAAAGAGTTCGCTGTGAGCGAATAGTTCCTTTTGACTTTCTGGGCTGTGTACCAGATTATCTTTCACAATGCCTTTTGGAAAGGGCACTATGTTCGATGTTGCATATCGGAACACACGCTTGAGGTAAGCAACCTGTCTCATCAGGGTGATTTCATTTCCAACATGGTTTGTTACATGCAGAAGTTTGTATTCTCCTGTGTTATTGCAAACCACACCATCAAGATACGGTATTAGATCTGGTTTAACAGTCCTTGGAATTTCAAAGTATCCTTCAAAGATTGGATATACCACTTCGAAAAACTGACTGTCCCCAGACTCAACCCGTGCTCTTAGGTATGTTGGATGAAACTCAACACCAAAAGATTGCAAATATGCTAAGAATACTCCTCCTAGAACATTGCAATCTACTTCTCGGCAGATTTGCGTTACCTTGGACATTTGTACTTGTCCCATACGTTGGGGAGGGCACTCCGCGGGATATTTAGGATCTACAGTTTCGTTGCCAGTTTCAGTGCCCATTGCAAAGCCGTTTAGATACTGTAATAGCTTTGCAATGTTATCTTTATCTGGTAGAAAAAGCGAATCCTTTACCCTAAAGATGTTCCCACCAATTTGTGTGGACGTACATGGTTTGAGTGCCACCATGGGCACCCGCTTGCTAAGCAGTAGATTTCTGCTCATGGCCACTCTCCTTATTCTATAGGTTGGATTCTCTAGTCGATGTTATAGATATTATGCGCTGTTGTCAACTTTTGTGTTACTTAAAATATTCGATAGTATCTCGAAATAAAGTTCACTTATACGTTCTATTTCAAAAGGTACAGATTTTTTTATGCATTCTACCTTCATATCTTTGTCTTGCACCTTATTTATAATATTTTGAAGATCATTTAGATCATCAAATTTATAGCCATTTATACCTTCTTCGATATAGGTCGTCATCACACCTTGGTTATACCCAATAATAGGAACTCCCGATGCATTCGCTTCAATCATAACAGTACCAAAGGCTTCGTGACAGTCTGGTTCTAACTTTGAATAACCTGTCGCAATTATTAAGGCTTTTGCTTTAGAAAATATATCTATGCGCTCTTTATCTGTTCCGATTTCACCATAATAAGTAATATTTGGACTTTTCTTAATTTCTTGAATTACTTCATCGCAATATGGGATATTTTTTATTGGACCAACAACAAGTAATTTTTCATCGAGATTTTGAAAAGCTTTAACAATCTCTAATACAGCTTTATGTTTTCTAATTAATCCTAAATAAACCGTATATTCTTTTGGATATACATGTGTTTGATTGTTTAATACGTATTTTAAATCTATACCTATCCACGTGGTAAAGAATTTACTTCTATCAAATGAGATATTATTACTATCTAATACTTTTTCAAAATAGGTTTTAAAGTAATCGCTTACGAAAGTAAAATAAACATTTGATTCGTTTTGAGAGATTCTGAGTATATCTAACCATTGTGAAGGCTCACTATAGCTATGAATTGTGTATACAATTGGTAATTTTAACTTTACTAATTCTTTGTGTGTCTTTAAATTGTCAAAATGTAAATGGATCATATCTGGATGAATCTGTTCGATGGTAGTTAATATATCCTTCTCATATGAATCAAAGTTAGTATAGATTGTTTTATAGTTTCCACCAGTAGAACCCTCTTTGGACATTACATATACCTCGGCATTTTTGTGTTTTGCCAATATGTTATTGCTTAACATGTGAACGAATTTTTCTATACTGCCTGAGCCTGTGGGTGGGGTTAATCGATAGAGACTTGAAACTTCTAAAATTTTCACTTTAGTGATCTCCTAGTATGTATTATGTCTGTTAGATAATTTCCAAACCCAACAGCTCTTTTTCCATATGTCCTAAATATTTTGTCTATGTTTCTTAGTATCTCTATTACAGTATCCAACTCTTCTTTAGTAAGTGGAGAAAGATCCTCATGTGTAGTAAGCTTTTCTTGAATATTCAAGTATGGATTTTTAAGTTCAGATAAACTTGATCCATTTTTAATCTTTAGATCTCTATATTGTTCCCATATTTCAGTAAGTAATTCGGATATTTCAATGTTGGTAACAATATCTTTAAGCAACAATTCCGATAATCTAGTGTTTTCTTCTAGTTGAGAATGCATATTAGTTATTATACCGTGATTCTATTTATTGTTTGAAAGGAAAAAAGTTGGTTGTTCTGGATTTTCCATATACCTAATTATGGCTTCTTTAGCTTGGGGAGGAATAAAATTAGATTCAACAATTTTATTAATATCAAGCCATTCTACATAATACTGATCTTTTTCGTTCATTCTTTCTCCTTCCGGACCTCCTAGTTTAAGTTCTGTTTCATCTGTTTCACAAACAAAATAAAAGGCAATTCTTGTTTCAGTATCAATTAAAAAGGCTAGTTTTCCAACTGTTACATTAATTCCAAATTCTTCTAATACTTCCCGTTTACAGGTTTCTTCAATAGTTTCACCCTTTTCCCATGTTCCGCCGGGCAATGTGTAAAAGTCTTCTCCGTTGAATATTTGATGCATTAGTAATACCTTGTTATCTTTTATAACTAGGGCACCTGCTCGAAAACCTTGTGATCTGTTTTGTAATATGGTGTCATAATGCTTTGGCATATGTTCATTATACCAGGGTTTTTTGTTATTAAAACTTATATATAGGATATAATCAAAGCATATGAAATATACAGTTGTAATTGGGGCATTGATAAATCCCGAATAAAATGAACGCATAGGTAAGAGTGGTAGAATTCGCATGTAAACAGTTTACATAAGGAGAAAAAATGGAGCTAAGAAAAAGATATACCCCAAGCTTCAAATTTAATGTGGCTTTGGAAGCCATAAAGACAGAAAATCTAGCAAAGGTAGCTAGGAATTATGGAATTAACTCAAACCCAAGTGGATGAAACAATTCATGGATACGGTTGAGACAACCCCTGATAAAGAAGTAAATAAACTAAGGAAAGAGAAGGCCAATTTAGAGCAACTTGTGGGGAAAAAGGAGACTGAGTTAAATTTACTAAAAAATTTTTCAGAGTTTTATCAATCCCTAGGTGGAGACTAGCACAAATTGCGAGGGAGGAGGCAAAGAGAGTTATTTTTACTGTATTGAGGAAATCCTCATACTCCTATCAGATAAAACAAATCTTCTTGTTAGACAGCTCTCTTACATTGATAAACCTCCTTTTTTCAGGATTTGACAATTAGAATCTAGCGTATGGCGAGATTAAAAACTACTACTTCACTAGATGTGAAGCAAAAAGGGGTGTAACTAGCCCCTCCTCCCTTTCTGTTATGGATCCCGAAAATCAGTTAAAGAAAACATTTGGTACGTTACAAATATCAAATGATTCTTATAATTGGTTTTTGAAATGGCGAAAAATTGTGCTATGACTTAGATAGTGTGTTTGATATCGTTAATAAAAAGAAATAGTAGATGATACTTTGGATAGGTTCGAACTGAACGAATTTGGTGTTTCTACGGTAAATGTGGGGTTTTATGAAGTCTTAATTCCTTCTTGGCTGGGGGGCAGGGATTCGAACCCCGATACATGGAGTCAAAGTCCATAGTCCTACCATTAGACGACCCCCCAATATCACCACAAACCGCATACACAAACATCATCTATAAACATTAAACATTGGAATTATACACAAAAAAGGCCATTAATCCATTTCATTAAGCCATCTCATTAACGTATTTCAATAGCCACTGGCGCAATAAGTTTATCACCTATCTGGTTTATTTTACCCAAACTGTTTACCCTATTCTTAACCAATCCTTTCCTCAATTTTTTGGGCAATTACCCTTGAAAGTTTCCCAATCTCTTCGTTGGAAAAAACCGAATGAATAATCGCTATTTCCCCACTATCTATTTTTTTGGCCAAATCCCGCCTAAGATCCTCATTATAAAATGCGCCCTTATATTCTCCAAGAAGAGCCTCGGATGTAGATCCTCTTCCTCTTGGAACTATAAAAGCCCTCCTAAGGTTTTGTGCAACCTTTAGATTTACTACTTTCTCAAAAAGCCCATGTTGGTAAGCAAAATATTCAGGGCCTTTTTCTTGTTGCATTCTTTGAGCTAGGTCCAACACTCTTTGCATAGACTGCCCAAAATCTTCCATCTGTTTGGCTGCCCTTTCATTCAAAAACCCAGTCTTTGCCTCTACCACTCCAACTATAGTTTGCGTCTCTATATCAATTATAGCAATATCTGGGTTTCTTCCAGTTCCAAATATATTAAACCTCCTGGGATTATGAAAAAATGCTACTGCTTCGGCCTCAATTTCTTGCTCTTCCTCTGTCTTTCTGTTTCTATCCTGTTGTAATAGTTCAATTTGAGCTAATCTTTCAAATACTTCTCCATGTAACACCATGAGGATATCCTCGCGACTTTGGATAGGTTGTTCGCCATAGGCTTCTCTCTCAATGTCAGTATTTAACAAATGAGCATGCATTTCTTCTAAAAAACTTACTGGTAATGCGTTTATTATTGATCGTTTAGTCTCATCCAGCGTTCCTGCTTTTTCCAAGACATCAAGTAAATCTTCCCTGATGTCGTCAAATTTTGGTTGTACCTCGGCTTTTTCCATATATTAATCTAACCACTCTTTTCTATAATTTACTGAATCTAAGTTGTTTCCCATTAGGCAAAAGTACCAATTATCCTTTGTAAAGTATTTGTCCAAAACGGCTTTAATATCTTCAAAGTCCACAAGCATAAGTTCCTTAAAATAATCCTCTAGTGTATCTTCCATACCTTCTGTGAAGCCCTCCAAGAAAGTATTACACAAAGAAGTATATACTTGAGTATTCACCCAGCTTCTTGTAGTTTGCATTTTTCTCTTTGCACTTTTGATAATTCTTTTTTTGGAAAATTCTAATTCTTCCGCAGTAATTAAATTCCTTTTAACATTGGAAAGAGTGTCATTAATTACATCTAAGGCCTCTTCCAGATCTTTTTTATTTGTGCTTCCAGAAACATGAAAAACTCCAGCATTTATAAAGGAGCTATGCCCAGTTTCTACAGAATATACAAGCCCTCGCTCGTATCTTAGCTTTTTTGTTAATAATGAAGTTCTTCCATCTCCCAAAACCGAATCTAAAATTCTAAGTGCATAGGAATCCTTGTGCAAAAAAGGAATATCTACTCTAAAAGAAAGTGCAAACTCTACCTGCTCTTTTAGTGGCTCAAAGGGTATTCTTGTTTCAAATATTTCCCGCTTTTTTGAAACTTTTTCTAGTGCAACATCCGTTCCTTTTTGGAGGTATAAGTGTTTTTTTACCAATTTCTCAATTTCTTCAAAGCTTACTCCTCCCGAAGCTACTATTGCCATTCTGTTGGCGCAGATCATGCTCTTTTTATATTTCAGCAAGTCTTCTTTTGTTATATTTCTCACTGTTTCACTTGTTTGCAAGGTAGTTCTTGCAAAGTTAGTGTCTTTAAATAATAGCTGTGCATTCCCTCTGTAAAAATTAAATCCAGGTGAAGCTTCCCTTTCATCTAGTTCGTTCATTATTGCCCTTCTTTCCTTTTCAAGTGTTGCGTCATCAAAAAGCGAATAAAACAGTTCTTCTTCTAAAATTTCAAAGCATCTGTCTAAATCTTCAGCATCTGCTATATCTGTGTAGATTTCAAAAACCTCTCCCCCAACTGAAGCGCCATTTACTCCTCCAACTTCTTCTATGTAACTGGCAATTTTGTCCTTTGTTGGAAACCTTTTAGTACCCGAAGTGATCATGTGTTCCAGAAAATGGGCAGTTCCTTCCTTTTGGGGTGGATCAAATATAGAACCGCTAAAAAAGACTGTGGAAATGGCAATTGGGGCATTTGGTTTTTCAAATACTACTACCTTTGTGCCGTTTTCTAGTATTTTGGATTTAAATTTAACGTTGTAGTCTGAAAATTTAAACATTTCTTTATTCTTGGTGGGTGGTACAGGACTTGAACCTGTGACCTTTCGGATGTAAACCGAATGCTCTAACCAGCTGAGCTAACCACCCATTTTATATATGCTATTGCCAGTCTGTTAAACTTTAATTTATTTTTATCCCAATCCTCGCCATTTTAGCAAGTTCCTTGTTAAAAAGCTAAATTTTTGGGATTATAGGTTGGTGATTAAAGAACATATCAAACCAGCATTATTTGGTGCAGGAACTGCGCTTATTTTAGGAATGTCTTTTATTTTGATCTCTAACAAGTATGGATTGGCAAAAAATTCATTTGAAAATCTCAACTTCCACGAATCTTCCCCAATTCTAAACCCCGATTATGCACTAATGGTAGATACCTTTTCCCAAGAGATGGTTCCTCAAACAGAGCTGTCATACCCTAGTTTTTCTGACCTTTTATCTCAAGTTACATCAAAAGAAGGCACATATAGTATTTATATAAAACATCTAGTCACTGGGGATACCTATGAACATAACTCCCAAGCCTTAATTTATGGTGCGTCTCTTTATAAATTGTTGGTTGGTGGAGCGGTTTATGACCTTATCTCTCAGGATAAACTTAGTCTAAATTACGAATACACTTATGAGCATCAGGATTTTACTGGTGGCACAGGAGTCATTCAAACTCAATCGGTTGGAACGCAATACTCTGTTGAGCAGCTTTTAAACTACTTATTTAAGGATTCAGACAACATTGCTCAAAACATCCTTGTTAGAAACATTGGAAACAACACAATCTCATCCTTTTATGACAGAATTTCCGACCCTAATGCCTCTTCTGGACAGTTTTTTTTATCTGGTAGAACTACTGCCAAGGAGGTTGCCCACATCCTAATAAACATCCACCAAACCGAAGATTGGTCTCGCACAAATAAAAGGTTATATTTTAATCACATGCTAGGTACTTCTTTTGATGACCGAATTTCTGTTGGTTTATCTGACTCTTTAATTTTTGCGCACAAAATAGGTAATTGGCCAAATGGTATATATCATGATTGCGGCATGGTTTTTGACAGCTCTTTTTCAAATCCCGTTGCTGTTTGTCTCTTGGCGGAGCAGGTAGATTTTGAAGAATTTTTAGATGTCTCCAGGTGGGTGGGTCGTTTTGTGAGTTCTTTGTATTAGACGAGGACTTTTGTAAGGGGGTAAGAACTTGCCATTTTCTGTGTTTCTAATTCTATACCTAATTTAAGTGTGAATTCACTAGGAAATATTATCCTCTACGGAACGCATAAATGCCTTAAAAAGTGGATGTGGTCTTAAAGGTCTAGATTTATATTCGGGATGAAATTGTGTGCCAACAAAAAAAGGATGTATTTTCCTTGGAAGCTCTATTGCCTCTGCTAGTTTTCCATCGGGTGATGTTCCAGAAATTATAAGACCAGCCTCTTCCAATTTAGCTTTATATATATCATTAACTTCGTATCTGTGCCTGTGTCTTTCATATACTATAATGCCTTTGTCTGTTTGTTCTTTCTCAAAATTAGTGTCATTTTTGTAGGATTCTTCTAAAATGCTTCCCTTTTTTAGTACACAAGGCCATGCTCCAAGCCTGATTGTACCCCCATAATTTTGTTTTTCCAGATACTCCTTTTGATTTGGCATTATGTGTATTACTGGATGTGGCGTTTTAGGATCTACTTCTTCCGAATTTGCACCTGTTAGGTTAAGTACATGCCTAGCATACTCAATTACCGCCATTTGCATACCAAAGCACAACCCCAGATATGGAATTTTGTTTTCTCTTGCATACTGCACGGCTTTAATTTTTCCTTCCACACCTCTGCTACCCCAACCTTGGGGCACAATTATCCCATCCACTGATTTTAGTTCTTCCTCAATACTGTGACCTTCGCTTTCTTTTTCAAAGTCCTCGCTGTTAAACCAGACTATTTCAGGATCTATGCCCAAATCCCACCCAGCGTGTTTGATTGCTTCTAAAACGCAGACATACGAATCTTCTAGTGAAAAGTCTCCAGATGTAAAATATTTTCCCACAATCGCGATTTTTGCTTTCTTCTCAACTTTTTCTGCCTTTTCTACCATTTTTCTCCACTCTTCCAGTAATTTTTGGTTTTTGTTTTTTAGGCCCAAAATCTCAAGTAGTTTTTCTAGTGTATCTTGCTCTTCCAAAATAAGTGGAATCTTGTAAATTTTGTCTACATCTGGAGCCGCGATTATATGTTCTAGCTTGATTCCTGTATTAAAGGAAATAGTGTTTCTTCTTTTATCATCTACTGGTTTTTCACTTCTGCAAACAACAATATCTGGTTGAAGTCCTAATTTGTATAATTCATAAATGGAAGCTTGTGCGGGCTTACTTTTCATCTCTCCCAAAAAACCTGGAGTCATCAAATATACTAAATGTACTAAATGCACATCCTGTGGGAATTTTTGCTTAAGTCTTCTTATGGCTTCATAAAAAAGTGAGTTTTGGTACTCTCCAACAGTACCCCCAACTTCAATGAATAAAACATCGGTTTCGTCTTTTTTGGCAACATTTAAAATCAAATTGATTATCTCTTCGGGAATATGAATGTGTCCCTCTACGCATTTTCCGCCATAGCCCAAAGATCTTTCACGCATTAGCACGTTGTAATATACCTGTCCCATGGTCATGTAATTGTCTTTGGAAAAATTTCTATCCAAAAATCTTTCGTAATTTCCTATGTCCTGATCAGTTTCTAGCCCGTCCTCTGTAACAAAAACTTCTCCGTGTTCCAGAGGATTCATTGTTCCAGCGTCAACATTTAGATACATATCGGCTTTTAAGACCGAAACCCTGTATCCAGCGGATTTCATTAGCAGTGCCAGGGAGGCTGTTGTAATACCTTTTCCAAGACCTGATATTACACCACCAGTAACAAAGACCACTTTAGTATCTAGCCCCGTAGGTATTGGATTTTTATTGTTTGTCGTATTTGGGTGCACAATTAATTTTAAGAACAAACAAGCATAAAAACCAACAACGTAGATTGAGTTTATTCTGAGTGGAGTTTATTTGATATTGGAGGCGTGGATGGGAATTGAACCCATGCATAGTGGTTTTGCAGACCACCGCGTTACCACTTCGCCACCACGCCACAATAATAGATTATGGAACAATAAAATTTTGGAGCGGGAAACGGGACTTGAACCCGCGACCTTCTCCTTGGCAAGGAGACGCTCTGCCAGCTGAGCTATTCCCGCGTGCATAAGTACGCTATTGGAGGTATTCTATCAAAAATATCTTGTTGAAACTACTACACTCAAGGCATCATAGCGGTTTTTCTCTATTCTACCAACTCCCACCCCCACCGCCACCGCCCCCACCACCAGAAAAACCTCCTCCACTAGAACCAGAACTAAAACCCGAAGAAGAGGCTTTGGTTGATGCAGCTATAGATTTAGATACACTGTTGTTTATTGCGCTACTGATAATCACGAATTGAGTAGCATTAAAGTTCCCCTCATACCAATTTGGCTGTTGCAATGCAATCCCCATAAATCGCTCTGCCAAAATTTTTTCAACTCCAAAGGCAGTTGCATAGGGCAGTAATTTCTCAAAAAACATTTGATTTTTTGCCTGAAAATCCAACTGCTCCTTTTGGGAAGAAAGAAAGTTTTTTAAGGACATTGCCTCGGAATATGCTTGAATTCCCGCATCTGTGAATTTTCTCTCTATTTTTGTTGCAATCGTATAAACGACAAATGAAACAATTCCTCCAGTAAAAAATGAGAAAAAAGCTTTTGTTAAATTACCTTCGGTTAATTTTTTAATATTTTGTTCAGAAAATCCCCCTTGTTTAATGTTTTCATAAATTTCTTGCACCATGTCGTTATATCTGGAACCAAGAGAAGTGGATTTTTTCATTTCTTTTATGGTTACTCTGTTTTTTAATAATCCAAAAAGAGCCGTGTACAGCGTTTTTTGATGTTTAAAAAACGTTTCATCTGCCTCTTTAACCTTTTCAAATATAAAATCCTTTTTCCCGTCCTCAATGATTTTAATATATCCTCTTTGGGCAAGGTAAATAATTTCGGCTGTTATGATTTTTGGGCTTATTTTACTGGATATTCCCACTACTTCTCCTGGGGAAAAATATCTCCCATTAGGCATTTTAGGCGGTTCAAACCATGCCGCTACAATCCTTTTTTTCTTGTTTAGGTTGGATTTTTCTTTTATTAAGAGAAATGCTTTTCTTATTGGGATGATCACATTGCCCAGTAATAAGACCAATCCTATACCCGCAAAAATTAGATATTCCTTTAGCGACCTTTTGTACAATGTTGGTTCTGTAACCTCTACCAGTCCTTTTGGGAACCCAGTTGCAATTGTAAGGCCTTCCCCTTCTTCAAGTGCGTGGATGCTTTTAAATCTAAATACCCCGTTTGTATATGTTTTCTCACATTCTGCGGAATTAGAACCTTGTTTACCCGTATAGCAAGAAAATTTTACATCACCCTCCCCTACTTCTATTCCTGTTCCATTTTCAATAGGCAGATGTACATTTACAGATGCTTTATTTATAGGAACCTCCCAACCTGTTCCAATAGCATTCCAATATAATTCGTCAAAATCTTCAAAATAGGTTAATGCTCCAAGAACTTTATAAGAAATGACATAAATTTTTTGCCCTGTAACTTTTGTGTTTGGGTCCCCGATTTTAATTTCTAATTCTTTTTCCTTGTTTACAGAAGTAGTGAATTCATATTTAGTTTTGTTTTCATCTTCCACCGAGATCTGTTCTATTGTTAGTAAAAATTTTTGGTCATCCTTATTTTCTTTTAGTAACGGTATTCTTCTAAAAATCCCATGTTTATAAGAAGTTCCAAAACTGTATAAAATCCCTTCCGTTACATTTACAGAACCATCTTGATTTATTGTAATATCAACATTAAAATCTCCTATGGCCTCTTGAGCAGCAACATCTTCTATAGGTAGGGCAAAGAAGAAAAGAAAAGAAACAAGGAATGTTGCAAATTTTTTCATAAATTTATTATAAAGAATGCTAGTATAAATTAAAATGACCCAAAGAGAAGAAAAAATTAAAAAAATACTGGAAAAACTTGATCAGCCTAAATATAGGTTTGGTCAGATTCTGGATGTTATATATAGACAAAATGACATTTTTTCGTATTCCAAAATATCCAACCTCCCAAAAGAAGTTAGAGAAGCCTTGACAGATGAATTAGGTTCAGAAATGTTGAGTCTTAAGGTTTTAACCGAACAAACCGAAGGGAAAACAAAAAAGGTTTTATTTGAGACAATGGATGGGTTGCGGATTGAGACTGTAAAAATGCATTATAGAGGCGAAAAGGAAAGAATTAGTAGGTTTAGGTCTAATGTGGGAAGAGACACAATTTGTGTTTCTGTGCAGGTGGGTTGTGGTATGAATTGCGCTTTTTGTGCTACTGGAAAGCTTGGGTTTACTAGGAATTTGAACGCGGATGAAATTATTGACCAAATTTTGTATTTTAGGAAACATGATGAAAAGGTGGATAATGTAGTTTTTATGGGAATGGGTGAACCTTTAGCAAACCCTTCCACTTTTGACGCGCTGGAGGTTTTGGTTGATCAAAAAAAGCTTGAGATAGGTCAGAGGCATATTAGTGTTTCCACAGTAGGATTAATCCCTGGCATAAAACGAATGACTCTGGAGCATCCCCAAATTAATTTAGCCCTATCTTTACACTCACCTTTTCAATGGGAAAGGGAAAAGATAATGCCGATTTCTAAAACCTTTCCTTTGGTGGATGTGATGGATTCCTTAGAAGAGCATATTTTGAAAACTAATAGAAAGGTGTTAATAGCGTATGTTTTATTGGGTGGGTTTAATGATACAAAAGAGCATGCTATTGCTTTGGCGGAGATGCTAAATTCTTATGAGAAAGTAAAGCATTTGTTTTTTGTAAATTTAATAAATTTCCACGAAGTTGCTGGGATTAAGTTTAAAAGACCTAGTCAAAGGGCTGTAGACGATTTTAGAGCTATTTTACAAAGTTATGGAATTCGTAATACTCTTCGCCAGGATTTTGGGGAAAGGATAGACGCTGCTTGTGGACAATTGAGTGGTAAAAAAAACTAACTATAACTGTTGATATTATAATGTATTTTGCAAAACAAAACGGCACTATAAAGTTGGTGGGCGAGACAGGACTTGAACCTGCATGGATTTCTCCACAGCCACCTCAAGACTGCGCGTATACCGATTCCGCCACTCGCCCTCACAATATTAAGAGTTGTGCTTATTTACCAATTAGGAATGGTTAGCATATTGTTTCCACTCTTAATGGTGCCGGAGGCGGGACTTGAACCCACACTCCTTTTTGGAACTGCCTTCTGAAGACAGCGAGTCTACCAATTCCTCCACTCCGGCATATTGCTATGCCTTACATTTTACCCCAAAATGTCTTCTTATGCCCCAATGTTAACAAAATCAAAATTCAATCTAATCTTATTTCAAATTTTATGGTGAGGGTGGTGAGATTCGAACTCACGACAAACGGCTTAAGAGGCCGCTGCTCTACCACTGAGCTACACCCCCATCTTTATATAATCCAGCACATTAAACTACCTGCATCCACAAAAGGTCTTGCTTAAAACTAACCGTTTAGGATTATAACAAATAACCCCCCTTTCGGGGGGTTATTCCCAGTTTCATTTATTTATTAAAGTTCATCTGCATCCCAATCCTCATCATCTTCATCCGAGTCTAGATCCTCGTCATCTAAGTCCCAATCTTCATCTTCATCGTCATCCCAATTTTCATCCATATCATCCCCAGAAAGACCCAATTCACTTAATGCCTCTTGGTACCACTCTTGTTCTTCTTCTGTAGCGTCTTCTGGTAAACTATAATCGGGATTTTCTCTTAGTAATTCTATAATCTGCTCTTTTGTCAACATTTATTATTCACCTCCTTTATTTGAGGCTATACAGGTAGCCTACAAATTCCCCCGAATTTTCCCTTTATATTCTTGTGTTGTCAAGAAATTAAAACTCTAGGATTATTCGGCGGGAAGCCCAGGAGTTATTTTTAATCTAATCCTAAACTTGCTTATACCGCACATCTAGGTTTCTTACTCCTTCTTTGCTATTAAACTAATGTTTTGCTCCGCAAAAGAAGCAATCATATTTTCTAGCTCTTCTTTTTCTTCTAGGTCTAAGCTTTGGGCTCTTAATTCTGTAAGTTCCGCAATCCCCTAATCCCTTTCCTACTAGGTAGATAAATCATTGGCGCCTCCGGAGGGACTTGAACCCCCAACCGTTCGGTTCGAAGCCGAATACTCTAATCCATTGAGCTACGGAGGCAAGAAACTAAAGTTTTTAGTTTGGTGATTGTGATTATATAATATTAACTATGCTTAGCAAAACAATAAAAAATAGGCTGTATTTAGCATATTTGTGTGTGCTTGCAATAACTATTATCTTTTGTGGATACGCCCAATCTATTGACTCAATGGATGTAGTGGAAAGGGCTGATGTAAAAAAATCCACAGAAAAAACTCGTAACGTAGATGTTAACATTGAGATTTATTCTTCCGCATCATCAAAGTCACCCCAATTTTCTGACAGAGTTAAGATGAGTAATAAGGACTCTGTGTCTGACCTTTTACGGAGTCTTCGTTCCGATAATGTTATCACATATGAAGTAACTCTTTATACAGATAGAACCGAAATTAATCATGTGAATAATATATATCCTCAAGTGGGGGAAGAATGGAGGGTTTTTGTAGATGGAAAGGACATTACATCACAACTCTCTTCGGTTAATTTAGAGAATAACAAAACTTATGTTTTAAAGCTTATTCATATCTAAGCGCCTCGATTGCGTCCATTTTGCTTGCCTGAATAGCGGGATATGTTCCAAATAGAATTCCTACGCAAAGGCTAAAACCTACAGCAAGCAATGCCATTTCTGGTGTGATTTCTGAGGGTATCCATGTTCTGGCAATTACACACGCTGCTGCCCCCAACCCAAGCCCCAAAAGCCCACCAAAACTACTGAATAAGGAAGACTCCAAAAGAAACTGTAAGGTTATGTCCTTCTCCGTTGCTCCTATAGCTTTTCTTAGGCCTATTTCTGATGTTCTTTCTGAAACCGCCACAAGCATTATGTTCATTATTCCAATTCCCCCCACTAATAGCGAAATCCCAGCAACGGCAGCCAGGCCTATTTTTAGTATATCCAGAATTTCCCTCACCGATGATAGAAGGTCTTCTGCTGAATAAATGGTAAAATCATCTATTGTTAAATCCTGCAGAAGAGCTAATTCAATTTTCCTTGTGTCTAAATAAACATTCTCATTGTTTAAAAGCTCTATCAGTATGTAGGTGTAATTCTTAATTCCAGAAATTTCCTCACCCTTCTTTAGTGGAACAATAATCGCAGGATCATATTCTGGACCTTTTTGCTCCAAAAATCCGATAACCTCAAATGGTTTTCCTTCCAGCATAATTGTTTTTCCTACTGGATATATTTGCCCGAAAAGTTCCTCCTTTACTAAATGCCCCAATATGGCAACATTGGCATTATTTCTTGTTTCCGCCTCACTCATAAAGCGTCCCTCCTTTAAGGGAAGCGCAAAGAGGTCTTGTATCTTGGAATTTCCTGCAAGAATAGCTGCTTTATATTCAGTATTTTTAAACTTGACTACTCCCCCTGACTGATACATGGGTTCTACGGATTTTACTACGTCTGATGCTTCTCTTTTTATTAAATCTACATGCCGTTGCGAAAGCTTATTATTAAGAAATGCTAGGGCCGGATCATTACGTAAGCCACCACTACCCGGATAGACAAAAACCAAGTTAGATCCAAGACTTTCAAATTCTCCTACAACATAATTTTCTAAACCTTTTACTAAAGAAACAAGGGTAATTATGGCAAAAACCCCAATGACAATCCCAGATATAGTAAGCAAGCTCCGTATCTTGTTACTTATAAGAGATGTTAGTGATGTGAAAAATAATGTAGAAAACTTCATTTTATTGTTTACTCCTTAATGCTTCTATTGCATCTTTCTTAGCGGCTTTTACGGCCGGATATGTCCCAAATAAAACTCCTACCAAAAAGCTAAATCCCAATGATAATCCTGCAGACCATAATGTAACTTCGGCCTCAATAATGTCTTGGACTAAAATGGCAGCGATATAAGCAATAATCAATCCCAATATTCCTCCCAAAACGCTTATTAGTGACGATTCCAACAAGAATTGAATACCAATATCGGTTTTTGTTGCGCCTAAGGCTTTCCTTAGCCCCACTTCACCTGTTCTTTCCGTTACTGTAACTAGCATTATGTTCATGATCCCTATGCCCCCTACAAATAACGAGATTCCCGCGATAGCACCCAATAGAGTTGCTACTAAAGCTAATATCCTATCAACTACTCTTAGAATATCGCTTTGTGAGATAACGGAAAATTCTTTAGGTTTAAGATCTGTTGCAAGAGCCACTTCTACCTCTCTCATCAATGTATCTACCTCGTCTGGATTTTTTGCGCTAACTAAAATATTACTTATTGTTTTTAAGTTAAACAAATCTTTGGCAGTAGTGTAAGGAATATAAATTCTATCATTTGAGCCTACTGCGCCTTCCTTTGTCACACCAATAACAGTAAAAGATCTTTCGGCTAGAGTTACCTTTTTTCCTACAGCTGGGCTTGCCCCAAAAATGTCCTCCTTCACTTCTGGTCCAATTACAACTACATGCTCTTTTGTAAGTACCTCCACCTTATTGAAATAACGACCTTGGTCAATTTCCACATTGGTTATTTTTGGCGCCTCTTCATTTGTAGCTGTAACTGAATAGGCCCCTGTTTTATTTTTATATTTAATTCTACCCATTACTCTAACCGAAGGGGTTATTCCGTTTATTTCGGTGTTTATATTATTGCGAATTATGTCAACGTGCTTATCTTGTAGTGTTTGCTTAGTAAAGGATATTGCGGCATCCCGCGCAGAAGATGCATTACCGGAAGCCACTATAATAAGGTTTGACCCAATAGAATCAAACTGCGCAATTATGAAGTTCTCAAGACCCTTGACTAATGAAACGAGGGATACCACAGCAAAAACCCCAATGATGACTCCAAGCATTGTCAGAAACGATCTTATTTTATTTGCACTTAATGCTTGTATGGCAGATTTGAATGATTCCTGAATTCTACGCATAGAATATACTTACTTGATAACCAAACCATCTAGTATTGTAATCCTCTTAGGAGTGATTTTTGCTAAATCCTCATCGTGTGTCACAATCACAATGGTTCGTCCCTCTGAATTCAGCTTACCTAAGAGCTCTTCAATTTCAGCACCTGTTTTTGAGTCTAAATTTCCGGTAGGTTCATCTGCTAAAATTATGGAGGGCTCGTTGACCAAGGCTCTGGCTATTGCCACCCTTTGTTTTTGACCTCCTGAAAGTTCGTTTGATTTATTTTGCATTCTTTCTTCAAGACCCATCTTTACTAATAACTCCTTTGCTCTATCTACCCATTCTTTTTGTGGGACATTACTATACTTTAGGGGAAGCATTACATTTTCCAATGCTGTGGCTCTTGGAAGAAGATTGTAAGATTGAAAAACAAAACCTATCTCCTTGTTTCTAATTCGGGCCATCTCCTTTTCTGAGTATTTAGTAGTGTCTTTTCCTAGCAAATATATCTCTCCCGAAGTCGGTGTGTCTAAAAGTCCTAGGAGGTGCATGAGTGTGCTTTTTCCCGAGCCGGATTTTCCTACAATGGAAAGGAAATCACCTTTTTCTATAGTTATACTTATTCCTTTAAGCGCATGTATTACCACCTTTCCCATGTTATAGGTCTTAACTAGATTATTGGTTCTTATAACAGGTTGATCGCTCATTTTTGAATTTTTGCTTTAAACCCTTGTTCTAACTGAATATTGTTGTTAAAAGGAGCAACTAACACTTTATCAGATATATCTGTTTTAATTTCTGTGTATAAATCTCCCTCTAGCCCGATTTCTACAGGAAACTTCTCTATATATCCATCTTCAACTATCCAAATATAAGGTTTCTCTTCGGCGTCAAAAAGTACTTCATCGTACAGAAGAGCGGTAACTTCCCCTTCTGTGGAATCAACAATAATCTTTACATCTCCTCGCATACCTAAAAGGACTTGATTTTTTGGGTCGGCAAATGCGATCTCTACTGTAAAACTCGGATTAATTCCTCCGTTAGCATATTTTGGAAGGGTGCTAACTTTTCCCGAGAATTTTTGATTAGCATACGCGTCTAGAAATAGCTCCACTTCTTGTCCCTCCTTTAGAAGACCAAAATCGGCTTGGTCCACAGATACCTCAAATATGAGGTCATCTTTTGCTAGTTTTATAATAGGTTCTGTGGCAGCAGCAACCTCTCCTTTAGTTTTATATACATCTAACACTCTTCCTGCAAAAGGGGCATAAAGGTAATTTCTTGAATAGGTGGCCAGCGCTGCTTGGTAATTTGCCTCGGTTCTACTAATTGCCTCATCCAACATTCTGAGTTGAATCTGATATTGATTCTCTCCTCCCAACAGGTCTCTGGCGGATTTTTTCTTGTATTTCTCCAAAAACGAATCTTTATCTCTTAGAGCAATGTCCCTTGTGTCTCGTGCGGCTTGAATAGTATGTTCTGCTTCTGGATTTATAAGTGACGCGATTAACTGTCCCGCTTGTAATTCCTGACCTTTTTCCACGGCTATATGGGATATAGTACCGCTTGTTGTAAAGGAAAGCATTGCATCTTTAGATGATTTCACCTCACCCAAAGCGGAAACGGACTTGGAAACAATGACTTTTTGTGGTTCAATTTGCCTTACAGGAGTAGAACCTATGGAATCTTTAAATAATCCATATCTGGCAAGAAGAACACCCGCACCCAAAATTAATAAAAATTTAGTAGGTTTAATTATTTTCTTAAAAAATTTCATAACAGTTTTAGACTCCAAAAACAAAATACAAATTTTGGTTCAAAGTATTATATCATAAAGGCATGGTAAATTTTTTGCAAAAAGATGCACTAGATACGGAGATTAAAAAGAACCTTAATGTTTTGGGTTTAAGAATTCGTGGACTTTTAAAATCAAGGCATTCTATTAGACGGGTGGATAGTTTTAAGTACGCCTTTAAAGGTGTCTACCATGCTCTTATAAATGAACCAAATTTTAGAATTCAGATATTAATTGTCTTAATTACGGCTTTTTTAGGTTTTTACTTTGGAATATCTACTGTTGAATGGGGATTATTAGTTATCTCTGGGGGTTTATTACTCTCTGCGGAAATGATTAATACGGTTATGGAAGAATTGATGGATCATCTTATACCTGAAGAAAGCCCTATTGTTGCAATTATTAAGGATCTTTCGGCTGGCTTTGTTTTGACAATGGCAGGGACTTATCTTGTTATATTATTTTTGGTTTTTTTCAACCATATTTTAGTAGTTTTTTAGATAGTTACGCTAGCGATACCCCCAAAGTCACTTACTACTCAAAGAGGCCAATTTTAAAGCCTAATTAAACAAAGGACTAAAAACCCTTTTCTTGTATTTCCTCCAAACTACCTTGAGGCATAAAAAATATCTCTACAACAGGATCTGATCCCTTAAAAAAAGTGGCTATAGACGAATAGTTTTCAATCCAATAAGCGGCTTTTTTGTTAGTAATTTCATTTATAAAACTTTGTGGGTTTTTAATATATATAAAGTGTCCCGCGTCGTTTGTGCTTCTTTGTAATCTCACATGATATCTAGCTATGCTTTCTCGCTCGTTTGTTGCATAAAACCCATTATTTTCAGAATTCATAACAATTCTTCCTATTTCATCCCAATTTCTATAATAAGGGAACCCAAACATGCTTAAATGAAATGTTGCTGTAGGTTTTGGGAATGTCCAGATAAAAAACTCTTCGTTTTCCCAAGGGTATTCTTTTTGGTGATCAACAAAAATCTGGTTTGACTGCATAAATAAAAAAGTAAACACAACTGATACTCCGAGAAAAAACAAGAACCTAGCAAATGCAATTCTTCCTAAAACTTTTGTTAAGGATTTTTCAATAAGTCTCATTCCCAAAGTTATCCCAATAAATCCAGGCAATAGGTATGTGTAAATATGAGTGCCAGGTATTTTTACATAGCCTTCCAAAAAAACAAATGGAATAACAAACCATAATAATATTGAAATATACAAAAAACATTTATCAAAGTTCTTTTTTTTAAAATTCACTAGGATTGTTGCCAATATTTTTAGTGTACCCAAAGAACCTAAAATTAAATAAATGTATATTGCATATATAGGTTGATAAACTCTAAACAGATAAATAGAACTGGAGATTTTATTTCCAGTTCCAACAATTCTACCTTGCCAATAATCAAGGGTGGACTTGGAAAGCTCTAATACAAAGGGAACATAAAAAGCAAGAATTAGTATTGTAAAGAATAAAGCGGGTAACCAGAAGGACCTAACTAAGGCCTTGAAATTCAGTTGGTTGTATTTTTTTGCCCAAGCATACATTAGGTATAGTACAAAAGGGAATATAAAAACCCCGTCGTAATGGGAAAGGATAGATAAAGCCCAACAAGAAAAACCTAGCAGCAAACCCTTATTTTTCCAAGAGTCTTTTTCTATGGCAAGAGTCATAAAATATAGAGATAAAATCATAAAAAATATGACAAAAGACTGGTACTGAACTATTCGGGAAAAACCTATAAAAAATCCATTTGTTGCCAGAAAAAAAGATGCAAAAAAAGCCAGTTTCCTTGATCTTAGATGTAGTACCAAAAGTTTAAAAAAGAAAAATACGGCAAGGGATCCCGCCATTGCAAAGGGAAGTCTCATTATTAAACGATTAGAGTAACCTGTGGTTATAAAACCCATTAAGTATGTAATTACAAATTGAATAGGACCTTTTCTTTGAGTAAGCAGAAAATTTGACACAGACTGCCCTTCCTCTGGAATAAGGAGAGCTTTAATCTCATCGCCTTGGAAGTCTGAGTAACCAAGATTAACAAACCTCAACCAAATGGTTAGGAGCATTAGTAAAACCAACTCCCAATTCATTTTTATAGACTTAAAAATCTTACTTAACATAATAAATACTTATTTTATCCATAGCCCTTGTTACTCCTACAAAGGATTTTTTGGCTTCCTCGTAAGAGTTATTTTCCAAGGGATTTTTATTAACTATATAAACTTTACCAAATTCTAGCCCTTTACAATTTTCAAATTTGGTTAAATATATTGCTCTTGGCTTATAATCAATTCTTTTATCGGAGTCCAAAATCATTTTGCGTTCCTCCTCAATATCTAATTTATTCAATATCTCTTGCATTGTGTTGAATGAATTTTGGTCATAAGTTATTATTCCAATGCTTTTTTTAAATTCTTGGGCATCTTGTTGTAAATCCGTCTTGATTTTTGCAAACATTTCATCCGATGTGTTGTGTGCCGTAAAAGAAGGTTCTTCTCCTTTTCTATTAATGGATTTTGGAAGGTATTTACCTGTAAATGGAGATAATATTTTGTTAGCCAAATTAATGATAGGAGCAGTGCTTCTATAATTTGTATCCAAAGTAAAGTGCTTAATATTACTTGTACCTAAGATCTTTTCAAGATCATCCCAAGAAGAAATAGCAGAAGTAACAAACCCCTGATTAAGATCTCCCAAAATGCACAAGCGCTTGTGAAGAATAAAAGAATTTAGAACTGCGTACTCCAAGGGGCTAAAGTCTTGACCCTCATCTACAACACAGTATTGATACTTTAATGTTTTGTCCCTATTAAAACCTATTATGTTAATGTGTAAAAATGCGTAGGTTAAAGATTCGGAATAACTTATATTTCCCTTTTTTGGGATTCCCAAAGCCTTTGCTACTAGAGGAAGATCCTTATTTTTTAGGTCATTTTGGATTTTCCCTAACTGAGTAATTATTTTTCTCAGTGTGTCTGAATTCATTTTATAAAGCCATGCTCGTGTGGATTTTGGATTTTCTTCTAGCCTTGTAACCGATGTTTCTAGTTCTTCTTGCAGGTCTTCCTTTATAGAAGCAATATTCTCATAGGGTGTTAGATCAACTTCATATTTGTAACCTCCAAATGAGGAAAACTCCTCTTTTTCAAAGAGTGACTTTAGTTGTTCTTTGGTTTTTTTAGAAACTTCTGCTACTTGTTCCTGTAAGATAGATAAAAATTCAAATCCCATATTTGAGGGATCCGTTGGCATTTCCAGATCCATTATTACGGGCATTTCTTCTCTGAACATTAGATTATAGACTAGATCACTTAAGGTTTTGTATTTTATGTCAAAGATGCCTAGTTTTGGGAACAAGGTGGAAAGATAGCTTACAAGGATTTGGCTTTTGGCTACTAAAATGGATCTTTCGGGAGTAATGAGCTTTGGAAAATTAAAAAATATATGTGAAAGTTTATGGATTGCAACTGTACTTTTTCCGCTTCCCACACAACCTTGAACTACACAAGGCGTTCTTGGATCTTCCTCAATAATATCAAGTTGACTTCCTTGTATTGTTTCTACAATGTCTTCTAGGACGCCACCAGTCCGGGACTCTATTTTTTCTGCAATAATTTCGCTTTCATCTAGCTGAATATCGTTATTAAAATATTTATTTAATTTGCCGTCCACAATATCAAATGTTCGTTTTAAAATTAGGTCTCTTACTTTTTCACCTTCTGGGGTTGTATAAACGACATTTTTTTGAGGGTAGCGGTACCTATAATAAATTGAGGCTATTTTTGATCTCCAATCTGTGATGACAGGTTTTTTGTCATGTGTAAAACCAAATTTACCAATATAAAGCTTTGCCTCTTCATCCGATTCTGCATTACCTAAATCTATTCTTGCAAAATAAGGCTCTTTTAAAGTAGAGGCCATTTCCTCCAATCGTGCATATCTATCCTTTAGGTTAAAGGATTCATATTTTTCATTTATCTGCTCCAAAAACATGAAAAAATCTAAAGAGTTATTTTCGGAGCTATCTCGTAAACTTTCTAATTTACCTACAGTCTCGGATCCCAAGGAATTTAGGCTTTCTTCTAAAGCCTGTTTTGACTCTTTCACTAGCCCCAAGACTTTGTTAAGATGTTGTTTTTCTTGATTTAGAGTCTCTTCGTTCATGTTTTATTCCTTTTGCCAAGAATAATCGCTTTTTGCGACTAAAACGACATATTCTCCTTTTTCCTTAAGGGCATTTTCGGGTTTCAAAAAATGTTCTATGGGTGCCGTTTCTACAGATTCAAATTTCTTGGTTAAATCTTTTGCCACACAAACTACTCTGTTTCCCAAATTTTTATGAATTTCCTCCAATAGCTTGCGTACCCTAAAAGGCGATTCATACATAATCAATGTAGTAGCCAAACCTCCAAATTCTAGTAGAATTTTCGCCATTTGTGAAGATTTTTTTGGTAAGAAGCCTAGGAAGGTAAAATTATCCGTTGGAAGACCAGATACAGAAAGTGCGGTGATTACAGCCGAAGGCCCGGGAATGGAAGAAATGGGGATTCCTGCGAGTTTTATGTCTCTAATGAGTTTAAACCCAGGATCTGAAATTGTTGGAGTTCCGCTGTCACTTACTAAGGCTACACTTTTATCTTGCTCCAAAAGGGATTTAATGTGATCTATTACTCTACTATGGTTTTGATCCCGGTAAGAAATTTGAGGAACCTCTATTTGATGTTGTGAAAGGATTTTTTGCGTTTCTCTAGTATCTTCCGAAAGGATTAAATCAACATTTTTTAGGGTATTTATTGCGCGTATTGAGATGTCTTCCATATTACCTATTGGTGTTGAAATGACGAATAAGCAAGCCATAGGAGGGAGTATATCATTTTTTGCCGTGGTTTGGGGTTTAATTGATTTGACATCTCGTACATCCTATAGTATACTTACACTGTTGAAAATTAAATCTTGCCCCAAAGAAAGAGGGCAAAAAGGAGGAAGGTGTATGGGCTGGGCACATAGGTAACACATTTAGATTAGATTCAAAATACTCTAGGGGTGTCAAATAATCAAGACTTGCATGAGGTCTGTTTTGGTTGTATTCAATAAGCCACTTAGTCAATGCCTTA
>JAGPFW010000035.1 GCA_018056275.1 Patescibacteria group bacterium
AAAAGTTAAAGCAACCATCCCTTCGGAAGAGCAGGTAAAAAAGGCTTATGACGAATTTGCAGAAGAGATTAAAGAAACCGTTGACGCTGTAGAAATAAATCTAGGCGATTCCTATGCAGTGGAAAAAATATAACATCGGTTTGGTATTATTTCCTGTGCTAATATTCTCTTTGGGTTTTGTATCTCTACTTTCTGTTAGTCCCACTCATGCAAAACAACAATTTATTTATTTTCTTATAGGTATAGGATTTTATTTTGTATTTGCAAATATTGGATATAAATATATTCTTAAATTTTGGAAATATATTTTTTTTGCAAATGTTTTTGTACTTTTTTTGACAATATTTTTGGGAAGAATAGGAGGAGGTTCTGTAAGGTGGCTTAGTGTTTTGGGTTTTACATTTCAGCCTTCCGAGTTTGCAAAACTGTCCCTAATATTGTCTTTGAGTGCCATTCTTTCTAAGAAAAAAGATTATGTAGGCTCCTTTAAGGGGTTACTGCATTCTTTTTTTATATTTTTTCCATTTTTCTTTTTAGTGGTAATACAGCCAGATTTGGGCACGTCGCTTATATTGGCTTTCATTTATGTTGGGATAATTTTTTGTTTTGGTATTAACAAATACCTATTCTTTTCCTTGCTTTTTATTTTTGGGTTAGCATTAGAGCCTGGGTGGAATCTTTTAAAAGATTATCAACGAGATAGAATTCTTGTATTTCTTAACCCACAACTGGATACGCTTGGAAGCGGATATAATGTGGCTCAAGCCCTTATAGCTGTAGGTTCAGGAGGTTTACTTGGGAAAGGTTTGGGTAAGGGAAGTCAATCACATTTACAATTTTTGCCTGCGTATTGGACAGACTTTGTATTTGCATCTTTTGCCGAGGAATGGGGATTTTTAGGAGTAGTATTACTTCTAACCTTTTATACGGCTTTTTTGACATCCATTCTCTACATATTGCTAAAATCTTCTGAATTGTCGGCTCAAATTTTACTAATTGGAATATTTGTTATCTTTTTTGCTCAATTCTTTATAAATATTGGTATGAATATGGGTATAATGCCAGTAACAGGTATTCCCTTACCCTTTATGACATACGGAGGATCCTCCTTGATTTTACATTTAATCCTTTTGGGAATAGCGCAAAATATATGGTCTCATAGTAAAATGAACTCATGAGCTTATATACAAAAAATGGTGATTCTGGATATTCTTCCACCCTAAAGAGATCGGGTATACCAAAGTCGGATATACTCTTTGAGGTACTTGGTAGCTTGGACGAATTGAATGTGGCGTTGGGCGGCTGTAGGCTTGTGTGTAATAGAGATAACAAAAACTTTATAGAGAGTATACAAAGGGATGTTTCTAAAATCGCAAGCTGTGTTGCCAAAGAAGCTTTAGATGATGAGGCTTATTATTTAGCCAGATCCTCTTACTTTGAGGAAGTAATGGACAAAAATCCTCTTAAGCTAACTACCTTTGTTTTGCCTGGATTTTCTGAATCTGATTATCGATTCCATCTTGCCCGAGTTGCCACAAGACGGGCAGAGAGAAAAATGGTTCTTCTCTCCAAAGATATTGAGTATGCCACATTTAGGATATATCCTTTATTGCAGTATCTAAACCGATTATCCGACTTGCTTTTTATGTTTAGCGTAGAAAAACAGGAGTCACATTAGGAAAATAGGTATAAAATTTCCTATAAATTGTTCTTATGAATTTAGTTACATTCATTGTCTAATCCATTTTTTAAGCCAAATAGTAGAAGTTGTCCTAATATTGGTTATTTGTAGGGTAATTTTTAACTCTATACTATGTTAAATAAGTACAAATTTAAATAAGGAGAGTTTTTGCAGGTCCTTTTGTCTCACCGGCAGTGCGGATGAAAGGCTCTGTAAGCTAATGATATTATGAAATGGCTTCTGCCTGATTTTGAACCTCAAAGTTATACTGTTAGTTCAGCGCGAGTTGCAGAAAAAAATACCAATATCCAGTTTTCCCAAAATGCAAAGGTTATTCTTGAAAAACGATATTTACTAAAAGATTCTTCTGGCGTTTTGGCCGAAACACCCGAGCAGATGTTTGACAGAGTTGCATCTGTAGTTTCTTCGGTTGAGGAAAACGACGATAAAAGATCCGAAATTTATACTCATTTTTACAATCTAATCTCTTCCAAAAAATTCTTTCCTAACTCTCCTACATTTACAGGCGCAGGTACCCCGCTGGGTCAATTAGCTGCTTGCTTTGTATTACCTCTTGCCGATGACTTGGGGAAAGATCCTGATGGAATATTTTCAGTTTTAAGGTCTGCAGCATTGATACAACAATCTGGTGGCGGAAATGGTTTCCCCTTTTCAAATCTAAGACCAAAGGGAGCCATTGTTAAAAGTAGCAATGGAAAATCTTCTGGGCCACTTGGTTTCCTGCGAGTTTTTGATGCTGCCTTTGGTGAAATAGCGCAAGGAGGTGTAAGAAGGGGCGCAAATATGGCTGTTATGTCTGTGGATCATCCAGATGTTAGAGATTTTATTACCTGTAAAGCAACCGAAGGGACTATTACCAACTTTAATATATCTATAGCCTTAACTGATACCTTTATGAAAGCTGTAGAAGAAGATACTACCTATGACCTAATTGATCCAAATACCAAAAAAGTATTGGAATCCCCGAAAGCGAGAGAGATTTTTAATTTGATTGTTGACCACGCTTATAAAAACGGTGAGCCCGGTGTATTGTTTATTGATACGGCAAACAGAGATAACCCTCTACCTCACCTTTATAAGTTACAGGCAACAAACCCCTGTGGTGAGCAGTGGCTTGGACCATATGAAAACTGCTGTTTGGGGTCAATAAATCTTTTACCCCACATGCTTGAAGATGGCCACTTAGATTGGGAGTGCTTAAGAGAATCAATAGAGCTTTCTACTAGATTTTTGGACAATGTAATTTCCGCTAATAAATATATTCCTTCTGTTCCACAGATAGAAGCTGCTGCCAAGAGGGCAAGAAGAATTGGGCTTGGAATTATGGGACTTGCTGACGCAATGTATCTGGCAGGTGTCAGGTATGGCAGCACCAAAGGGATGGATTTTGCAGCTCAAATAATGGAGTTTGTAAGATATTACGCGATGAATACTTCGGTAGAGTTGGCAAAGGAAAAAGGCCCGTTTCCTGCAATTTCAGGAAGCATATATGATAGAAATAATTTTAGATGGCAACCTCCTAAACCTTTATATGAATATAAGAATGATTTTGGCAGACCTTCTTTGGATTGGCAAAAGTTAGTGGATGAAATTAGAACCCATGGGATTAGAAACGCGGCTCAAACAACTATTGCTCCCACAGGGACAATCTCCACTGTTGCAGGTGTAGAAGGTTATGGATGTGAACCTGTTTTTGCATTGGCTTATAAGAGAAATGTATATCAGGCTGCAGGTGAAGAAGGTCAGATGTCATTGCATTATGTAAGCCCATTGCTGGAAAAAGCTCTAAAGCTTTATGGCTATAATGAAGAAAAAATCCTGGAAATTATAGAGGGAGTATCCAAGGTTGGATCTTGTCAAAAAATCTCACAGATTCCGCAAGAAATAAGGGACGTGTTTGTAGTATCTTCGGATATTACACCGGAAGAACATATAAAAATGCAAGCGTCTTTACAGGCTTTTGTAGACAATTCAATTTCTAAAACCTGTAATTTGCCTGAAACGGCAACAAGGGAAGATGTGGCAAATGTTTATAAACTGGGATGGCATTTGGGTTGTAAGGGTTTAACCGTTTATATCTCTGGGAGTAGGGAAGAAGTAGTTTTGGAGGTACCAAAGGGAAAAAAGGAGGAAGCTTTTGATAAAGAAACAACTAAGGTGGATGTTTTTAAAAATGGGGAGGGTTATATTGACATAAATTCCACTAGTTCAAATCATGGTTCTTCGGATTCTAAATACTCGGATACAAAGGAAATTCCCAATGGACAACTTAGTCAGTCTAGGGAACGCAGAGTAAAGCTTAAAGGTTCAACATATAAGGTGGATACTCCCCAGGGGGGTGCCTTTGTGACCATAAATAACGACGAGACAGGAGCTCCTTTTGAAGTCTTTGTTAATGTTGGCAAAGCCGGTTCAGACGTTGCTGCCTTATCCGAAGCTTTGGGAAGACTTATATCCGGATGGCTCCGACTTTCTAAAGACCCATCAAAAACCATTAAGGAGATAATTGTGCAACTAATAGGCATAGGTGGGGCTAGAAGTGTTGGGTTTGGAAAAAACCGAGTTAGTTCAGTTCCGGATGCGGTAGCCAAAGTTCTGGCCGATGAATATGGAATTACAGTTAGACCTAATGGCGCAAATATAGTTGAGGAAGAAAAGCCAGAAGTTTCGGTTTTTTCTCATGCGGATGTTTGCCCCGAGTGTGGGAATACTTCCTTGGTTTTAGAAGAAGGGTGTTGCAAATGCTACATCTGCGGGTTTAGTATGTGCTAAATTCATCGTATCAGAATCTAGGCATCATATGCACGATGCCTATACTCATGCAGCATCCTTGTGGAGTTAAAGAAAGATCCATTTATTATAATCGTCTTTCTCATTAAATTGCGCCAACTATCTGGTTTCTTATAAAACATTGGGATAACCTTCTTCTCTAATAAATCGTACAAATCATCCGAAGTTGGGAAAGACCAACCAGTTTCGCCTTCAATACACCCCTCTACCCACCATCCATCCCTTACACTAAGATGTGGAACTCCATTTAGGGCGCATTTCATACCACTTGTTCCCGAAGCTTCATAGGGTGGTTCTGGTGTATTTAACCAAACATCCACTCCAGCAGTAATCAACTGCCCTAAATACATGTCGTAATTTTCCAAATATGCCATCTTAATTTTCCCATCAATTTTGTTTCCCATCTCTAAAATTTTTGTTATTAGTTCTTTTCCTTCCGTATCTTTTGGATGTGCCTTGCCTCCAAAAATAATCTGGATTGGACCAACCAATTCCGCAATAGTCTTTAATCGTTCTACATCCTCAAATAAAAATCCAGGTCTTTTATACGCGGTAAATCTTCTAGCCCATCCAATAGTAAAAAAGTCATAATCCATTCCGGCATTAGTATGGGCATTGGTATAATCGATTATTCTTTTTTTGGCTTGAAAATGAGCATCCCATATTTCGCTTAAGCTAATATTTGAAACATACCTTAAAGAATAGGGATCTTCTCTCCAGTGGTGTATATATTTATCAAAAAGATTGGCAAATGAGGCGCTTACCCATGTAGGAGCATGTACACCGTTTGTTATTGAATGAATAGGATAATTTGGGAACATAGATTTGGAAACCTCTGTATGTTTTTGTGCCACACCATTAATGTAGCCACTAAAATCCAAAGCTAATTGAGTCATATTTAGGGTCTTTTTCTCAACAAATTCGCTTGGTAACAAGACAAAAAGCTCTGGTTCTAACATATCCTCCACAAGACTAATGGAAAATTTATCATGTCCGGCAGGTACTGGTGTATGCGTTGTAAAAATACACATTTCCTTTACCTTTTCAGGGTTTTTAATTGTTTTATTAAGTTCAAGCGAAAGAAGAGCAGAATGACCTTCGTTTAGGTGATATTTCAAAATATCCTTATAGCCAAGCTTTTTAAGCATTCTAACTCCCCCTATCCCTAAGATAATCTCTTGGCCTAGTCTATACTCTGGGCCGTCCCCATATAGATCGTTGGATAATGCTCGCATTTCTGGAGAATTTTCTTCAAAGTCCGTGTGTAAAAAAAGAACAGGAACAACCTCATTGTGTATTCCAACAATTTCGTATTTCCATGCGCCAATGGTTACTTCTTCACCTTTGATTATAACCTTAACTTTTTCGGGAATAGGTGTAAGAAAATCGTCAATACTCCAAGACATGGGGGATTCAACTTGTTGATTGTTTTCTATGTCTTGAAAAAAGTAGCCGTTTTTTGTGAGAAGTGTAACCCCTATCATGGGAAATCCAATATCGGCCGCGGTTTTTAGGGTGTCTCCAGCTAATACTCCAAGCCCTCCTGAATAGGTTGGGATCTTAGCAGTGAGACCTACTTCCATGGAAAAGTAGGCGTATTTTGGGTTTTGCTGGGCAGGTTGTTGATTCATGATTAAAGTATACCAAAGTATATAAGTGTGTTGACAACGTGTGTTGCTATGATGTATTATAAAAAGGAGAGTTTTAAGTGGTAGATGTTGAAAATTCCGGGAAATATGGGGAAGACAAATCAAAACCTATGAAGGCCTATCCCTTCAAGTTAACAGAAGATGATTATGATAAACTTAATAAAATAAAAAAACATCTGAATTTAGATTCAAATGCATCTACCGTAAGAAAATTAATTCGTGATTATAAATTAGAGTGATACTTTTAAGGTGTAGACACATCAATGGAGATTTTATGGAAAAACCCCGGATATTAATTGTCGATGATGAGGAGTCGTTTTTATTCTCAATATCAAAATGGTTCAATGATTATGATGTTTCGACTTTTCTCAGTCCTTCTGACGCATTATCTTCAATAATGTCCGGTGAACAGTATGATGTAATACTGGTTGATTATCGAATGCCTGGTATGACAGGTAAGGATTTTTTAGTAAAGATAAAGGATTATATCACTTCATACAAAGCAATTCTTATTACTGCATTTTCAACCTCCGAGCTTCTTGAACAAGGATTGAATGATAATTTATTCCAATGGGTTTTCAATAAACCAGTCGATTTGAAGTCTCTTCAATTAATTATAGATAATGCATTCTCTATCCTTAAAAATGAACGGCAGATTAAGTTTTTAGCCAGTTCATTTATAAATACAAAGTCTATTTGCATTTATTCTTGTAAGAGTATGGAGAAAACTATTTCATTAGCTGGAAAATACGCCTGTTCATCTGCAAATATTCTTATAGGTGGTCAGAGTGGTACGGGTAAAGAAATAATCGCACATTATATCCATTCAATGAGCAGCCGATCTGATAAACCTTTTATTAAAATTAATTGTTCAACAATACCTGATCATTTATTCGAGTCTGAATTGTTTGGTTATTGTAAAGGAGCTTTTACCGGTGCAGATTCTTCGAAACCTGGAAAGTTTACTCTGGCAGATGGGGGAACAATATTTTTGGATGAAATCGGTGAAATGCCATTACAACAACAAGCTAAATTGCTGAGAGTTATTGAAGAC
>JAGPFW010000036.1 GCA_018056275.1 Patescibacteria group bacterium
CGCTTGATAAGCTTGAATATAAAAGTTTTTCTTTGACTGGGAAAAATATAACAATTACTTCTTTGGCTAGTTCCCCTTTAGCCTTTTCCCAAGTTACATCTTTGCTCCTAGAGAGCGATTTGGTGGATCAGGTGATATTAAAATCCGCATCGCTAGAGAAATCTTCTCAAAAATATAATTTAGGTTTGGAGATCATACTAAAATGAAGAAGACTTTAACATATACCCAATTTTATGATTTATACGCCCTTTTGTTTTTTCTATGTATGTTTGTAATTTTACCTTTCGGTGGCTATTCTTCAATTTCTTCTTACACAAAGAAAAAGGATATTCTCTCCCAACTTCAACAGGAGGAAGTTTCTTTGGCCCAAGCTATTAAAGAGATTAGAGATACAAGATATTTGGAAGAAGACATTTCTCCCTACCTTGATAAATTGCATAAAGCTGTTCCTGATAGATTCTATGGTGAGGACTTTCTGAATGAAATCTTACTTTTGAGTTCCGCTTCAGATTTTACGGTTCGTTCCTTAAATGTAAGTTCAGAAGAAAAATTTGTGACGGTGAATGTTTCCATGGAGGGATCCTTTGAAAATTTGGATTCCTTTTTCACTTCACTAGAAAATTCTGGCTCTAGCATTATTGTTGAATCTTTCTCTATTTCTTTTCCTCAAAGGGAAAGTGATAATAAGCAAACGACCCGTTTGCGGTTAAAAGTATATAGTTTGTAAGGTATTTATAAAAAAGTTATGAAAAGACTAATCATTTTGGGGGTATTTATTGGACTGACTCTGGTCAATATAGCTGTGTTTTTTATTTTTGGTAAGGCATTTTCTGTCCCAAATGAGACTTCTTTATACAAAACACTTGATTTTGGTAGGCAATATGATGTTAAATTAGATGTAGAGTATTTAAGAAGTAATTTTGAGCCTGCCCATGAATAATTCTTATCAAGCAAAAAATGGATTTAAAACTTTTCTCCTTACTTTGGTGATTTCTTTGGGGGTTTTTGGTGTGGTTTACTATATAACCTCGTATCCTACATACAAAGTAGATATTGAAAGCCATACGGGAGTTTCTCAAAAAGATGTTTTGTCCGATTCGGATCAAAGTCCTTTTGCCCAGCTGAATACAGAAATGAATGCTCCAAGAAGAGTTGTTTTGTCTGGGGCTACAGAAGGCGGTTCGGGTGGAGATACTGGTGCCCCTGCAAAAACACCTGCACCAGCGTCTGTTGTTAATGAGACTACTCAGTCTACCGTTCCAGATACTGGTGTGGCTAGTCTGACCCTTTCGTTGTTGGTATCTTTGGTAGTTTTATGTGCAGGTTTGTATTATGTGTATTTGGGGCCTCGCAAGTTGGCCCTGCAAAAGTTTGAAGACCGTATTTTAGAATAGACTATTTTCTCCCTTAGTTTTCTTTCGTTTTTTTGTTGAACTTCTTCCCTAAAATTGTGGAAAAATTTCTTTATTGCTCTTTAAAGCCTTTGAATTATTCCATGCACCAACAACCTTTTTAATTTTGTCCCTGGAGGGGAGCAGGTCATCAGTGTAATCGTGGACTCATTTAAGAACCTAGGCTTTATCTCCCTCAAGGGATCTACTTCATTAGGTTTAAGGATCTCTTTGCCCTCAATTGCGTAGGTTAGTTTTTTCCCATTTATCTCTATATATACAAGATCCCCAGTTTCTAGTTGGTCCAGTGTAGAAAAGATAGTTTTGTAATTCTTGGGGTTATAAAACCACGGAAGAACCGAATGCCCATAAATAAAACTAGTACCCGCTTCTCCAGGTAGTGCCGACCCCGTGTAATGCCCAAGAGCTTCGTCGGGGTTTAGAGTTTTGGCATTTACTTCAACAAGAGCTTCCTCTATTTTTAATTTCGGGATGGTAATTTTGAAAAACTCTGGGTGCCTGGTTTGACCCTCGCCACTATCTTTATTTGAAAGTTCTATATTTTGGGAGTCTTCGTTCTTTGGTAGTTCCTCAAATTCAAATTCTCTAAAACCACTTACATACCCCAAGACACTTGTTTCCACCGGTTTTGTATATTCCTTTGATTTAAAGAAAATTAATGGATATGCAACTTGCGTGGAGAGTAGGGTTATTCCTCCAAGGATTAAAATCGTGGGAAGAACCCTACTTTTTATTAGAAAATCTTTATTTTTAGCCGAGTATATAGGATCTTCAGATTCGTCTTTTATGTATACTTTTTTTTCTCTCATATTATAAATTTCTAGCTTGACATAACCGATGTAGCATGGCGGGTAAAATAAAATCTAACCCCTTTTATTTGTTATTTAATATTTCTTCTATTGTTAAGACTGTTGCAATGTTTTCTCTCAATTCTCCAGATTTTAATTTTTTATCAGTCTCATAAAAATATTTGTATAATCTAAGAATATCATTCTCCAAAAAATTATTCGCCTGCCTTTTGATCTTGTTTTGCACAAAAGGCGCTAACTTTACTTCAGCCCCAAATTTTATTCTGGCAATATTTCTAAGGTGTTGAGATAAAATTGCATGAATTGCTATAGGGCTCTCCCCTTTTATATCAAGTTTCCTTAATAGTTCATAGGTTTTCTTGGCATTTTTTTCAAATAACGCATCTGCTAGGTTAAAAAGCGACCAGTCCTTCTGCTCTGTAACTTCAATAACTTTCACATCCTTAAGTGTTTTTAAAATAGTTAGTACCTTATTTTTTGGTGGGAGATTATTTTTTAAGTAAAAAATAATATCTATGTCTGACGGGTTCTTTTGAGATGTTTCTATATATTTAATTACTTCTTTTTCTGATAATTTATCTAGCTCAACAAGAGCAACATTCTTGTCTCCAAACATGTTTGGTGTTGTCACAATGTTTATAAAATATTCCAAACAGGGTATTTCGTTAGACTCGCAGGATATTTCAAGTTTCTCATGATACTTGCCTGTTTCCAAAATCTTTTGGATATTCTCCTGAATAAGAAGTGGATTTTTCCCATAAAGAAACCAGATCATATATAAATTTTATGGCTTTAGGTCAATATTTCCACTTGTTGGGGCTGCGTTTGGGTTGAGAGAGTTCATTTGATCAATGAGGGTGTTTTCTGTGGGTTTTTCTTTGGTGTCTTGTGCGACACTAGTGATTCTGGTATTAGGTTTTATTATGCTGAATTCTGGTTGGTGTTCAGGTTTGGGTTGGGGTTGCGTTTGGGCTAAGGGCTGCGTTTGGGCTGAGGGCTGAGGTTGGTGTTGGGGTTGGGCTGAGGGTTGCGACTGGGTTTGCGGTTGAGCTGACGGTTGTGTTTGAGTTTGCTGTTGCTGTTGCGTGCGCTGTTGGATTTGTGGTTGAGCTGAAGGTTGAGTTGAAGGTTGAGGTTGGGGTTGAAATTCAGCTTTAGGTCTCCCTAAGTCATCGTATGTTTCATATTTTTGGGTATTCTCAGGTTTATATGGTTGAAATGAAGGTTGTGGTTTAATAACTTTTGGCTTCTCGGCAATAATTCCTTCCTCTCTTAGACGAAGAATTTCTTTTGGATCGGTGGTAATAAGCTTGTGCTCTTCTGGAGAAGCTTTTATTTTAATAGCTACATGGTTAGCTCCAGCGAAAAACAGTCCTTCACCTTGACCTGCCCCCAACAACAGTCTTTTCTCTCCTTCGGATAGATAAAAGGTGTCCGCTACAAGATCAATTGCGGCGGGATGCTGTTTTAATAAGATTTGAATAGAAGAATTTGTAACAATAGCTTTTCCATAATTTGACTTTAAAAAGTCATCCACATCTTGAGAGATTGTTGTAAGCCCTAGGTAATATTTTCGAGCTCTTTTTGCTATACCATAAATAAACCTTGCACTATCCTCGTTTTCCATTAGGTACCAAGCCTCTTCAACTATTAATATTCTTTTCTTTAGATCTTTCCTGATAGTTGTCCAAACGTAATCTAAGATCATGTAAAAGGCTATGGGGCGCAACATCTCTTCTAGGTGTTTTGTAGAAAAGACAGTCATTTTATTGCCCAATTGAATTGAGGATTGCGAATCAAAAATACCTGCCAAAGACCCCCTGATAAATTTCTCTAATCGTTCCGCCATTCCTTTGGCTTCTGGCTCCGCTGCGCCAAGAAGCACCTTGTATAGATCCTCCATCACCGGAGGCTCTTTTGTCATTTGTGTTTCCGGATCGGGTGTAATCCCCTTCATTCTATAAGTTTCAATAAGCGCTCTGTCCAAAACAGCCTCCTCGGTAGGATTTAAAGTTCCCATGATTAGCTTCAAAAGTGTGTGTAAGGATAAAAGCTTTTGGCCCAGCTCGTTTTCCCCCTCAACAGCGATTCCAGAAAGATCAAAAGGATTAATTTTGGCTGGAGAGTCGGGGGAGAAGTCAATATAATTACCTCCCACTGCGTCACATAGTGTTCTGTACTCTTCTTCGGGGTCAATAATAATTACTTCGGCGCCAAAAACCATTAGTCTTAAAGCCTCCAGTTTCACAAAATACGATTTACCAGACCCAGATTTTGCAAAAACCACTGAGTTTGCGTTTTCCAATGAAAATCGGTCAAAAATTATCAGAGATCCGTTATGTCTATTTATTCCATACATAATACCCTCATCCATTGTGAGTTCTGAAGACGTAAAAGGAAAAGTTGTAGCCAAACTCGTGGTATCCATATTTCTTGTTATCAGTAACTTGTCCATTCCTGTTGGTACGGTTGATTGAAAAGCCTCTTCCATTTGCAGTGTGGCAGTTTTAGATATTAGCAACAGTGAACCTAGAGTAGATTCTAGTTTTGCCGTTACATTGTTCAGCTCTTCTAAAGATTCTGCGGGTATTGTTATATAAAACGAAAACTGGAAGTATTTTTCAATTCCTTTTACCAGTTGCTCTTGCAAATCCTTAGCATCCTCTAGGGCAGCTTGCACCGCAGGGTCGGTTATTTTCCCCTGCTCTCTATTTGCCATTGTTGTAGCTTCCAATTCCGTGATTTTTCTCTTTAGGTCATCCAAGACCATTTTCCCTTTAACAGGGTAATAAAACATAGAAAGATCTATGGTGTGTTCAAAATTAATCACAGGGGCAAGCCAATTTGCTCCTACGAATCTTGGGTACCCTGAAATAAACAAGGTTCTATAGTAGGAATTCCCTATTTTTATAAAATCAAAATCTATTTCAATTGCTGGGGGGGCAATAATATCTTTTATATTTACCATCCCTTCCGAAAGGGTTATTGCGGGATCTTTTGCTTTTTCTTTCTCTGGAGTTTTTTTAACTTCTTTATTTTTGTTCAAAAATGGTAAGGCCATATATTTTTTTATTCCTCAAAAATTGCAGGATTTACTATTGCGGTTTGATAATCCGCTATATTTGTTTTTATCCTTTGCCCATGAACAGCGCTTGGGTTATAAATATCAAAAAATAGCTCCACCAACTCTTGCGTCTGCATCTGTTCTGCTCTAATTCCAATTCTTCTGAATTCCTTTTGAATATGATCCAATTTTGGCTCTAAATCCACTCTTGCTTCCTTTAGAGTTGCTTGTATGTCTACCGATGCACTTATTTTTTTGGGAGTTATAAGTCTTGTTAAAAATTCAAAGGGATTTCCTGAGCCGGGACCTCCTCCAACTATCTTGTTTGTAGATACAACAACATAGAATTTCTTATCCAAAACTTCGTTGTTAGAAATAGTTTCCTGTACATATTTTCTATATGCTTCTGCTTGATGTTTTAAAAGTGGATCCTCAATTTTTTTCTCTTGTTTTACTACTTTCTCCAAATAGTTACTAATGTCCAACCTCTTGGATCTAATAACGATTTGTATAGGAAAGGTTATAGAATTGATCAGCATTGAAAAAGCCGCAATGATGGCATCTTGCTCAATCTCGGAAAGCAGATCAAAGTTTACAGCAGTTGTTTGCAATATGCCTGCAACGGCACCATTTTTTAAGATGATTAGGTTTTCCTTGATGTCTTCTATATCTAGATGTTGTTGCGTTGTGGCAGTAATTTTTGACATAGACTAATGACCAATAACTTCGTAAGAAGGTAACAAGCCTCCATTGGCGCTGAAAGAAATTATATCAAATGTAAGCCCTGTGTCTCTTGTTTGATCTATTTCAATTATATAATTCCCGTTTGGAATAGGGGAGGACAACATAAAATTCCCTAGCTTGTTCGTTTTTAATGCCCTTACAGTTTCTCCTTTTTCGTTTTTAATAACAAGTACCACATTTTCTAGCAGATCCCCCCTTCGGTTTTTTAGCACACCTGAAACCGTATTAGGTTTGTTTACCATTGATGGAATTTGTTTATAAAACTTTGGTTGCTTTGCGTTGAACTCCTCCCTTCTTTCAAGCATCTTTTCTAATTGCTCTTGTTTCCTTTCATATTCTTCTGTTGCTTCGCTTTCTTCTGGAAGAATAACTTTTTCTCCTCGTATCGGAAGAATTATTTGACCTTGCGTGGGGGTTAGGTTTACAAATTTCCTGCCTGCGTGAGATTCTACAGGTCTTAGCCGAGTTGTTGTTCTTCTTGTGGGATCTTCGGGAAGGGATATTTGGGCGCTACTCATCCTTGTTTTTATGATCTTACTGATCTTATCCACTTTCTGTTGTGGTTGTACCTCCTCCGAAGATTTTGGTGGCATTTGTTCTTTTTGATTGCTCCCCTGCTCGGATGTTTTTGGTGTTTCCTTGGTCGGAGTTGCTGTCTCTAAGGATTGGCCCTCTTTTACTAAGTTGCCAGTACTTTGTTGTATTTCTTGTGGGGGAGGTTCTTCTGTATTTATGTTAGCGAAAGCCTCTCGTACTTTGTTAATGTATTCGTCTTCAGCAATATCCAGGGGGTCGTCTATTGTTTTTCGGTTTTCTTGTTCCAAAAACTCTTCCAGTTTCCTTCGGCTTGTTGTGGGAGCTAGTGTAATTAGTTCCTTTTGAACCACCAAAAGCTTTTGGTTGTAGGAAAATGCTTGGGGCAGTCTAGTCTCCTTTTTCCAAATCCTTTCGGTTGGGGAATTTATAGCCTTTATAAAATTTACCAACCATTCGTCAAGCCCTCTATCCTCTATTGGGATAAAGGCTAATGCTATCCCTATAAAAGCAATGCCCAAAGTAAAAAACCACGTGAAAGGTTGAGGTACACTTAATTTTGCCATATAGGCGGCAAT
>JAGPFW010000037.1 GCA_018056275.1 Patescibacteria group bacterium
AAAGGATACTTTGTTGAGAAAGGATAAAAGAATAGGTAAACAACAAAAGCTGTTGAATGATGTGGATCCTTATTTGCAGGCTGGTCGTGCAGAAGGGAACGCTGACGAAATAGACGAAGCGCACCTAGAAGATAATTTTAAGACTGTTGTTGATGCACAAAAAAGTCTTTTGGATAGAGTGGGGGTAAATGTAAAGAAAGCGTTGGGAAAAATGGAAAGAGGGGAGTATGGCATGTGTGAGAAATGTGGTGCCCCCATTGACTCTGCTAGATTAAAAGCTTACCCAGAGGCTTTGCTCTGTTCCGACTGTGCTAGAAAAGAAGAATAGTCTGCATATTTATTATTAAAAATGGTTTACAATTGTTCCTATCCCTTGTCTTCGGTATTTTCCTTTAATGTTTTTGCTGGTTTTTTGGGAGTTCTTTTTGTTTCTTTTCTGTTCTTATTTTATAAGTCTGGAGTTTGGAAGATATCTTCTACTATTAGCATTGTTGGCGTTTGTTTTTTATTTGTTGGTGGAGGTTATAACCTTGTTAATCGTTTAATGCATGGCTGTGTGGCAGACCCCTTTCCTTTTTTTGGTATTTTTTCATATAATTTAGCCGATGTTTTTATTACTCTTGGCTTGTTTATATTGTTAGGTCTATATATAATGCCCCTTGTTATTAAGAAAAAGAAAGAAATTATATGACACAATTTCCGCTTAACATTAAAAAAATTTATGAGGATGCCGACTTGTTGATTTTGGATAAACCTTTTGGGCTTGTCGTAAATCGTTCTAAAACCACAAAAGAAGAAACGTTGCAGGATTTTTTAATTAAATATTTAGGTTTGCCCTTGCCACCAACACAGGTTTCTTCTTTTACAGAAAATCAGGATGAGATATTTTTGTTACGATCGGGGCTTGCTCATAGGTTGGATAAGGATACATCAGGAGTGATTGTGGTTGCAAAGAATTCTCAGACGTTAATAAACCTAATGGATCAGTTTAAAAATAGGGGAGTGGCTAAAAGCTATGTTGCCCTTGTTCACGGCAAGATATTAAATCCTGTAATAGAAGTCTCTGCCCCCATTGGGCGGAATCCTAAAAATCGCTTTAGATATGCAGTTGTTATGGGTGGAAGGGCTGCCCAAACGGTGATTAAGGTTCAAAAGACTTTGGCGGGAAAATATTCCCTTGTCTCCGTGGAGCCAAAAACAGGAAGAACGCACCAAATTAGAGTTCATTTGTCTGCTATAAATCACCCAATAGTTGGAGATGTTTTATACTCTCCCAAAAGCTTCAGGTTAGCTGACTACCAAAATTATGGCAGATTAATGTTACATGCTCATAGAGTAGAATTTATACATCCTTCTAAGGGGGAAAAAGTAGCTTTTGAGGCAAATATTCCCTCTGAATTTGAAAAAGTACTTTAACAATAGTGTTGCAAAGCTTTCTTTTTTGCTACAATGGTTTTAATGCCTAAAAGACCTGCCTTTGCAAGTAGCAAAAGAAGAACAAAAAAAACCTCCCACAATTTTAGGCAATACTTCTTACTTTTAGGAATATTCCTACTATCAATGCTTTTTTTGAGCGCCTACTCCTTTATTAGACACTTTGAAAAGGCTCGCATTTTTGCTGATTCAAGTGACAGTTCGGGCATATTTTCATCGGCTGCTTATTCGGTTGCTTTTATTGTTCTTGAAGATGACTTTTTAACTATTCCCCCCAAAATAAAGGAGATAAAAATACTTTATATAAAACAAAATTCACCAAATAGCTTTTTTGTAAATATTCCTGTTAATTATGGTTTTGATATGCCAGGTAAATACGGGGAAGAGTCTTTTTCATCTGTTTTAGCCCTTGGAATGCTTGATAATATTGGTGGAGAACAAACTTGCTCTGCCACATGTTTTCAAAATAGTATGCTTTATGTTGAGTCTGCCCTAAAGTTACTAACTGGATATTCGTTGGATAAATGGGTAGTGGTTGAGCCCGAGATTCAGGATTATGTAGAGAATTTGGTTTTACAAGGGGATACACTTAGATTCTTAGATAAGAAAAACATTAAACTTCTGTCTAAATCTATGCGAACCAATTTTACAGTTTCTGAATTCTTTACTCATTATCATAACCTTAGAGCTTTAAAGACTAGAGATTTAAGAATTATTAGTTTTTCTTTGCAGGAGGTTTTGGATAGTAATTTGAGGGAGTTAAATTATAATTCTAATATTTCTTCGCAGGAGCTTTCCTTGGCAATACTAAATGCTACGAAATCCTCGGGTGTTGCTTCCTTTGGCGGTAGGGTAGTTAAAAATGTTGGTGGTCATGTTATATCTGTTGAAAATGCTCAAAATATTGAAGAAACGACCTACATGATCACTGATAATCCTGAAAGTTATGTCGCACAGTATCTATCCAATTTTTTTGCTATCTCTAAGAATTATTCAAAGAAGCATTCACCTATAAATGACCCTGCAATCTCTAGAGCAGACGTTACATTAGTTATTGGGCTTGACTTTCTTGAGAATTATTAAATAATAGATCGAGTAGTTTTGCTATAAGTAAACCCATCTCCACCTTTTATGTATAGTTATGTCGTTTTTGGACCTTTAATTTTTGGGTTAGGTATAATCCTTATTTTTATTGCTAGTCGCCTGAAAAAAGGCTCTTCTTCTGGGTTTTCTGTAATGGAAGAACCCCAGATTTTGGAAATAAAAGTCCCAAGAGTGGATGAGGAAGAAGATCATTCCCCGCAAGCTTCTTCTCTTTTGGCGGAAAACATGTTTGCTTCTTTACACGGATTACTCAGAGAAGATGCCTCTGCACAGGAGCATTTTTCCTTTGAGATAGTTTCTCACGGGGAGGGAGGTATTCATTTTTATGTTGTGCTCCCTCAAAGAGTAGCCAAGTTTGTGGAAAGCCAGATTTACGCACAGTACCCTCGCTCGTTAATTAGAGAAGTACCAGACTATTGTGATAGTCTTTCGTCCACCATGAGTTATGACCTTGTAAGTTTAGGACTTTCCAAGGATGATTTTTTCCCTCTAAAATCCTTTAGAGACTTGGAGGTTGATCCCTTATCTGGAATAACTTCGGTTTTGTCTCATGCAAAGCCAAATGAAACAATTGGAATTCAGATTGTTGCCAAGCCTCGCCCCGATAATTGGCAAGCAGATGGTTATAAATACGCTAAAGCAGTAAGGGATGGTGTATCTACCAAAAAATTTAGCGCCTCTGATGAAGTAAAATCTATTTTGAATACATTCCTGTCCGAGATTGGTGCTTTAATTATTGATATTGCCACAGGATTTTTTAGAAAACCAGAGGAGGCCACCTACTCCAAATCTCAATTGAGTACTCCGATTGTAAAGCTTTCCCCAACTCAGGATTTGGAGCTTAAATCCATTGAAAATAAGCTTTCCAAGCTGGGTTTTCAAGTTCAAATTAGGGTATTATCTACATCAGAAGATCCCATAACTGCTGAAACCAATATGAGGTCTGTGATCGCTTCTATGAAGCAGTTTTATACTGCAACAACAAATGGTTTTGTAGTTAAGAGCCATTTTGCTGGAAAGGAAAAGGAGCTAAGTAACTTTTGCGCAAGAGTTTTGGATGAATCTAATTCCTTTACTTTGAATACAGAAGAATTGGCGGCTGTCTTTCACTTACCTTCTTCCTCAATTTCTACGCCAAATATGTCCGCATGGGTTTATTCCAAAAAAGCCGAACCCCCAGCTGAGCTTCCTACAACTGATTGCACATACATTGGTGAGACGATTTATAGGGATAAAACTGTTAGATTTGGGCTTAAAAACGGGGATGACAGATTAAGACACATGTATCTGATAGGAAAGTCTGGTACTGGAAAATCTACTCTTTTGGAGACAATGGCTAGTCAAGATATTGCAAATGGGTTTGGTGTTGGTGTTTTAGATCCTCATGGAGAAACTATAGATCATTTGTTAGAACGGATTCCAGAAAATAGGTTGGATGATGTTGTGGTTGTAGATCCTTCGGATACAGCAAATCCTGTAGGAATTAACTTACTGGAATTGGATGATCCTGACCAAAAGAATCTGATGGCTTCGGCTTTGGTGGCTGCCATTAAACACCATTTTGATTATTCTTGGGGACCTCGGTTGGAATATTTGCTTAATTATGCCATTTTGACTTTGTTGGAGGTTCCCAATTCAACAATGCTTGGTATTACAAGGCTGTTGGAGGATCAAAACTATTTAAATTATGTTTTACATTTTGTGGAGGATCCTGTTGTAAGGAAATTTTGGGATACTGAGTATAAAGCGATGAAAGGGAACACAAAATTGGTTACAGAGGCAATAGCCCCTATTCAAAACAAAGTTAATAGATTTTTGGCGTCATCTACGGTAAGAAATATTTTGGGTCAACAAAAATCTACCGTTGATATTTGGGATATTATGAATTCAGGGAAAATTTTATTGTTAAATCTTTCTAAGGGTAAAATAGGGGAGGATAACGCTAATTTATTGGGTGCTTTGCTTGTTTCTAGAATTCAGTTTATGGCGCTTCAAAGAGCGAAAATTGCCCCAGAGCAGAGGAGACCTTTTTATTTGTATGTTGACGAGTTTCAGAACTTTGCCACAGGAAGCTTTGAGTCTATTCTTTCTGAATCAAGAAAATATAAATTAGGTTTGTATTTAACTCATCAATATACTGCACAATTACCTGATGAACTTTTAAAAGCTGTCTTGGGCAATGTTGGAACTATTGCCTCCTTTTCCTTAGGTGCCCCAGATGCGTTTGTGATGTCCAATGAATTTGCCCCATTTTTTGATAAGCAAGATCTTATCTCAATGGAAAGGTTTCACATTTATATAAAGCTTATGATAGACGGAATGACTTCTATGCCTTTTTCTGCCCGAATCCTGGTTCCTTGGGAAGAAGGTTCTGAAATTGTTCCAAAATCTAATTTAAAAGAGAAGATACTCTCTAGGAGTCGTGAAAAATATGGAGTTCCTGTTGATAAGGTGAAGCAAGAGATAAACACATGGACAGAAACCCAATTTGATAAGGGTAAGGCAATAGCTCAAAAGGGTGGCATTTCAAAAATATCCAGTGGGAACGGCACAAGGGATAAGGATGGCGTGGTGGTTAGTGACAGCCTTTTAAATACGAAATTTGCGGAAATAGGCTTGCAAGGTAGTTTACCTTTTGCTGTGGGCGAAGTATATGAAGGTGTTGTGAAGGATATTGCTGGATTTGGTGCTTTTGTAGAATTAAGTGAAGGCAAAAAAGGGTTGGTTCACATAAGCGAACTTGCAGATCACTATGTAAAGAAAGCGGAGGATGTTGTATCCGTTGGAGATAAGGTAAAGGTTAGAGTTTTGAATATTAGTTCAGATGGAAAGATTGGATTATCCATGAAGGGGTTAGGTCATATTGCGGGGCAAAGTACATCCGTTGAAAATAGCTCTGTTGATGAAGACGAAGAGCAATAAATTTGATAATATCTACTTGTTATGAGCGGACATAATAAATGGTCGAAAATTAAACATCAAAAGGGGATTGCTGATGCGAGAAAAAGTGCCTCTTTTTCCAAACTTTCTCGCGGTATTAGTATGGCGGCAAGAAATGGGGGAGGAGACCCTTCCATGAACCCCTCATTAGCCCTAATGATTGAGAAAGCGAAAGAGGCTAATATGCCCAAAGATAATATTGAACGGGCTATAAAGAAAGGCACTGGGGAAATAAAGGACGGAGAGGATATTGTGGAAATTGTTTATGAAGGATATGGACCTTTTGGAGTAGCTCTGATTATAAAAACTGTTACGGATAACAAGAACAGAACTGTGGCGGAAATTAGAAATATTCTAGAAAGATTTGGTGGGTCTTTAGGAACCATTGGATCGGCATCTTACATTTTTGATAAGCAAAATGTACCCTCGTTTGTGGTTCCCCTGAATGAGGTTGATTACGAAAAAGTCGTAGATCTTATAGAAACTCTAGAGGATCATGACGATGTAGTTGAGGTGTATGCAAATCATTCAAAAATTTAAAGACAAGAAGAATGGGTACATTTTGTACTCAATAGTCATGTTTTTTCTTTTCTTGCATTTTTCTCCGGAAATTGGTTTTGATGTTGATCCTCAGTCCAGCCGATTGGTTTCTCGCGTAATAGTTGTATTTTTAATTACGCTTTTGGGGTCATACTTAACTCAATATTCTTCTTTACTGAAATCAAAAGGGAAGTACCGCGGATTAATTATTTCCCTTTTGCCCATGAGCTTAAGTCTTGGAACCTTTCTTTCCTTGTACCACTTTCCTAATTTTAGCCTAGTCTTTAGACTATTTAGCCTTGTGATAGTTTCTGGACTTTATTATTTAATCAGTCTTGTGAATAATATACTTTTGGTTGTGGATGAGAGGGAGGAAGTTTTTCCCTTATATAGGGTTGCGGTTACATGGAGTCAAATTATCCTAGTTATTATTTCTATTCCTGTTTATGTTGGAGTATATAAGTTTGATCAAGGTCCCTTATACCAATCTTTTTTGGCTTCCTTAGTAACATTTGTATTTGCCTTTTACTACTTATGGAGTCTTAGTTTTGATAGGCGAGTAAGAAAAATAGGGAATACAGAAAAAATTATAAATTCACTTTTTTGTGTTTTTTTGGTCTTTTTGGGAGGTATTTCAGTATCTTTTATCCCTACGGAAGCATTTTTGAGGGGCATATTTTCTTCGGCTATCCTACTTTTTGGGTTGAATTACATAGATAGCTATATGAAAAATAGATTGAACAAAAGCTTTTTATACATTTACGGAACAATTATTCTTGTATTCTTAATTATTTTATTAATTTTTAGACCCTAACGTATTTTATAAAATTGAGAAGCGGGGAGTGGAGAGTGGGGAACACATATCCCATAGTAATACGGGGCAAAGCATCCTATAGTTTATAGTGCCAACTGGTATTTTTGTCATATTTTACAGAGTAGGGG
>JAGPFW010000038.1 GCA_018056275.1 Patescibacteria group bacterium
CGATACACCTGCTTCCCCAGCAATGGCTTTGGCGATTAGAGTTTTTCCTACTCCTGCAGGACCTACTAACAAAATCCCTTTGGGAATTCTTGCCCCCAATTTTCTGTATTTTTCAGCATTCTTTAAGAAGTCAACAATTTCAGTTACTTCTCTTTTTGCTTCCTCGTTCCCTGCAACATCCGCAAATGTTATTTTTGTTTTCCCTTTTTGAAAGAGTTTTGCTCTTGATTTACCAAAAGAAAGTATGTCTCCTCCAGCGTTTTTCATTCTGCTTAAAAAAAGAATCAGAATCGCTATGGGAAAGGCAAAGGAAAGAAGTGTGGGTATGAGCTCTATCCAAAAAGGAGGTTTTTCTACTTTATATTCCCCAGGAATTTTAGAAATGTCCAAGTTATGGTTTGTTAATATTTCCGAAAAACTTACATTGGACTCTTTTTTTGTGGAAAGTTTTGTTCCGTTCTTTAGTTGTATTTCAATGGAATCGTTAATAACTGTGATATTCTGAACTTTCTCCTCTTGGATAAGTTGTAGAACCTCATTTAGGGGTTTTTCTTCTGGTGTGGGAGTAAAAGCGTTGGGGGTTGCAATTACCCATAAAACAAAGAACAAAAAAATATAAAAAAACATATTTTTGTAGAAAGGAATTTTTTCCAGAGGTATCTGGTTTGTATTTTCGGTGTTTCCTTTTTTCTTGGACTTTGTGGTTTCAGTCTTTTTCCCTAGAAATTGTACTTTATTCTGATTTTCTTTTTTTATCCCTTTATGGTTTTCTTTTTCATCTTTTTCTGTTTTCATACCTAATCTTTTTCAAATCATTTAAGCCTTGTGATTATACCTTAAACCAAATCAAGTTGCATGGCCTCTTTCACTTCTGCCAAGGTTTTCTGGGCTTCTTTTCTTGCTTTTTCCGTTCCTCTTTGGAGAATTTCACGCACTTCCTCTAAATGGTTCTCATAGTAAGCATACTTTTCTCTAATGGGTTCCAAAAAATTATCCAAAGCGGTATAGAGTCTTTCTTTTACTTCAATATCTCCAACGGTGCCCTTAGTATATCGATCTTTTAGGTTGGCAACTTCTTGTGGATTTGGGTTAAACGCGTCATGATAGATAAAGACTGGATTTCCCTCTACGGTTCCAGGATCTGTGGCTTTGATTCTATGGGGATCTGTATACATATTCATTACTTTTTGTTTTAATGTTTCTTTAGGCTCGTTTAGAAAGATTGAGTTTCCTAATGATTTGGTCATTTTTGCATTTCCGTCAGTTCCCACAAGGCGTGCTACTTTTCCAATGAGCGGTTCTGGCTCATTAAAAACTTCCTTGTATATGCTATTAAATTTACGAGCTACTTCTCGGGTTAATTCAATGTGAGGGAGCTGGTCTTCTCCAACAGGTACTAAATCTGCTTTTACTCCTAATATGTCAGCTGCTTGCAGAATTGGAAAATTAACAAATCCGAGCGAAAAAGTATCTCCTAAGTTTTTATCTCTAATCTCTTCTTTTAAGGTTGGGTTTCTCAAAGCTCTATTGTGCGAAGTGAGCATGCTAAAAATTATCCCTAATTGGTATATCTCGGGAATTGCGGATTCAGGGAAGAAGTAAGTTTTTTCAGGATCCATTCCAACCGAAAGATTTGCAATGACAACATCAAAAACGGATCTTGCTATTGTTTCCGGATTTTCCACATATTTTGGATACGCAAATGCGTGCATGTCGGCAATGATGATAAAGGTTTCATATTCTTTTTGAAGCTTTACGCGGTTTTCTAGGGACCCTACAAAGTGCCCTAGGTGTAGTTTTCCTGTGGCATTGTCTCCAGTTAGGATGCGTTTTTGTTTAATAGTATTTTCCATAGGGAAATTATACCTCAACTACTTGGTAGCTCCTTTCAAATTTAGAGTTTTGTGAGACTATTTTGAGTTTATGGTGAAAGTCTTTCTTATTCAGTTACCTCACCATCAAACTCCGCTTCATTGGCTTCAGCCTCTTTTTTTGTGGCTCTTACAATCCCATCTTTGTGGTGCGCGGGAGAATAGATGGTATATAGTTTTAACTCTTTTGTTTCGGATGTATTCAAAATATTGTGTTTTGCCCCAGCGGGGACCACTATTGCAAAACCATCACTTATTGAGTATTCGTTTTCGTCAATAATGCATTTTCCCTGTCCTGCTTCAAATCTAAAAAATTGGTCATTTTCCATGTGAACTTCCATACCAATCTCTTCCAAAGGTTTAAGTGTCATTAGTACCAACTGGCTGTGTTTTCCTGTATAGAGTACTTTCCTAAAATTAGAATTTTCTACCGTGTCTTTTTCTATGTTTGTGCAGTATCCTTTCATAAGTTCCTTTCTTTTAAGAAGTTTTTACTGGGTTTATTTTAACATGTTGTTTGTTGTATTTGCTTGTTGGATGATTTTTTAGTGATATTTGTGTGTTGTAAGCACAATCTTTTTAGTAGTTCCTATTTAAAATAGATTCTTCGGCTATTTCCTCCCAAGTCCTCAAAGATAATTCGCACTGTATTAGCGGGTAAAATATTTTCGGCAATTTCTGGCCATTCAATAATTGTTACGCTGTTTTTTTGCCAAAAATATTCTTCCAAACCCAGGCCTTCTAATTCTTTGGGATTTTGTAAACGGTATAGGTCAAGATGATTTACTTTTTCTATTTGAGATGTTTCTAGGGTAGGGGAGTCTAGACACTTTGTGGTCTTTTCTTCTTTATTTGTATACAAGGAATCCTTATTTCTCTCATAAACCCTTGCCAAAATAAATGAAGGGCTTTGCACTTTTGCGACTATACCCAATGCCTCTACCAAAAAACGTGTAAAAGTGGTTTTTCCAGTACCCAAGTTTCCATACAAGGCCAAAACCGCGCCTACTTCCAAGTCTTTTGCTAATTTTCCAGCCAGGCTTTTAGTCTCTTCGGTAGAATTAACGACCTCTTCCATATAATTCCTATTCCAACTAGTGCTCCAAAACTATTTACTAAAATATCTTTGTACTCAAAGGATCTTCCTGGGATATACCTTTGTAAATATTCCATTAAAGCCCCGTAAAACACCGTTATTATAAAACCCTTCTTTTCTGACTTAGTTGATTTATATAATCCTAAACATAATAATATATATGCTATGAAATGCCCTTTAATATGATAAGATTCGTTTCCCACTCCCATGTATTCGACGGTTTTACCTGGTATTACACTTAAAATAAATATTAAGAAAGCTATTGTAATGGTTACCCCATACCTCTCGCACAAATTCTTGAACTGTAGGTTTTTAGAGTTTAAAGTTTTCACAAAAGCATTCTATCATCTTTCTTTATAAAACCTATTATTGCGGATACGCCCATTCCACTAAGATTCCACACCAAAGATGATTTTTTGTTTTTTAGGTTTTCTAGCCTTTGGGTTTGCTCTTGTGTGGGAATATCCAAAGCTTTTTCTTCTGCCCGTTCGCTCTCTTGGGTTTCGCCATCAATGCCACCCCTTTTTTGTCTCCAATCAGATGTGTTTTGATTAATCCTTGCTGCATAATTATTGTATGAATCACTGCTCCAAAGGATTTTCTCTGGTGTTTTGAATTCTTCTCCTGTAGTTGTATTTTTTATTTTGATATACAAATTAGCCTTTTCCTTAGTTCCTAATATTCGTATTTTTGTCGTATTTTCTATGGAAGGCATTTTTCCCCAGGAATTAGTTGTAAAAACCCACTCGCCTTTATCTGCATCCATTATTTGTATGGAATTTCCATTTGAGTATGGTTTTATTTTGTACCTATCTGGATTAATCACTTTCCCTTTATAAAGTATTTTAATCTCAATAATTCCTGATTGCGGAATCAGGTGTGTATTGGTAGAAAAATCAAAAAAATACTCCTCTTGAGTTTGGGCATTCACTCTAAAAAGAATCACAGAAAAAAATGGAAGTATAAGTTTTAGAATTTTGAGCACAGACTTACTTTAAAGACCGGTTTGTAATTGTAAATATGCTTGTGTCTATCTTGAGTAGATTTAATAATTTACATGTAAATAAAAGGATTCCACATTATCAGCATGTTCTATTTTAATATATTGAAGTTTGCAATACCCCGTCTCGTAGTAACCTCTATAGTATATTCCGTTTTCTACGGCGTAGATTGTGAGTGTGGTGCTACTTATGTCTATTCCATCATGAAAGGTGTAGTATCCTCTGAGCCAAGGAAGATTTCTTATAGCCCATGTATTTCCATAACCTTGATGCATAGTAACATGCCCCTTAAGAGGCCATTCCCAATCCCCTTGTGGGTTAAAGCTATCCCCTGGAGAGCAACTCCCTGCCCCGCTACAATTTGAATAATTTGTAATGGGTCTTAGATAATTCAGTGGATTTTTGGTTCCTCCCTTTTTTCTTATGGTAAAATGCAGATGCGTTCCATTTGAATTACAGGATGCCCCTGATATTACTGACCCTATTGCTTGGCCTGCCCTTACAGTTAAGCCACTTTCTTCTATACCCGCCCCTTGTAAAATGGCTTGAATAGAAATGTATTCTTGGCGCGCTTGGTCTAATAAGGCCTGATACCGGTTTTCATCATTTTGAGTCTCTCGTAACAGCCTTTCTTTTACCTCCTTTTGCCCATCCAATTGATTTTTATAATCTTCCAAACTTATCTTCTGTTGCTCCACTTCAGCTTTTAATCTCTCCTCCTCCTCTTTTTTATCCTCAAAAATATCCTTTTGATTTGTGTATGCCTTTTTTGTTTTCTCCATCTCATCCAGTAAGTCCTTGTCTTTTTCCTGCATAGCTTGGGAATAGGTATTTATTTGGATTTTCCTTTCTAGTTCTGTGGGTTGAAGCAAAAATAAGAGCATTCGAAGCCCTTTTGGAATTGCCTGCTCCGACTTGTATTGTTCTCGTTGTCTTTGATTTAGCAATTCCTCTTGGTAATCTATTGAATTTGCAATTCTATCTAGCCTTGTATTTAAATTGTCTATCTCCTCCCCTAGTTTGGCTATTTTTTCTGTAGTTAAGTAAATTTGATTATTAACATTTTGAATCCTTAGCTGAGTTAGATACATTTGATTATCCAAGTAATCAATTTCGCTTTGCAAAGTCCCTCTCTGATCTTGTAATTCACCCAATTTTTTTTCGTACTTTTTTATTTTTGACTCTAGCTCTTCAATCTCTTCTTTATTCTCCTCTTTCTCTTGAGTTGTATTTTCTGCAGAGTCCTCTTTGGCAATCGCAGTTTTTATAGAAAAAGCAAATACACCTGCAGTAAGCAAAAGGATTGGTAATTTTTTCACTAGGGGAACACCTTTAAAAGCATGCATATTAGTATTCAAGGTACTTTTTTACTGCCGATGAACTGCCAATAAGACCTAAAAAGTAGCTGGAAGCCAAGATGATGCCCCCCAAGACCGTTGAGTAAATCCAAACGCTGATTGTTACCCCTCTAGAAAAGGGAACCAAAAGATCTTGAGGTCCATAAATAATTTGGAAGATTCCAGTAAAAAGGAAGATTATAAGAACTGCTTTTACACCAGAAATGACACTAAAAAATATTCCCTGTGCCACAATTGGTTTTTTTACATAGGCATTGGAAGCCCCTACGAGTTTTTGGATTTCCAGCTCTGTCCCTCTTCGGTTGATATAGGTTCTTAATAATAGAACTATGGCAGAATAGGAAATAAAAAGGAAAACTCCGCTAAGCACAAATCCTGTGGCATAAATTACTTTGGCAATGGATTTAAAGCTGTCCACTACATCTCTAAAAAACTTTACTCCCTCAACCCCTTGTACTTTGGAAAGTTCCTCTGAAACAACTTGCAAGTCCCCTATTTGTTTTGTCTTCACATTTATACTTGCCGGTAAAATGTTTGCTGACACAGACTCAAGCAATAACGGTTCATCCTTATTTAATTCCATAAAGATTTCTAAAGCTTTTTGTTTAGATACATACTCTACCGAAAAGATTCTTTCATCTTTTTCTAGCTCCTTCTTTAATGTTAAAATCTTATCTTCCGTAAAATCGTCCTCAAAAAAAGCAGTTACTTGAGTTTGTTGCTCTAAGTATGTTAACGCGGATTGTGTGGCAAAAACTAAAGTTAAAAAAATTGCTAAGATCAAAAAAGTAATTGTCATTATAAGAATATTTGCTATAGAAAGTACTTTTTCCTTTTTGATTGTTTCTATTATTCTTTTTGTGTTATTCATTGTAGGTTCCCTTCTCTTTGTCAGAAACAATTTTACCGTTAGAGATTCGGATTACTCTTTTTTTCCACTTATTAACTATATTTTTATCATGTGTCGCCATTAAGATAGTTGTACCTCTTTGATTTATTAGATCCAGTATATTCATTATTTTCTCACCGGAATCTGGGTCTATCATTCCGGTTGGCTCATCGGCTACAAGAATATCTGGTTCGTGTGCTAAGGCTCTTGCAATAGATACTCGTTGTTTTTCTCCCCCCGAAAGTTGGTGGGGTAAGTGATTCTTTTTATCTAAAAGTCCTACTATGTCTAAAACGTTAGGAACTATCTCTCTTAATTCATCGTTCGGTGTATC
>JAGPFW010000039.1 GCA_018056275.1 Patescibacteria group bacterium
CCTGTACAATGCCCCCACCAAACTCAAATATTTGCGTCAAAGTTGCGTTCCTACAAAGATCTTCCAATAAGATATATGGAATCAGAAAAGCAATATAGAGCAGAAAAACCTGGAGAAGTAGGGGGATTAAACAGAGTTTACGCAATAACTGTAGAAGATGGACATTCCTTTTGTACTGTTGATCAAGTAAAGGACGAGGTAAAAGGGATGATTAACATTATTAAGGAATTTTATACCGCATTAGGGCTTTGGGAAAATTCATGGGTCTCACTTTCGGTTAGAGATTATGACCACCCTGAAAAATATATTGGGGAAGCTTGCGACTGGGATGATTGTGAAAACATGTTACAAGAAGTTTCGGATGAGATGGGCTTAAACGCCAAAAGATGCGAGGGGGAAGCGGCATTATATGGTCCAAAAATAGATGTTATGTTTAGAGACTCACTAGGAAAAGAAGTTCAGATCCCAACAGTTCAAGTAGATTTTGCAACTCCAAAGAAATTTGGGCTTTATTACATAAACGAAAAAGGTGAAAAAGTGCCTCCTGTTATGGTACATAGGGCTATTTTAGGCTCTTATGAAAGAATGTTAGCACTAATAATAGAGCATTTTGCAGGAGCTTTCCCTGTTTGGCTAAGTCCCGTACAGGTTGTAATTATTCCAATTTCTGAGAAAAATGTTGGCTATGCAAAAACAATACTTGCAAAACTAAAGGAAAAGGAAATTCGTGCCAAAATGGACTCTTCGGATAAGACTATGCAACAAAAAATAAGGGATTCACAAATGCAAAAAATACCTTATATGTTAATAATAGGGGACAAAGAGCAGGAAAAAGAGCAAGTTAGTGTGCGATTAAGAACAGAGGAAAATAAAGGCAATATGCCTTTGGAAGAATTTACTGATATAATAAGCAAGAAGTATTTGACCAAATCACTGGATTTATGGTAATTTATACTTCGTTTTGGAGGTAAGGAATATATCTAAGTACTATCAATTAAACGAAAAGATCAATGCGGACAAACTCCGTGTAATATCCAAGGAACATGGGAATTTGGGGGTTTTAAGCAAAGCAGAGGCACTTAGAAGGGCGCAAGAGGAGGAAAAAGACTTGATTTTGGTATCGGAAGATGCCAACCCTCCCGTAGCAAAGATTTTGGACTTCAAAAAGTTTTTGTACGAGCAGAATAAAAAGGCGCAACAAGCAAAAGCAGGGTCCAAAAAAAGCGAATTAAAGGAATTTAAGTTTGGTCCTACAATTGACGATGGTGACCTAAAAATAAGAATTGAGAGAAGCAGAGGATTTATAAAGGAAGGGCACCGCGTTAAAATAACGGTACAAATGAAGGGAAGGGAGAACGCATATCCCAAATTGGCAGAGGAAAAGATTGAAACTATAATTAAGGGATTAGAAGATGTAGCCAAACCCGAAGGAAGTATTGAGAGGAAGGGGACACAAATTTCGGTTGTTTTTATAAAGATCTAAAATAGGAAAATTTGGAAATATAGAAATTTGGAATAAGCGACCTGCTTGCTAGTAAAAATAAGGCTAAACAAGATAAGAATAGTATAAAGGAAAAATAGCATGCCTAAATTAAAAACAAGAAAAACACTTGCAAAAAGAGTAAAAATAACAAAAACAGGGAAAGTGATGGTAGGTGCGTTGAGGAACGGTCATTTAAAAAGAAAATTTAATGCCAACCGAAAGGGCCGAAAAAAGGGGTTAAGGACCTTTGGGCAACCCACAATCAAGGCTAATTTTAAAAGATTGCTTGGCAAGAAAGGAAAGAAAATAAATGTCTAGAGTTAAAGGAGGTCCAAGAGCAAGAAAAGTACATAAAAAGGTAATATTAGCCTCAAAAGGCTATAGAATGTCCAGAAGTAAGCTCTTTAGCAGAGCTCAGCAGGCAGTAATAAGAGCTGGGGAACATGCCTTTCACGGAAGAAAGGAAAAGAAGCGAGATTTTAGAAGAATTTGGATTCAAAGGATAACCGCGGGACTAACTGGGTTTGACATAAACTATAGTCGTTTTATAAAAGCTTTATCTGACAAAAAGATTGAACTCAACCGAAAAACCTTATCACAAATGGCTGTGATGGATCCTGAGGGATTTGGTAAGGTGGTGGATACTTCCACTAAAAAATAGTTTTAATTAAATTTCTTCAAGATTTTTTCCCTTATTGGGGCAACATCCCCCGAAGTAATTTGTTTTTCCCTATCCAAAAATTCCAGAGATAAAGTTAGCTTATCCCCAAAAATATCCTTAAACTCAACCAAAGAGATACGGGGGTCAAGCTTTTTTATCGTAGCTATAATATCTTCGTATATTGCTTTCTCGTCCACTTTTATAGTTACATCTTCTTTTATGGAGTTAAATTTTACCAATGGCGTATAGACTTTATTCTTTGTTGCTACTGCAACCAAATCCTTTAAAGGAATTTCACAAGAAAAAATTGTTTCCTGACCTTCCTTGTGGGTTTTTATCTCAAAAGGAAAAGACTTTATACCCATTTCTAGCAATAATGCTTCTATATCGCCTTTAAATTCTAGAAAATCCACACCCTTTGTAACTAGACATAACATAAAAGGCTGTTCGGGCAACTGACCTTCCTTGCGATTTTCTTCGGTTAAATTATAAATTCTAGCAATTTCAAAGATTCGCAACTCATCCGAATAGCTTTTGTTAGATCTTACAACATCCAGAAGTTGAGGAACCAAAGATTTTCTGAAGTAAGCAAAATCTTCATTTAATGGATTTTTTAAAGGCAACGCGTCTGCACCAGCCAAATCCTTTGATGTTATTGAGGCAGTACAACATTCAAAAAATCCCCTAAACTTAAAGAAATCTTTAATAACATTTTCCCAATAAAAAATGGGATTAGATGGTTTGAGTGGAATCTCCCCAGAAGGCAGCCTATTTGGCAAAGAATAGTAACCCAAAATTCTTATGACTTCCTCAGCAAGATCTTCTAAAATTTCCACATCGTCGTTTCTCCACGAAGGAACCGCAACTTTATTTTTTTCTATAGGGTCAATGCTTTCTTTAGATTTAGATTGAGATTCTGCTTCAAACTCAAAACCCAAACCAGTTAGAATGGATTGAATCTCTCTCACACTAATGGGAACTCCGGCAATAGAGGAGATTTTGTCGTAATCTATGGACACACTTTTTTGAATATAATTCACATTCTGAATATCAATAAGATCAGATGCCAAAGAAACTTCGGCTGTTTGTTCTAGCATTTCTACGGCTTTCCAAAGCGAAGGTATGACACCCAAATAATCAATTCCTTTTTCAAATCTTAAAGCAGCTTCGGTTCTATGACCCAAAGCCATAGAGGCTTTTCTTATCTTAACGGGATCATAAACTTGCACAAAAAGCAAAACCCTCTTTGTATTCTCATCTACCTCTGAGTTTTTAGCACCCATTATTCCACATAAATCAACTAAACGTCCCTCACCGTCTTCAATAACTATAACACCTGAAGGCAAAATTCTTTCCACATCATCAAGCGTAGTAATTTTCTCGCCTTCTACAGACTCTCTTACCACCATTTTTGCACCCAATATTTTGTCGTAATCAAAAGCGTGCATAGGCTGACCCCAATCTATCATCATATAATTTGTTATATCAACAACATTATTTATAGGGCGAATTCCCACTTTTTCTAGGCGATCTCGTAAATATCTTGGCGAATCCTGTATCTTTACATCGTCCAAAATCACAGCACTAAATCTGGGGACAAGTTCGGGGTTGGTAATTTCTACGTCTAATGATAAGAGCTTATCCGTCAAGGGACTTCTTGGTTTTGATTCTTTAAGCGTCCATCCAATGGGATGCCCTTTTGCAGGCAAAATTGCCTTTAATTCACGCGCCACACCCAAAACGGATAAAGCGTCTCCTCGATTTGGAGTTATCTCTACTTCATATACAACATCTCCATCTTCTTGGGGCAAAATTTTTTCCACAGAAAAGGCGTGTAACGAAAGAAGATCCCCAATCTCTTGAGGACTTAATTCCGTTTGTACATAATCTTTTAACCATGAGTGAGGAATTAGTATATTCATTTTCTATATTTTTTATGTCTCCAAATAAATTATTTTATAACTAGAATTGCTCCAGAAACCTTAAATCATTACTTAGCAGAAGACGAATATCATCTATTTTTGTACCCGATTTCATCATATAAGTTCTCTCCACACCCCACCCAAAAGCAAATCCAGTATATTCTTGAGGGTCAATCTTTCCCGCGATTAATACATTTGGATGTACCATTCCTGCTCCACCAAGTTCTAGCCACCCTCCTTTGCAAAACTTACAACCTGCCCCCTTGCAAAGACCACAGTTTATGTCAACCTCAAAGCTGGGTTCAGTGAATCTAAAGTCATAGGGTCTTAATCTTGTCGTTCTGTCTGGTCCAAAAAAGTTCTTGGCAAAATAATCTAACACGCCTTTTAAATGGGTAATATTTATACCCTTATCAATGACCAACCCTTCAAACTGATAAAAAGTAGGGTTATGAGTTAAATCAGATTGACGGCGCCCACATCTTGAGATGTTTAACATTCTTATAGGTAACTGCCCCTCAAGCATTTCTCTCACCTGTCCGCTGGATGTGTGAGGAGTTATAACCATTTTTCCCAATGTAGCATGTTCTGGGGCATCCACAAAAAATGTTTCCCACTCATCTCGCGCAGGATGTGTGATGGGCATGTTAAGAGCTTCAAAAGCATAATAATCCCAATCTATTTCGGGGTAACGTACTTGTGTAAACCCTAGGGGCTTAAAAATCTCCACAATTTCACGAATAGCTTGAGTGGTTATATGTAAATGTCCAATCCTAGGTTTTTTTCCTGGTAGTGTCTTGTAAAACTTTTCTAAAGGGCTTTCCTCTTTTTGGGACAATTCTGTTATACAATCCTGAATTTTCTTTTCCAAAGCGGATTTTATTTGGTTAAATTTTTGACCAAAATCCTTTTTTTCTTCGGGGGAGAGAGAAGAGATCTGTGAAGCAATACTTTTTAGGATGCCACTTTTTCCAAAGTATTTAAGCCACAACTCATCAGCAGCTTTTGAAGTAGACAGTGACTTTAATTCATTTTCTACTTGCTTTTTAAGCTTTTCTAAATCGGAATTGATGGAAACCTCCATAGTGTAGATAATAGTCAATAGAGGCTTTTCTGTCAATTTTGCTGTTTCGAAGAATTTAGTGAGCCACCACCTCAAACCTCACCTTATCTTCAGCCTTATTTCCCTTAGAATCTTCTGCCACTACTCGCAACTCCATCTCTTTGCCTATATCCGAAAATGGGAAGTTAAAATTGTACCCATAAGGATCCGAAGAATCCTCAGCAAATTTTTCTCCATTTAAATACATGATGACTTTTTTCACATCATTTGGAGCAGAAACTTCTACTTTTAACCTAAAAACAACAGGAATTTTATCACCGTCTCTAATGTTTGTGATCTCAACCACTGGATCAGCATCTTTATCCAATTTTCCATTAGAATCATATTTTAAAGCAGACTCCATTTGAGGAGGATAATATCTTAAATCTGCACCAAAATTTTCATAAACCCATTGGTCTACGCTGTACTGCCATTCTGGGAGTTCGGCGATAATTTTTACATAAGTATTAACTTTTGTTCTTCCTGCCTCTTTACAAGACTTATTAGCAATTCTTCCATCGTCTCTGCAAATTTCAATTCTTTGAAACCAGTTACTTTTGGATGTTGGTTGCGTTCCTTTAACAAACCACTCTTCACGGGAAGGAAACCCTTCCATTGGGAGCATTCCTGTTAACTCGTCTATTTTGATCTTTTCAACATTCTTAGGTGGAGAAAACTTTTCGGGAGTTTCTGAGCCAAGCGTGGAAAGAAAATGGAGCATAAATTCCCTCCATAAAGGCGTGGCACCAGAAATACCAGAAGCAACTGCAGAATTCATCTTTTCGTTGTTATTGTTACCAACCCAAACGCCAACAACTATAGAAGGGGTATAACCAATAGCATAGTTATCTCTTTTATCATCGGTTGTGCCTGTTTTAACAGCAACCTGATGCCCCGGGATATTCAAAGGGCTGTTTACGCCAAATACGGAAGATCTTGCCCCATCATCAGAGAGAATATCGGAGATTAGGAACGCAACCTCTTGGGAAAGAGCCCTTTTTCCTTTGTCTTGGTGTTTATAAAGCAAATTGCCAAACGAATCACGCACCTCAAGAATGGGGGAGGCTTTTCTGTAAATGCCTTCGGAAGCAAAGACACCAAAAGCATTAGTCATTTCCAAAAGTTTTGTTTCTCCAGCCCCCAACGCTAATGCCAACCCAAACCTATTACGATCGGAGAGAGTAGTTATGCCCATTCTCTCTGCAGTATCTATCATATTATCTATAC
>JAGPFW010000040.1 GCA_018056275.1 Patescibacteria group bacterium
AAGAACCTATTTTAAAAACATAGGTTCAATATTTACTATTCCTAATAAGAGCCTTATACTTTCTATCAGGGCATTTAGATCTGACTGAATCAGTTTTGTTCTGAATAAGTCCACTACATGACCCCAAGATCATTAACTATAACAAAAATATCCCCTCAATAACCATTCCCAGTAGAATGTAAAAATAATCCACTAACAAACACCCAATCCCAACGAAACCTCTTGCATAGGAACAACCAAAACAGCCCGCTCATCCAACTCGGAGCAAACAGCCAAGATCATCCCTTGAGATTCTAAACCCATCATCTTTTTAGGTTCCAAATTAAGAACAAAAAGGGCTTGCAAACCCTCCAAATCCTTGGGAGAATAATCCTTTTTAATTCCTGATAAAATCTGCCTTTTACCAAGATTTCCAAAATCCACAAATAATTTTAAAAGCTTCTCTGAACCCGGTATATCTTCTACTTTTTCTATTTTTCCCACCCTAATATCTATTTTTGAAAAATCTTCATATTTTATTTGAGGTTTTATTTCTTGCATACGGGATATTGTATTATTTTTTCCTGAATAATCCTAAAAATTAACCAAAAATGTAAGCAAAGAGCCTAATGCCCCCAAATAAAAAGTCCATATCCAACTGTTAGTTAAATATAAGACAAGTCCAATTACAACTAAAAAAATCAATCTTGCGCCATGCAGAACTAACTCACGGTACACTATAAAGTCGGAAACACTTCCTTCCAACGATTTTTCATAAATGGCTGCATTAAATGGTACTCCATACGCTGGGGAATTAATGTTGTCTACAATGCCATTTCCGTATAAAAATGCGGTTGAACTAAAAAAGGGCCTTGTAAGGTGCAAAATTGTGTTTAAAGTTACTCCAATAGAATGAATTCCTAACTTACCTTTTGTGTCTATCAATCTACCAACTACAATCAATAAAATCATTGCCAAAATACCCGAAAAGGTTGTAATCAAACCTATCTCTACAAAGCTTTGAAGGCCAAAATAAAGCATTAGGGACCAGAATATGGCAAAAACTACATTGGAAATAATGTTTCCGCTAAGCGCTATAGTTGTAGTGATATATTTTTTATTCCACAAGAATTTAAGAAATACATCTTTGAATTCGTGGTTTCTGTGAGGGTTTTCTTGAACAAAAATTAAAATGGGGAGTGTTGCTACCAACAACATTAGTATGGCAATTCCATACAAAAAGGGGAATCCAATTTGCGCAATAATTAAAGCTCCCAGCAATGGAGCCATAGATGAAGCTAGATTTACAAGAAAATCTCTTTTTCCAACCTCTGACCCGTACTTTTTATCACCATCGTCTGCCTTTTTTACAAAGAAAATATGATAGGGGATCCAATAATAGGTTGTATGCATTCCACCAAATAGTGCTGCCACAATAACAAAAAAGGCGTTCTGTTCTGCAAGAAACAAAAAAACATAGCTGCAGATTAAAAAGAATTCGCTGATAAAAAGGCTTTTCTTTAAAGACAGCTTAAAAATGATTTTTGGACTTAGTAAGGAATTAATTACTACCGCAAGAGACCAAATAGAAAAAAATATTATTACCCAAAGCATTCCATTTGATATGGGATCACTAGAAATAACTTCATTTTTATGGGTAAGGTTAAAAATATAAATCGGAATAAAAATTCCAAGCAAAGATTGGGCAAAATTAGCAATTACATTTGTGGAATATATTGCATGTACTTCCTCTAAGGTATAATCTTTTGTTTTAAAAACTTTTTGTACCAGGGCAGGAATCCTCATTTACGTAAATACTTTAAACTACAAGGCTAATAATCTTTCCCGGAACATAAATAAACTTCTTTATCTCTTTGCCTTGAATATACTTACATACATTTTCCCTTTTTAAAACCAATTCCTTAACTAAGGATTCGGGGCTATCCTTTTCTAGCTCAATTTCATCTCTAATTTTTCCATTTATTTGAATTCCCAAAAATACCTTTTCATCTTGCGCTAGATTTGGATCAAAGGTGGGCCATTTGGTTAAATGTACACTATTTTTTGGATCCCATTCCTTCCAGCCATTATGTTCTTGCCATAACTCTTCAGCCAAAAATGGCGCTAGTGGAGCCAAAAGTTTTATAAAGTCTGCCCAAACATCTTTATTTATTGTTTTTTGCGCTTTTAATTCATTGGTAAGTATCATGATCTGGCTTATTGCTGTATTCATCTTTATGTTTTCCAACATCTCCGTGACATTTTTAATTGTTTTGTGTAACAATTTCTCCATCGAAGGGTCTGTTTTCTCCTCCGAAATCTTTTCTTTTAAACCATAAATAGTATTTAGCAATCTCCAGGTGGATCTGATGATATTGTCATTCCAAGGATAAGTTTCTGTATAGGGACCCAAAAAGCACAAAGCCATTCTTGTTGCATCCGCTCCATAATTATCAACAAGCAATTGAGGTTCTACTACATTTCCAAACCTCTTGGACATTTTTCGACCATCTGAGGCCAACAGCAATCCACCATTCATTCTCCACTGATAAGGCTCTTCTGTTGGAACTAGCCCTATATCGTAAAAGAATCGGTGCCAAAATCGCGAATAAAGGAGATGAACAGTAGTGTGCTCAGCTCCTCCAAAGTATTTATCAACTGGAAGCCAATATTTCAGCTTTTCAAAATTGGCAAACTCCTCTTGATTTTGTGGATCTAAATATCTTAGGTAATACCAACTTGATCCTGCCCATGTGGGCATAGTTTGCGTTTCTCGTTTTGCGGGTTTCCCTTTAGAATCAACTGTATTTACCCAATCAGGTATTCTTGCCAAAGGGGGCTGGCCATCTTCTGTAGGAGTGTACTCAGTGGAGTAGGGCAATTCTACAGGAAGTTTTTTATGGACTTCCTCCATATTTGTTGTTTCCACTACAGCTTCTACCTCACCGCTTTCCTTGTATACTAATGGAATAGGTTCTCCCCAATAATGTTGCCTTGAAAATACCCAATCACGGATTTTATAGTTTGTGGCTCTTTTCCCTTTTCCTAACTTTTCTAGTGCTTCTATTATCTTTTCTAAACCTTCTTGGCTAGAAAGCCCATCAAATTCTCCAGAATTAAACATCTCACCATATTCAACAAAGGGCAATATCTCTCTTATAACTTTGTTCTTGTCTTCAGCACTTTTAACAACAGGAATTACTTCTAAAGTATACTTTTTTGCAAACTCAAAGTCTCTTTCATCATGTGCAGGTACACCCATAACTACGCCTGTTCCAACATCCATTAAAACATAGTTCCCTACATAGACAGGGATTTGAGTTGTTACAGTACCAAAAGGATGCTTAGCAAAAATACCTTGCAATTTTATCCCAGTTTTTTCCTTTAATTTTTGCCTATCCATATCCGAAAGATTTTTAGCGTAATTTACATATTTAACAACTTCAGCCTTATTTGTAACTTTATTTATTAGCTCCTCCACCAAGGGATGTTCGGCAGATAAAACTAAAAAAGTAACACCAAATATTGTATCTGGTCTTGTAGTATAAACCTCTATATTTTGTGTATAACTCTTATCCAAAGAGCAAAGCTCAAATACTACATTTGCGCCAACCGTTTTTCCTATCCAATTGATTTGTGCATTCTTAATATGTTCTGGAAAGTCAGTTTTTTCTAAACCATCCAAGAGCTTTTCTGCATATTCTGGAATTTTTAAAACCCATTGCTTAAAAAGTTTTTTCTCAACTTTATATCCACCTCTTTCCGAGATTTTATTTCCATCCTTGTCGGTTAAAACTTCTTCATCCGCCAAATTCCCAAGCTCCTTGCACCACCAAACAGGCATTTCGGTAAGTTTAGCAAGGCCATGTTCATAAAATTTTAAAAATAACCATTGAGTCCACTTGTAAGTAGAAGGATCAGAGGTTGCAAATTCTCTGTCCCAATCAATAGCATATCCCATATTTTGCATGGCGTTTTTATAGTCAACCTTTAATTGCTCTGTAACTTCTTGAGGAGTTTTATTCTCTTTTAAGGCAAATCCCTCTGTTGGGAGACCAAAAGAATCCCATCCCATAGGAAAAAGAACATTGTAACCTTGCATTCTCAAATAACGGGAATAAACATCGGGAACTGTATAACGCATGGCATGTCCAATGTGAAGGGATTTTCCAGACGGGTAGGGGAGTTCTGCCAAAATATACTTTTTTGGTTTTTGGGAAAAATCTTCGGCTTTGTATAAATTAACGGAATACCAAGCTTTTTTCCATTTTTCTTCTATTTTTGCGTAATCATACTCCTGTTTTGACGATGTCATAAACAAATATTACTAAACCTATTGCCATATCTCAACATTTATCATAAAATACCTCAAGTATGGCAAGCAAGAAAAAAGGAAATAGAATAACAATTCCTATGGAATGTGAAGAAACAGGCTTGAGGGCTTATATTACGCAAAAAAATAGAATGACCACTAAAGAGAAACTTAAGCTAAGAAAATATAACCCCCTACTAAAAAGGCACACTACATTTGTAGAGGGAAAGAAAATGAAATAACATGCCTAATACAGACTCTGCTCAAAAAGAAACAAATTATACAATTCCATTAGTTATTTTGTCGTTGATCATTATTGGAGCCACAGGATATTTTGCTAAATTTTGGTACGATGCTTTGTTTTCTAATAAACCAATCTCTTCCGATGTTGCCACAAAACAATCCGCTACTACTACGCCATCCCCAGAAACTGCAGCGATTATTGAAAAAACACAAAAGCCAAGGGTAAACCTTTTTGTCATGAGCTTTTGCCCCTATGGAAATCTGGCAGAAAACACTATTAAACCTGTAATTGATTTGCTTGGGGATAAAGTGGACTGGAATTTAAACTATGTTGTTAGTGTAGATGGCACAACAGTTTCTTCCTTACATGGGCAGCCTGAAACAGATCAAAATGTCAGAGAGCTTTGTGTTGGGGAGCTTTATAATTCTGCAAAAATGTGGGATTTTATTCTATATGTTAATAATAACTGTGGTTCCAACGGAAGCTGTTGGAAGGATGGCGCCATTAGCCTAGGTTTAGATACTGGAGTAATTGAAAAATGTGTAGCGGACAAAACCCTAGAACTAATGACTGCAGAAGCTAAGATTGCGTCAGAATTTGGTGCTCAAGCCTCTCCCACATTTTTCATAAATGGTACAAAAAACAATTCTATTTATAGTTATGGCAATCCTAATGTAGCAAAAGAGGCTATTTGTTCCGCTTTTGTGGAAGCTCCAGAGGAATGTGCTGTTGTGTTGGAATCCACAGATACTAATGTGAGCGGTAGTTGTAATTAAAAGTTATCTGACTTAGAGCTAAGCATTATTTAACAATAGATTTTTAAAGAGGGGGTGAACCAAATGGAAGGAAGCGAAAAAATTGAACCTGTTGAAATCAGAATGGGAAAATACAAAGCTGTAGTCGAGGAAATTTTTACCAGTCCCAGTAATAAGGGTGAATATCCAATGGCAAACGGCTACTTTAGAAGTGGTGAGGAGATAGTGCCATTCCATATCTTTGATGGTTTAAGAATCGAAGATAGAGATACCAATACCACTATTTATCTTCAAGATCCTGAAGGCACTGAGATTGGAAGATTAGGTGTTGAAATCGATGAATTTGGGAATGCTACCCTGGTAGTCTCAGTTCCCCAGGAACATGAAGCCCTTATCGAAGAACTGACTGGCCTATCTAGAGATAATGGTCTCAAGATTGTTTCATATGGTGAGAGGGACTTAACTCCAAGTCCACATGTTAAAAGAGGTATCCAGTACCTAAAGGCTTATATTGATCTAGAGGGGGAAGATTTTCCAGGAAATTTTGGAATGATTGTATCAGAGATAAGAGAAAGATTGCCCAATTAAAGTTATTCTGGGGCCCCCCATGGGGGTCTCAGTGAAAATTATTAATTGTACGACCATCCATTGGATTGTTGATAAATCCCTCCATGATCTTTAGATTTTCCGATTAATTTTTAAACTAAAAATGATATACTCCCTCCTATGGCTTGCTTATTCGTCATTTCAACACCAATAGGTAATATGGAAGACATCTCAATACGCGCAATAAATAC
>JAGPFW010000041.1 GCA_018056275.1 Patescibacteria group bacterium
GTTTTGCTTAATAAGTTGCTCTTTTAGCTTTGTTACAGCTATATACCAACTTTTTATGGGGCGATAAATTAAGGGAGTATCTGTTCTCCAACAAATGGGAACTTTATGTAATACCTTTTCTTTTTTAAACAGGAAATTTTTAGCTTCTAGGTCATCAAGAATCTGATCGTTTGCTTTTTTATAAAAAATTCCGTTGTATTCAGGAACAAGCTCGGTAAAGTGGGCTTGATCGTCTAAATAATCAAAGAGGGATATTCCATGCTTTTGTAAAATATCAAAATCCTCCGCTCCATAAGGCGCTAGATGCACTATTCCGGTACCTTCCTCCTCCGAAGCGTGACCCGCCAAAACTACCCTAAACGCTCCTTCGGCCTTTTTTGCAACAAAATGAGGATATACAGGCTCATATTCTTGTCCTTCTAATGCCTTTCCCAAAAAGGTCTCTTTTATCTCAAAATCTCTTCCATTAAAAAGTTCATCTACTTTTGATTTTGCCAAGATATATTCTTCACCTTCGCAATAAACCAAGGCATACTCTATTTTTTGACCTACGCCCAAAAGAAGATTTCCAGGCATTGTCCAAGGAGTTGTTGTCCATGCCAAAAAAAACCTATGAGGTTGTTTTGTGTGCGAAAATTTTACTGTTATTCCCCAATCTTCCACCTCTTGATAACCTCCAGCGTTTACTTCATGCGTGGAAAGCGTAGTTCCCGCTCTCGTGGAATACGCAACAACAACATAACCTTCATACAATAAACCTTTGTTGTAAAGCTCCTTTAGTGACCACCACATACTCTCAATAAATGAGGCATCCATGGTGTAATACATGTCAGTTGGGTCAAACCATCTTCCAAGTCTTTTTTCATAATAAAAAATAGAATCTCGGTATCTTAAAACGGATTCTCTGCAAAGCTTGTTAAATTCAGCAACTCCATATTTTTCTATGTCTCTTTTTTCAGAAAAGCCTAATTCCTTTTCTATTTCATACTCAACAGGGATTCCCTGACAGTCCCATCCCATATTGCGTGTAACTAAGTAATTTCTCATACTCCAATATCTGGGGATTAGATCCTTTAGTGTCCATTGAACAACATGACCATAATGGGGCATATTATTTGCGGTTATTGGGCCGTCATAATATGTACGAAGCGGAGAATCTTTTCTTGCATTTTTTAAAAGGTTGACTACATCTATTTCTTCCCAGTACTTAATTGTATCTTTTTCCATTTGTGGGAGATCTGGCACTGGTGGTAAGTCTTTTTTGAACCTTTTCATGGGAAGATTTTAGCAGAATTATTTGAGGGATGGAAATGTTATGGCGTATAGGAATACTTGGTGAGGGCGGAAGGGATCGAACCTTCGACACACTGGTTAAAAGCCAGTTGCTCTACCACTGAGCTACGCCCCCACACCATGGGCAAAATTATACAACAACTTACAGCCAAAATATACTACAATAGCAACATGTTTTCTATTAAAACTAAACTCAAAGATCAAACAAAGGAAAAGGAGACTTCCAAGCTAGGTATATATCTTTTTCTCATGATAATAATGATTTGTATATTTACTGCGGTTCTTGTGGTACTGGTAATGAGGGCGAATCAAACATATACGAATTTTTTGGACCAAGAATTGGAGCAGGAAACAAACTATATCCGAAAATAAAGCCAAGAGTAGAAATTCCTTTTACACAAGCTCTGGAATTACAGGGGAATTTTCTCTTTTAGCTCCAATTAAGGCTTCTACTTCACGAAACTTCTCTATAACCAAGCTCCTGTTTACTGCTTCAAGGTTTAATCTTATCAGCGGTTGGGTATTGGATGTACGTAGATTAAATCTCCAATCCTCAAAATTTATGGAAACACCGTCAATATGCTCAACTTTAGCTCCAAGTTTGGAATAATGTTTTTCCAATTTGGCCAAAGTCTCTGCTGAGTTCTCCACTACATAATTCACCTCGCCAGAATTTGGGTACTGTTCAAAAAGAAAATCCACAGCCTCAGTTAACTCAAAACCCGCAAAATACATGTCTAATAATAGGGCAATTGAAACCATAGCGCTATCGCAATTGTAGAAATCCTTATAAAAGAAATGAGAACTTGCCTCTGCCCCAAATAAAGCCTGTTCTTCGGCCATTTTCTTTTTAAAATATGCATGTCCGGCAATGGATTGGAATGTTTCTGCTCCTAAATTTTTGGCCTCTTTTACAAATGGCCAAGTTATTCGTGGATCATGGACAATCTTCTTGTTATCTGAATTCTTTAATAGGTGCTTTGCAAGAAGAACACCTGTATAAACCCCATCAGGTTTCCTCCCCTTTTTATCAATAAAAAATACTCTATCTGCATCCCCATCTATTGCAATACCAAGATCCGCTTTTTCTTCCAAAACATGCTTTTTTAAATCTGTAACGTTTTCTTCCTTCATTGGATCTGGGACATGATTTGGAAATAACCCGTTGGGCACAAAATACATCTGTTTTATATTAAGTCCTTCCATATTTCCAAAGATATAGTCAAACAATCTACCTCCTATACCATTTCCCGCGTCTACCACAATCTCAAGGGGTTTATCAGGACGAACATCTGTTTTTATAAAGGAAAGAATCTTTTGTCTAAATTCTGGGTAAATATATGTATCAGAAAGTTTTCCAGATAGCAGGGATATTGGGCTATAGCTTTCTGAAAGCATAATGCTTTTAAGGTCTTCAAGCCCTGTATCTTTCCCAACTGGGGAACTTCCCTTGGCAACAATCTTACAACCGTTCCACCCCTGGGGATTATGAGAAGCGGTTACAACTAATCCCCCATCATAGAGAGCAGGATATTCACCAACAGCAAAATAAAGCATTTCGGTGGCAATTTCTCCCAAGTCAATGACATCACATCCCATCTCTAAAAGACCTTTTATTAGGCTTTGCTTAAATGTAAAGCTTTCTGGGCGAATGTCGTGACCAACAGCGACAGACGCAGATTTAAACCTAGTAACATAAGCCTTTCCTAGGTTATAAAAAAATTCAGGAGTCAATTCTTCGGGAGTTTTGCCTCTAATATCGTATGCTTTAAATACGCTATTAAGTATTTCTTCTGTCATACTTAAAAAGTATAGCACACCATAAGGACAAGCGGATTTACCAACAGTCGCTAAGATCGCTTTTTATTTTAATATCTCTTAGAATGGGGCACTATCCATCTAGTTACGGACCTTAATTCTTTCCGCTGACTTGCCTACTTTATCTCTCAAATAGAACAGTTTGGCTCTGCGAACTTTACCTTTCTTCAATACAGAAAGCTTGGATATATTAGGAGAATTTACTGGAAAAATTCTTTCCACTCCAACTCCTTGGTCGCCAATTTTTCTAACAGTAAATGTCTTGGAAACATCAGATCCTTTAATCCCTATCACTATACCTTCATAAGGCTGCTCTCTTGTTTTGTCACCCTCGCGTATCTTATACATCACCCGTACAGTATCCCCTACTTGAAAGGAGTCCATGTGACTATGTTTTGTTGCATCTAATTTAAGTGCCATAAGCTTTTGTAGATTAACAAAGTTTAAAAAGAAATTCAACCTTTTGAAAAATTACACATATTTTGGACAAAATACCTTTAGAAATACAATACTCAGAAGTATACTCGACAAATTCCTCCCGTAGAATATAATTAACCCTAGCCACAAAAGCAAGAAAATTGGAGCTACAGTACATTATAGAATCATAGTATGAAATTAACCCAATTTATTTATCACGAAAATAATCTTGAGAAACCGTATATACCTCAAGAGGATTACTATTCTCACAAAGACAACATATTTGTTGTCTCAGACGGTATTACCCATGATCTTGTTGATGGATTTTATCCAAATCCAAGTGATTCAGGAGTAGTAGCAAAAATAATATGTGAGGAAATACTAAATAACTTAATTAAAACTGGAGATACCGTTGATGACATCAAAAATGCTATTCAAAAAGCTAGTAAAAAGGTAAAAAATTTTAATAATTCGAGGGAACTATTTATAAACCGAGAAAACAATGGATTTACCATTGGGGCAGCAGTATTTGCTGTAATAATAATAAGGAAAGGTAAGCTACTATACGCTGTTTTGGATGATTGTTATGTTTCAATTTTCTCAGACGATATGGTTGGCCATCCAACACTACTATCTTTTGTAGACAAATCAGCAAAACATTTTGATGCAAATTACGATTGGAGTAACCCAGAACATAGAAAAGTTTGGAGAAAAAATTACAGAAATAATGAGTTAGAATTCAATGGTGAAAAATATGGATACGGTGCTATAGATGGGAGGAGTGGTTTTGATCCTTATATCCAGTATGGTGAGGAGAAATTAAAAAACGGGGACTTGGTATGCCTTTATACAGATGGTTTTATAAAAATAATAGGAGATATCGGGTTGATTAAGGGAATTAAGAACTCTAACTTTAGTATGGAAACCTTGGATATGATTAGTAAGTACACCAAAAACAAGTGTTTAACCAAAGAGAAAACTTGTTACTTTATAAAGTATTCGGAATGATACAAAACTCATAGTACATTGCGAAGTAAGACTTAGTTTATTTTGCTTCCGCAAGCTCAGAAACTTTTCGCAAATTTTGAGAAGTCCACCAACATAAGACTTTTTAGACCGATACCTTTGAATCAACCTTAATACTAAGAGCATCCCCCTTTACCGTAACAGATACGGAATCTCCACCATGAATTTGCTCAGAAATTAGCATTGAGGAGAGAGGATTTTCTAATTCCTTTTGTATTAGTCGGCGTAATGGACGGGCGCCATATTCTTCGCTAAAACCCTTAGTAACAAGATAATCCATAGCTTTTGCATCAATATTCAATTTAACACCTTGTTCATCAAGAAGCTTCCTTAGATTATTTAACAATTTTTCTGCAATTAGTTTCATTTCCTCTCTTCCCAACGAGGTAAATATTACTATCTCATCAATTCTATTCAGAAACTCAGGCTTAAATGTATCCCTAAGTATTTTCTCAACCCGTGACTTATAATCTGACAAGCTTTTTTTCTTAGTGTTAACAGAACTATCCTTGGAATCAAAACCAATTACAGATTTTTTCAAAATTTCTGACCCTACATTGGAAGTCATTATAATGATAGTATTCTTGAAATCCACAGTTCTTCCCTTACTATCAGTCAACCTTCCATCCTCCATGATCTGCAGCAAGGAATTAAATACATCTGGATGGGCTTTTTCTACTTCATCTAACAAAATAATGGAAAATGGCTTCCTTCTTACTATTTCGGTTAGGTTTCCACCCTGATCAAAGCCAATATACCCAGGTGGTGCACCAATCATCTTGCTTACAGAATGCTTTTCCATGTATTCACTCATATCAAGCCTTACCAACATATCCTCATCCCCATATAAAACTTCCGCTAAAGCCTTGCATAATTCAGTCTTTCCAACACCTGTTGGTCCAAGAAATAAAAATGCCCCAATCGGTCTTTTTGGATCTTTTAGGCCTGCTCTTGCTCTTCTAATTGCTTCTGAAACCACAGAAACAGCTTCTTCCTGGTCTACTAAGCGTTCATGAATAAAGTCTTCCAGGTGCAACAACTTTTCCTTTTCCTCCAAGCTTAGTTTTTCCAATGGAATTCCCGTTGTTTTTGCCACAATTTTCATAACATCTTCGGCAGTTACATTTGGAATTTCCTCCAATTTTGTTTTTGCCCATATCTCCATTAACTCTTCCCTAACCTTCTGTAACTCCTCCTGTTCTGCCTTTATCTTTATTTTCTCTTCTTCTGAAAGAGATTTTGCATCATGGAGTTTTAGTTTGATTTCCTCCAAACGATCATTTACCTGTTTTAAATTATCTGGTTCCTTAACCTGACTTAACCGAACTAAGGCTCCTGCTTCATCCAATAGATCTATAGCCTTATCAGGTAGAAACCTGTCATTTATGTACCTATCTGACATTCTAGAAGCCGCATCAATGGCTTCATCAGTTATTTTTACCTTATGATGCTCTTCATATTTTTCCCGCAGACCTCTAAGAATTGCATTAGTCTCTTCTATAGTAGGTTCATTTACCA
>JAGPFW010000002.1 GCA_018056275.1 Patescibacteria group bacterium
CAATTGTATCCACTTTAGTATGTCCATGAGCTCTTGTGGAAATAGCATAATTAATATCCATTGGAACAACACGAATCAAGTGTCTTTCTTCTAATTGCCTGGTTAAATATTGCCAACCCGCACCTAAGTCCAAAACAGGTAAGGTGGGATCCAAATCCTCAATAGGAAAAGCTTTTTCAACAAAGTCCAGAGAACTTCCAAACAATCTCTCCCAGTGAGCTTCGAATATTGAATGAATTGCCTCGTCACCAAATATTTCTGCATGGTTCGTGTCGCTCTTAAAAAATCTGCGTATGTGGGCATCTCCCCTTCTTAAAGACTCACGAAATTCCTCTATATCTGATCTATTTAACTCTTCCACCATAATTTGATTATAGTAGCTTTTTGTTTATTATTATAATATGAAGATTTTAATCACAGGAGTTGCAGGTTTTATTGGGTTTAATGTTGCCAAAGAATTAATAGCCTCAGGACATACCATTATAGGAATTGATAATTTAGACCCCGTATATGACCTTAGTATCAAACAACAGAGGTTGGGGGTATTAACAGAGTTTAAAAACTTCTCTTTTTATAATCAAGATATTACAAAGACAGGCTTAGATCTCAGAACTACTCTTGATGCAGTAATACACTTAGCGGCAAGAGATCTTTATTATGAGGATACAGGTGCATCTTATGCGGAGTATCTTCATACCAATGTGGTGGGAACTGCAAATGTTTTTGAGTGGGCAAAATCTTTAAATGCTAGAAGGTTTATTTTTGCATCAACTCATAGTGTGTACGGTGACACAAAATCTGAGATATACACTGAAAGAGGCATATTTCCAAAGCCAACATCCCCTCATGGGGCTTCAAAGTTGGCTGCAGAGAAAGTCGTGGAATTTCTAAGCGCAAATTACAATATAAATTCTCTCACTTATCGTCTTTTCACTTCTTATGGACCTAACATGAGACCACACACGTTAATTCCTCACCTTATAGATAGAATATCCAAAGACAAACCTCTTGGTTTATATAGCTCTCCAGAAACCACTAGAGATTATATATATATTGATGATGTAGTTAAATTTTTTGTGGAGGGATTGAATAAGAGACTAACTTATCAAGTTATAAACATTGCCTCTGGAAAGTCGTACTCAATAAAACAAATGGCAGAAATGATAGCGGAGATATTGGGAAAGGATCCAAAGAATATAGATTATGGACAGTCCGAAAAAAACTTTGGAAAAATCACAGCGAGTCAAGTTAGAGCAAGTACTGCTAGGGCAAGGAAATATCTAAATTACTCTGCGAAGACACCTATAGAAAAGGGGTTGAAAGAAACAGTTGATTGGTATATGCGAAACCCAGAAATTCTAAAAATTGCTGCTCCCAAAACATAAAGAAATCCATTGCTTGAAATGGTCCCGTAACAATAAACTATGTTTATATTAGTCTTTTGACCCCCCAAATTTCCATAGCACTTGCAATTCTGGTACACCTATAGTACAATAGCTGTGTTCTTTTGACATATCAATATCACAGGAGGAGGCGTGATGGAGAACCTGTTTGTTGGAACTAGGTACTGGGGGAAGACACCCCAGGACCTCTTGCGGTTGAAGGTGTTTGTTGAGAGTGCACTGCCATTTGCAGAGGCGGTGCTGGTTGCTGTCAACGTGAGTGCAGATGAAACCGGGGTTCTGGGGGAGGCGTGGCCCGAAAGGGTTAAGGTGTTCCCCGTTACGCCTTGGGGGAAATTTGTATCCCCCATGAACTCCCTGCTTTTAATGTCCGCGACGCTGGCTGGTGGGTTGCCTTCATACTTCCTCTCAGCAAGTGTGGAGGTACCCTTGAACCCCACAGCAGTGGGTACCATGGTTTCGGTCCTCTTGGAGAGGGATGGTTTGGTTGTCGGTGCAGCTCTCCCTGGCCACGACTACTCTCCCGGGTGGCAGGGAGAGGCGTCCGGGACGCAGATTCCGTGGAATACATTCGCCTTGTGGGAATGGAAGAAAATGTCTTGTTTGGGGTTCCCTCTGGTGGGGGATGCCCCGTGGAATCCGGAGCTAGCAGGCGTAGAGGAGGCCACCGCAATAGCAGTAGCTCAGAAGATTTGGGGTAAAGAGGGTGCCCAGGCGATTCTGACCCAAGTTCCAGGAGTGGTTTGGCAGACTCAGTGGGACGATCCCTCTCGGGAAGCCGCTCACGAAAAAAAGATGGCCTCGAAGCGAAGCCGTCCCGCGGCTCAACTTGAGAGGATGGGTATTAGGCCCCCCTTTGTAGTTCACATTTAAGTTTAAGGGGGAACCTGGTTGCGGATGCAGATAATAGGTAAATTGACGTTCGCCTACCTGCATCCGCAACCAGCATTATAACAAAACTCGACATATCTACTATCTTATAGTATAATCCGCCCCATGAAAGTTTTAATCACAGGGGCAGCTGGATTTATCGGAAGTTATCTTGCAAGATCATTGCTTTGGAAGGGTGTAGATGTTGTAGGTATTGATAACTTTTACGAATACTATCCTCGCAAATGTAAGGAATTTAATATTGACCTAGTTTTTTACGCATCCGGTGAGAATGCCAAGTATTTCCCCGATAATACTGTAACTCCAGTATACGAGAAGTTGTCTTCTTATTATGCAGAGTCTAGGAACCCGCAGAAAGGGAAGTTCCAATTTTTTGAATTGGATATTGTGGACTATGACAATCTTCTAGTACTATTCAGAAAATATAATTTTGACGCTGTCCTACATATTGCCGCCATGGCAGGAGTCCCTCTATCCACTAAGAATCCAAGACTTTACACTTCTGTAAATGTAGATGGTACAGCAAATTTACTAAATTGTTCTAGGGAAACTGGAGTCAAAAAATTTGTCTTTGCTTCTTCTTCGTCCGTATATGGAAATAGAGAAGATAGAAAAGTAGTGGAAACTGACAATGTTATTAAGGCTGTATCTCCGTATGGTGCAACGAAAGTCGCCGGAGAGGCTTTATGTCATGCTTTTAGCGCAATTTATGATATTGATGTGGTTATTGATAGAATATTCGGTCCAATATATGGTCCTTTACAAAGACCTTATGGAATGTTCATGCAAAGGGTCATCAATTACATCCACAATGATAAAACCATACAGATATATGGCAAACATGGATTGGATACTGCAAAAGACAGTACGTATATAGATGATCAAGTGGATGGAATATTAAAGTGCCTTTTTTATAAGACTAAATTTGATATTTTTAACATCGGTACATCTGATCCCAAAAGCATTAGGCACTGGATAGAATGCGCAGAAGAAGCTCTCGGGAAAAAGGCGAGCATTGAAATAATAGCTTCAGATAAGGCGGATGTTGTATCAAGTGCAAATATAGACAAAGCAAAGGAATTATTAGAATACTCCCCAAAATTCAATATAGAAGAAGGAGCAAAAAGACAAGTTGAGATTTTTAAGTTAATGCCAGCTTGGTATAAAAGCCTTTCTAGTGTATAATCTCAAACCACAAAAGGAATGTTTATGAAAATATCTGTTTTATGTCATGTATACAATTGTGAGGACACTTTAGCAGACCTACATGGAGAGGTTACTGAGGTATTGGCTGATTTGAATATTCCCTATGAGATAATTTTTGTGAATGACGCCTCTACAGATAAATCGTGGAAAGAAATAAAGAGATTAGAAGAAAAGGATAATCATGTAATTGCTCTTAATTTTAGGAGGAAATATGGTACCGCTGCTGCGCTTCAAGCAGGGTTTGATATTGCAAAGGGTGAGTATATATTTACAATAAGCCCCACACTAGAGAATACTCCCAAGGAATTAAAGGTATTATTGGCAACTCTGGAAGCACGAGATTTAGATCTAGTTATTGGAAGACGGGAGAACAAGCTAAAAGGCAGGTTATTTAAGCATCTTCTTGCAAATGCGGGTAATACCCTAATCTCCAAGTTGATAGGTACAAGGCTTACGGATGTAACCTCGCCGATGCGGTTAATAAAGTCTGATGTGGTAAAAAGAATACGAATTTATGGTGACCAGCATACCTTCCTTCCAGCAATAGCAACCCTATATGGAGCCAATATTGAAGAAGTGAGTATCAAACACAGTAAGCCAAGAAATGCAGGTTATATTGAGAGCACAATCTCTCCAGTAAAGGCCTTACTTGATCTAACAGTTCTGAAGTTGATATTGGCGTTTTCCACACCTCCATTTACATCTCCTATCAGAATCTTTGGTATGGGAGGTCTAATATCTCTTTCTATGGGTATAGGTGCTGTTTCGTTTTTAACTTATATAAAATTATTTTTAGGGCAGGATATAGGTGGGAGACCACTACTTCAATTTGGTATACTGGGAATAATTATAGGAGTACAGTTTATTGCGTTAGGTGTAATTGGAGATTTAATGTTTCACACATATTTTGAATCCCAGAACAAAAGGGTTTATACTCTTAAAGAAGACAATAATATAAAATGAAAAAATTAGTTTCTATTGTAATCCCTTGTTATAACGAGGAGAAAAATATTGACCGCACTATTGAGGGGTTATTGGATGTTGCCAAAAAAAGTTCCTACGATTATGAGATCATAGCCGTAAACGATGGTAGTAAAGATAAAACTTGGGAAGTAATTAAATCCTATGCGGATAAATACCCTTCGGTTAAGGGAATTAACCAAATGACAAACTTTGGTCAAAGCGCCGCGTATCAGGCTGGGTTTGATTTAGCACAAGGAGATTATGTAGTTACTGTTTCTGCAGACCTAGAAATTCCCTTAGATAATGTTGAAGTAGTCCTTAGAAAACTGGAGGAGGGTTATGATTTTGTAAATACACATCGTGTTGGAAGGTGGAAAAACGAGGAAGATGCTAGCAATGCAGGAAGATCCCAAAAGAGTGGAATGGCAAATAAGCTTATTGGCGCAATTTCCAAAGTCCATATGGAAGATCGTGGTTCTGGGATGAAAGGTTTCACAAAAGATGTGGTCAAAAATTTAAGACTGTACGGGGAAATGCATAGATTTATTCCTGATTATGTTTCCGTCTATGGGGCAAAAATGATGGAATTTGAAGTGCCGTTTTCGGATAGGGATTTTGGCGTGTCTGCATATAAAGGTAACAAGCGCACTATTAAAGTAATGTTAGATTTAATTACTTTGGGATTTATGCTTTATTTTGCTAAAAAACCATTTTACGCCTTACCGGGAAGGCTTTTTGGCGCTACAGGTGCTGTAATAAGTGGAATTGGCTTTTTGATTGGAGGGTATTTAGGCTTTCTAAAAATAATTCTGGGACAAAGTATTGGGTATCGCCCCTTACTTTCTGTGGCAATTTTGATGATAATAGTGGGTATTCAGTCTATGATGATGGGCGTTTTGGGAGAGCTCTTGATGCGAATTTACTTTGAAGCAACTGGTAGAAAAACCTATATGGTGCGTGAGATTAGAGAATAATATATACGTTACGGGGATAACAAGAGCCTAAACTGATATAATCCCTTTCATGGATACAAACCACATTAGAAACTTCTGCATTATTGCTCATATAGATCATGGGAAGTCTACTTTGGCTGATCGCTTTTTAGAAATAACTAAAACGGTTGAAAAACGCAAATTAAAAGAGCAAACCATGGATCAGCTTGATCTGGAGCGCGAAAAAGGTATTACCATTAAACTTAAAGCTGTTCGCATGGGATATGTTTACGAAGGGCAAAATTATCAACTAAACTTAATAGATACCCCGGGGCATGTGGACTTTGCATACGAAGTTTCTCGTTCACTGGCAGCTTGTGAGGGGGCAATTTTAGTTGTTGATGCCACGCAAGGAATACAGGCTCAAACCGTTTCTAATGTTTATAAAGCCCTAGAAGCAAATTTAACAATCATTCCTGTTATAAACAAAATAGATGTTATAGGACATCACGCAGCGGAGGTAATTCAAGATTTGATTGATACTTTTGGATTTAGACGAGAGGATATTCTTTCTGTTTCCGCAAAAACGGGTGAAAATGTGGAAGCACTTTTGGAAGAGGTTATAAAAAAAGTACCTTCCCCAAAGGGAAAAACCGAAGATCCTTTGCAGGGCCTAGTTTTTGATGTGTTTTTTGATGACTATTTGGGGGTTGTTACTGTAGTAAAAATAGAAAACGGTCAACTCTCGGAAGGTAATTTGGCGAAAAATTTAGGAGACCAAATACATTTTTTGGCGGCAAATATACCTACCACAATTCAGGAAATAGGGATCTTTACCCCGACAAGACAGAAAATATCCCAATTAGTTGCGGGAGAAGTGGGTTACATTGCCACAGGTCTAAAGGATATTCATGCCATTTCAGTAGGAGATACAGTTTGTCTGGCAACGCAAAAAACTCAAGTAAAACCCCTTCCTGGATATAAAGAAGTAAAACCCTTTGTTTTTGTTTCACTTTATCCAGTGGACAATGATGAGTTCCCAGATTTAAGAAAAGCATTGGAAAAGCTTTCTTTGTCGGATGCGGCTCTTTCTTTTGAGCCAGAAAGTAGTGGGGCTTTGGGATTTGGATTTAGATGTGGGTTTTTAGGCCTACTACATGCGAATGTGGTACAAGAGCGCCTAGAAAGGGAATATAACCTAAATTTAATTTCCACAATTCCAAGTGTTGAATATAAGGTACATTTAACCAAAGGAGGAACCCTAATGGTTAAGCGCCCTTCGGAACTTCCTTTGGTAACGCAAATAGAAGCCATAGAAGAACCATGGATTTTGACTAATATTGTGGCACCTTCGGATTATGTTGGGTCAATTATTACGCTATGCGAAAAACGAAGGGGTGTGCAAAAATCGGTTGAGTATCCGTCAGAACAGCGGGTAATTTTAGAGTATGAGTTGCCGTTAAATGAGCTAATTCAGGGGTTTTTTGATGATTTAAAGAGTGTTTCTTCGGGTTTTGCAAGCATAGACTACGATTTTTTGGAATACCGCGTAGCAGATGTTGTAAAAATGGATATTTTAGTGCATGGAGAAGTGGTGGAACCTCTATCCCATATGGTTTTGCGCTCAGAAGCGGAAGAAAAAGGTAGAGCGGTTATTGCTAAATTAAAAGATATTTTGCCAAGACAGCAGTTTAAGGTGGCATTGCAGGCCGCAATTGGGGGCCACATTGTAGCAAGGGATAATTTGGGTGCGGCAGGAAAAAATGTTTTGGCTAAAATGTCTGGGGGTCACAGAGAACGAAAGGATAAGTTATTGGAGATTCAAAAGAAAGGTAAGGCAAAAATGAAGAGAATAGGAAAAGTTGATGTTCCGCAGGAGGCTTTTAGAGAAATTTTAGGGGCGTAATTATTGCGTTTTTGCACTACAATCGGAACGTTGCTTGGAGTTAATCCCCAAAACAAGACTTTTTTGAATTTTCTGGTATTATTCTGGTGTTTTAATCCTTAGTAAGGAGGCAGAAAATGGCTGGGGATGGATACTTATGTTTAGTGCTGGATCGATTTTTGGGGCCAATTACCCCAATGGGAATTGAACAAAGAAACAGGGATCTTGCCCTCTTAAAGCTCCTAGTCTTGGAGGCTATGATAAAACGGGGAGGGCTACGGGAGAGGGATTTACAAACCCTTTCTTGGAAGTGGAACGGTAGCGTCTTAGAGGAAAGGCATGGATTCCTCTTTAAGACAAGACGCGGAAAAGTTACAGGGGTTGTTGCCTGTAGGTCCTTGAATGATAAGGATTTTTACCCGGCAAGGAAGCAACTAAATCCCCAGAAAGGGGATGTTCTCCACTTTGTGGAAGTTTAAAAACCGAGATTTACCCCCAAGAGCCAAAAAGCTTGCGGGGGCTTATTTTTTGACTTATCCCCCAACACACTTTCGCCTCAAAATCCAATCTCACCCCATTAAACCAAACTCAAAATTATTGACAAAGTTATCACTCATGTTATCATACTGATAATATGCTCACAGACCGACAAATACAGCTTTTAGAGTACATAATTCAAGAGTACATGCAAAGCCCAAAACCCGTTGGGTCCACTTATCTTGTTCAGAAATATGATCTTGGTTGTTCTGCTGCAACAGTTAGAAATGAGATGGCAGATCTTATAGATCAAGGCTTTTTGGAAATGGTGCATACCTCTTCGGGACGGGTGCCTACTCCAATGGCATATAGGTTTTTTCTGCAAGAACTTCTAGAAGAAGAAGAAATGCCTGTACTCCAGGAAGTTGCCATTAAGCAGCAGGTTTGGCCGTCAAGATATGAGATTCATAAATTGTTGCGTGAATTGGTTTCAACACTTTCTGATTTTACAAAGGAGTTAACTATTGCTACTACCGATGATGGCTTTATTACCCACGCAGGGGCCGTAAATATGTTGGATGATAAAGAGTTTTGGGATATAGAAGTTGCAAAAGCAGCTCTTCATTTGGTAGACAGCTATGAACTATTAAACGATGTTCTTAAAAAGCCTGCTTATGGGAGTACACAAGATGTACATTGCTTAATAGGTGAGGATCTTCCAGGCGAGGCTTTATCATCGTGTTCAATTGCGACGGCAAGATTTGAAACGCCAAAAAAGTCTGGTTACATTGCAATCTTGGGACCTGCAAGGATGAATTATGAAAAAATCATTCCTTCCATTAGATATGCTAAAAATTTAGTACAGGAATTAATTCAATAAAAATATGACAAAAGATAAAAAAGACAAACACAATGGTTCTACGCCAGAAAATAAATCGGAAAGGGAAGCCCTACTTAAGGAGAAGATTAGAAGTCTTGAAGAGACAGTAAAACGGCTAGAAAAAGAATTAGGAGAAATGGAGTCCAACTGGAAAAGAGCATTGGCAGATTATAAAAACTTGGAAAGGCGCACTTTAGAAGAAAAAGAGGAGGTGGCTAAATTTGCAAACTTTGTCTTGATTTCAGAGCTAATTTCTGTCTACGATAGCCTTGAGATGCTAAAGAAGCACACAGATGACAAAGGTATAAGAATGATTGTAGACCAGTTTGGGGAGATTTTGCAACATGCTGGACTTGAAAGAATCAAGGCTTTGGGAGAAACTTTTGATGAAAGTATTATGGAGGCTGTTGATACCCGCGAAGGAGATGAAAATATTGTTTTGGAGGAGGTCAATTTTGGGTATAGGTTTAAGGGCAAAATTATTAGACCTGCGAAAGTTGTTGTAGGGAAAAGAAAATAAGCGGCTACAGAAGCTATCTTTTTCCTGCCAATTTACATAGGTAGCTTTAGGTTAAACATGTATAAAGTAAATAGTTATAAAGGTTAAGAAAGGAAAAATATATGGCAAAAATTATAGGAATAGATTTAGGTACCACTAACAGCTGTATGGCAGTAATGGAAGGTGGACAACCTAAAGTTATGGTTAACGCAGAAGGAGGGAATACCACTCCTTCGGTTGTTGCTCCTGCCAGCAACTTAGTGGGAATTCCCGCAAAGAGGCAACAAGTTGTAAACCCAAAAAACACAATCTTTAGTATTAAGCGTTTAATGGGTAGGAAGTACACAGATCCAGAAATTGCAGGGATTAAAAAGGATTATCCTTACGAGATAGTAGAAGGACCTAATGGTCTTGCGTGTGTTGAAGTAGAAGGGAAAACTTATACGCCTCAAGAGATTTCGGCTAAGATTTTGGCCAAATTAAAAAAGGACGCCGAAAAGTACCTTGGTGAAACAGTAACAAATGCTGTAATTACAGTACCAGCATACTTTAACGACTCACAAAGAGCGGCTACGAAAGAAGCAGGTAAAATTGCTGGGTTTAATGTTGATAGAATAATAAATGAGCCTACTGCAGCAGCTTTAGCTTATGGAATGGACAAGAAGAAAAGTGGAATGATAGCAGTTTACGATCTTGGTGGAGGAACCTACGATATTTCCATTTTGGAGATTGGAGATGGGGTTTTTGAAGTAAAGGCGACAAATGGGGATACTTATTTGGGAGGAGATGATTGGGATCGCAAGATTCTAAGCTGGATTTTGGATGAGTTTAAAAAAGCGGAAGGAATTGATCTATCCCAAGATAGGCAAGCTATGCAAAGGATTAAAGACGCTGCGGAAAAAGCAAAAATAGAACTTTCTTCCACTCTTGAGACCGAAATAAGCATTCCTTTTATTACTGCGGATCAAACAGGACCTAAACATCTAGAGTTAAAGCTTTCTAGAGCCAAATTGGAGCAACTTACCGAAGATTTGATAAAGAGAACAATTCCTCCAATGGAAGCAGCCCTAAAAGATGCGGGATTACAAAAGAGTGATATTTCGGAAGTGGTTATGGTTGGAGGAATGACAAGAATGCCAAAAGTTGTTGAAGTGGTAAGGGAATTCTTTGGCAAAGATCCTCATCAGGGGGTAAATCCAGATGAGGTTGTGGCTATTGGTGCGGCAATTCAAGGAGGAGTATTGGCAGGGGATGTAAAAGATGTACTTTTATTGGATGTTACTCCCTTAACGTTGGGTATTGAAACTTTGGGAGGTATTGCAACTCCTTTGATAGAAAGAAATACTACGATTCCAACTTCGGCTTCGCAGGTTTTTAGCACGGCCGCGGATAATCAAACAAGTGTAGAAATCCATGTAGTGCAGGGGGAGCGAAAAATGGCTATAGATAATAAATCCTTGGGTCGCTTTATACTGGATGGGATTGCTCCCGCGCCAAGAGGTATGCCTCAGATTGAGGTAACCTTTGACATTGATGCAAACGGGATATTAAATGTGTCGGCAAAAGACAAAGGTACTGGAAAAGAGCAAAAAATAACAATCCAGGGAGGAACTGGGCTAAACAAAGAAGAGGTAGAAAAAATGGTGCGGGAGGCGGAAGCCAAAAAGGAAGAGGATAGAAAGAAAGAAGAGATGATTACCGCAAGAAACATGGCAGACAACCTTTGTTATGCGGCAGAAAAGGCACTAAAAGATGGTGGTGATAAGGTTCCTTCGGATATAAAAAGCGAAGTGGAAGAGAAGGTAAAGAATGTGAGAGATGTTCTACAAACCGCAACAAAAGAAGAGTTGGAGAAAAAGACTCAGGAGCTTTCTTTGTCCATGCAAAAAATTGGAGAGTATTTGTACAAAAATCAGGGAACTAGCGACGCCACTGGTGCTGGTAATGCGGGGGAGCGTGGAAATGGTAAGGACGGTGGGACTGGAAATAATAATGGGGATGAACCCGTAGAAGGAGAAGTTATAAGCGATCAAGAGTAATTTTACAGAGTAAATAAGTTCAAAAGCCCCTTAATTGGGGCTTTTGTGTGTTAAGCTGAAATTTATAAATTTATAAAAATATGAGTGAGACGAAAAATTATTACAACATTTTAGGCCTTTCTAAGGGGGCTTCTCAGGACGAGATAAAAAGGGCATATAAGAAATTGGCCAAAGAATACCATCCTGATGTTGTGGCGGAGGCGGATAAAGCTACTGCGGAAAAAAGGTTTAAAGAAATAAATGAAGCGTATCAGGTTTTAAGCGATCCCCAGAAGAAAGAGATGTACGATAGGTTTGGGAACACAAACGGATTTGCAGGTGGCTTTTCTGGTGCGGGTACTGGAGGTAATGCGGGAAAACAAGGATTTTATCAAAACGGACCTTTTACCTACTCTTATTCTTCTTCGGGGGAAAATCCCTTTGGAAATTTTGATCCGTTTGAAGTTTTTGAAGATTTTTTTGGCTTTAGGGGGTTTTCGCAAAATAGAGCGCCTCAAAAAGGAAAAAATTTAGCCTATGAGATGCGGATTGACTTTGCAGATGCAGTACATGGTGCAGAAAAGGAAATAAATGTGGAAAGTGGTAGAGTAAAAGTTAAAATCCCGCAAGGTGTGCGCAGTGGAACAGAAATGAAGTTTGCGGGGAAGGGAATGCCTGGTCCCAATGGCTTACCTCCAGGGGATTTGTATATTACATTTAGGGTGCAAACTCCCCCTTATTTTGAAAGATCTGGAGATAACTTAGGAACTTTGGTGGAAATTGATTTTGCACAAGCGGCTTTGGGGGACGAAGTAGAGATACCCGTTGTTGATGAAGGAAGTAAAAGTGGTATTGGAAAAGCAAAGTTAAAAATCCCACAGGGTACACAGCATGGTACACAAATAAGAGTTCGTGGAAAAGGTATGCCTAAGTTGGGCGGAAGTGGAAAGGGAGATTTGATTGTGGAAGTAAGGGTTAAGATTCCTCAAAGGTTAAGTAGGGAGCAGAGAAGGGTACTTGAGGAATACAGGAGATTGTAGCGATTTTGTCTAGGGAATATGGCTGATGGGAAAAGTTGACGGAAAGAAATACTAAGGCTTTGTCAAGCCTAAATAATTCTAAATAATAAATGTATCTCTTACCCTAGTTTATATACCTCGCAAGATTGATATTTAGGAAGCCATTGGATATAATGAGGCATCTTTACCAGGAGGTGTGATATGGATCTGGATCTTGTGGTTTTTTTTGTTGTCTTTTCGAGTTGGCTATTGATGGTCGGGATCCCCGCCACGTGGGGTGAGGAGGAATACGAAATTGCGCTTGGGGCGGTTCTGCCCCTTTTCGTGAGTGTATGCTCCGTTCTCGCAGCGTTTCTATCCTTCAATTTCCTGGGATTCGTGGCTAACTCTTTGGCTACGGTTGTGGCATCCTTTTTAGGGGCCTTCGGTCCCACACTCGTTAAGGAGGTGCGCCAAGTAAAAAAGTAATAAAGAATCTAGAGGGAAGTACCCCAATACTTCCCTTTTCTTTTTAAACTATAGAAAAACCCTCTTCCAAGGAACCCATTACAGACTCACCGAACCCCCCAACGTGCAACGCCATATCCACCAATCGGCAGGAATAACCCCATTCATTATCATACCAAGCTAAAACCTTAACCATGTTTCCATCAACTACCCTTGTTAAGTTTAAATCTACAATGGACGAAAACTCACTTCCAACAATGTCTGATGAAACCAATGGCTCATAAGTGGCCTTCACGATTCCTTTGTATTGAGGACTTTCCGCACCCCTTATTAAAGCCGTATTCACTTCTTCCAATGTAACATTCTTTTTTAACAATAAGGTAACATCGCTTAGAGAACCCGTTAAAACAGGAACTCTTATTGCCATTCCATCAAAAACACCTTCCAATTCAGGAATAACTTTTGTAACTGCGATGGCTGCACCTGTGGAAGTTGGGATTATGTTGTAATCTGCAGCTCTAGCCCTACGCATGTCTTTACTAGGGCCATCTACTATATTTTGGGAAGAAGTAACAGCATGGATTGTTGTCATCATGGACTTTTCAACATAAAAAGCATTGTGCAGAATTTGAACCACTGGAGCAATACAATTTGTTGTACAGGAAGCATTTGAAATAATTTCTTCCCCTGCATATTCCGTGTGGTTTACGCCCATTAAAAAGGTCTTTACTGTACCTCCTTTTGCTGGTGCGGACAATACTACTTTTTTGGCCCCTGCGCCAATATGTGCTTTTGCAGAATCATCCTTTACAAATCGGCCTGTACACTCTAAAACTACATCCACTCCTAAATCCTTCCAAGGGAGTCTAGAAGGGTCTGGTTCAGAGATCATTTTTACCTTCTTGTTTCCCACAACCAAAAAAGTTTCTGGGGCTATTTCTGTATAAAACGTATCATCCCCACGATAAGAGTCTAAACTAACCTTTTTTCCGTTCTCCAATAGAGAGATTTCCTTATCAAAAATACCATAAGCTGTGTCATATTTTAATAAATGAGCTAAGATTCGGGGGTTTGTTAGATCATTTATTGCAACAACTTCAGCATTCCCTTTTGTTAACAAAATCTTTAAAGAAGCTCTTCCAATACGCCCAAATCCATTTATAGCAACCTTAACATTATTATTGGAAGTTTGGGCAGACTTTTTTTGCATAAACTTATTCTATACTTTTATATATTTTCTTCCAACCAAGTTTTGAAAGTGTCTTTTGGCATGGCGCCCATTCTTCGAGAAACTTCTTTTCCGTCTTTTAAGATGATAAAGGTTGGTATACTCATAACTTGATATTGCCCTGCCATAGCACCATTCGCTTCTACATCAATGCTTTCAAATTCTGCCTTTCCTGCATATTCTTTTTTTAGTGCTTCAAAAACTGGACTCATTACTTTGCAGGGTCCGCACCAATCCGCATAAAAATCTAAAACTTTAATCATATTTTCCTTTCACAAAATTAAATAAGCTTAAGAATTTTAACATAAGTCTATAAATCGCGGAATCAAGAGCATTTTTTGTGGTAAAATCCGCTAAGAAAAAGCAAAATCATTTGTGACCATTTGAAGCATTTGTCAAGAAATAATAATGTATAAGATTTATATTGATACAACTGAACGATTTGAAAATAAAGTGATCCTAGAAAAATTGGAACAAAATAACTCCACAGTAGAGCTATTGGAAGTTGATGCTATTCAGGGAAATATTGACATTGTAGATTCTATTCAAAAGCTTCTTGTAAGAAACAGTTTGGATTTACTTGCTATAAAAGAGTTTGTGCCCAATAGAGGTCCTGGATCTTTCACTGGGGTTAAGATAGGTGTGACTATAGCAAATGTATTGAATTGGGTTTTAGAAATAAAGTCACAGGAGGCTTTAGCAGTTCCAGATTACGGCAAGCAGCCAAACATTACATAAAAAATGCTTTTGCTATGAGTTGTTAGAAAATAGAAAGGTTTTTTTAGGAACCAACTAAACTTGATTGAGTTAAATTTGCATTGTCCCTAGCAAAAACATATGATTGTTGTAATGTCTCTCATAAATTTGATTTATCAATTAATCCGTACGGCAAGGCCTAGGCAATGGTTAAAAAATCTTAGTGTTTTTGCTGCCCCCTTTTTTTCTGGGCTCTTTTTTACAGGAGATGTTTTTATAAAGTCTGTGCTTTGTTTTATTGCCTTTTGCATGGTTTCCTCCGGCGCTTATTTTGTCAACGATATAAAGGATATTGAGAGAGATAGGCAGCACCCCATTAAAAGTAATAGGCCTATTGCTTCGGGAAAATTGCCGATTTGGTTAGCATGGGGGGTTGCATTTTCTCTTATAGCTTTTGGGATAATTTTCTCTCAATTATATGTTGGAAATTACTTTACTTATAGCGTTCTAGCTTATGTGCTGATTCAATTGTTGTATTCTAGTTATTTTAGAAATGTGATTATTCTAGATTCTTTGGTTGTTGGTACGGGATTTGTGATTAGGGTTTTTGCAGGTGGACTGGGAACAAATACTTCCCTTTCTTCTTGGCTTGCCCTTGCAACAATAGGTTTATCTTTGCTTTTAGCTTTTGGAAAGCGCCGTTCCGAAAAAACTCTGCTCAAAAAATTCGCAGATCCTGAAAATCTTGCTACTAGGAAAACCCTGCGTCGTTACCCAGATACGCTTTTGGATAGTATGATCTCTATGTCCTCATCTATAGCAGTAATGACATATTCTCTTTTCACATTTCAGACTTCCCCTCAAATAGCGGGGAGTACCATAACAAGCATTCTTCCCTCCACATTAAAATCCCCCAAATGGATGATGTTAACAATCCCGCTTGTTATTTACGGAGTTGCCAGATATTTATATGTCATTTACGAAAAAGAAGATGCTGAATCTCCAGAACGAGTTCTTTTGTCAGACATGCCGTTGTTAATTACAGTTTTGTTGTGGGGAGCGTTAGTTTTTGGGATTGTCTATATTATCCCAGGATATTAATCTATTCGTTAAGATTATCTTCTCTTTCGTCTATTTTCTCAGTTTCAATTAGTTCCTCTATTTTTGAGGTGGCTTCAGTAGTTATTGCTTCTTGTTTCTCTTTCTCTTCTTTCAATACCTTCTCGTAAATCTCTCTTTCCATTTGTGGTGTGATAATAATCTTTGGGCAGGAACAATCTTGACTAATCTCGTCTTGCGCAGACAAAACCTGGGTTTGAGGTAAATTATTCTTTACGGTGGCAAGTCCTAGCGAAGTAATTGGCAATGCCAACAGCCCTAAGAGAAGAACCGTCATTAGGCTGTTAATACCGGTTGTTACTAATCCCTTAAACATAATCTTCTCCAAATTTAAGCACAAAAGTTTCCTCTTCGTCTTCTGGATAGATTAAGTCTTCCACAAGCTTTTCTATTTTCATCTCTTTTTCAACATCCAAGATAAAAAGAACTGTAGCCAGAATTGTTACCCCTAAACCTAAATAAAAAACCCAACCAAAGGAGAGTCCAAAAAGCGCCATAATTCCGGCAACAAGCACTAGTAAAAAAGAGTACGAAAGCCAGATTATTCCTTGGGAATACAGATCATAAGAATTTTGGATAAAAAATGAAAGTTTCATGGAAAAAACTTTTGCCGTAGCTTGAGGAGTTATATGTGATGAATGAAAAACAAAAGCTTTTGTCAGATTATAAAAAATCCCAAGAGAAAGAGCTATTATCATTGCTAAAATGGAATAGGAGTTGACAATAACGTATTGCTGAGTAGAACCAAAGATAAATCCCGCATTGGAAATGCTAAAAGGGATACCCATTTGGTAGCTCACCAGAACTATAGATACTATCCTTACAGTTAAAAGCAACACCGCCGGGAATATAGCTTGGTCAATAAGTTTTATAAGTATTTTTGAAAACATGGCAGATTGCTATCATAATAGCAGTATGACTTTACTTAAGTCAATGGATAACTCAGTTGCACATTTTGATTCGTTGCATTTGGATATATCTGAAACAATTTCAACAATGTCGCCAAGTGGAAAAACTCTAATAAAATCCCTGGAGGCTCTATTTTTTGCTTTACTTTTATTAACACCTTTGTTTCACCTAAATCAAGTTATTGAGTATTTTGAATTTCCCAAAATGTTTTTGGTTTATTTTTTGGGTTCTCTGATAATTGCGGTGTATTTATTAGGGTTGACTTGGAAAGTTTTCTCGTTCAGGGGTGCCCCAATTTTCATATACCTTTTTTTTGCAACCCAGATAATTTCTACTTTTTTCTCAAAATTTCCCCATACAGCATTGTGGGGTTATTACCCAAGATTAAACGGAGGACTTGTTTCCTCTTTAGTGTATTTTGGTATCTTTGTGGTTTCTTATAATACTTTTGATGATAAAAAGATTTTTAAGCTCATTTTTTATGCTCTAGTTGTGTCTGTGGTTCCAATAAGTTTTTTAGGAATTGCCCAATATTTTGGTCTTTCGGGTTCCCCAGTAGCACGAGCATATTCTACCTTTGGGCAGCCCAATTGGTTGGCACTATATTTGGTTTGGGTAATTTTGCTTGTCTCTCACAGGTTTTTAAAAGATCCAAAAGACAAATTACTCTTTATATGGTGGTCAATATTCAGTATTAGTTTTTTATGCTTGTGGTTTACATACTCTCTCTCGGGGTTTTTGGCACTTCTTATGGGTTTTTCTGTTCTGATTTTGTTGAACAAACGGGTTTATTATTATAAAAGGATTCCGTTTCTTTTAATGATCCCGGTTACAATATTCCTCTTTTTTCCGGGAATGTTCTTTATGCGTGTTCAAGATGGTTTGGTTGATTTAATTAAGCTTTTTTCTGCTAGATTTCTTGTTTATGCGCAGAACTCTTATCAAGTTTCGGATCCCGGATTTATTAGGCTTGGCCTTTGGGAAGGGGCTTTGCATATATCTTTGGCCTCTTTAAGTAATTTTTTAGTTGGAACAGGCCCAGAAACTTTTTCTTATGTCTTTCCCTTGTTTAGACCTTTGCCCCTTAATTTTTCCTCGGAATGGGATTTTATTCTAAATAAACCTCATAATTATTACCTAGAACTTTTTTCTCAAACAGGCATTTTTAGCCTCGTTTTTTATTTATGGATTTTGTTAAAGGCTTTCGCAAGAAAACACCCATGGGCTGTCGCTCTTTTTGCCTCCTTTGCTGTTTCCAATTTTTTTGGATGGCCCTCTGTTGTTGCCAGTTTATATTTTTGGGTTCTTTTGGCGGGGATTTTGCAGTATGAAAAATAGTTTTAGGATTTTGTTTAGTCTCTTCATTATAGGATGTTTGATAGGCGTTTGGATAAAATTTGGCTCACTATTTCTGGCTGATTATTATAGCCAAAAGGCTGAAGACGCCTTGGAGAAGGGCGAATATACTAGTTCATTAAAATACTCTACGCAGGCTATTGCTCTTAATCCAAAGGAAGAATCTTATTATAGAAGGCGGGCAAAGGTTTCGCTAATTTTTTTTGCCAAAGAAGACGCCTTAATGGATATTAATACTGCCATTGAATTAAACCCAAAAAATCTTGCAACATTAAGAAATGTAATACCGCTAATGTATTATCTTAGCTTGCAAAATCCTATGGCGCAAAATTCTTCTGAGGAGCTGGTTGACTTGGAGTATTTTCCAAAGGCCGTTGAATTTTATCGTTATATGTTTCACATTTATCCAAATGATGCTGGGATTTTGGTTTCTTTGGCTTATTACCAAGGGAAACTTGGGTTGGATGAAGATTTAGACCAAACGCTTCAACGGATAAGGATTTTGCGCCCTGATTTATTGGAATGGCATCCTTTGTTGGTGAATTAGAGTTACTCAACCCGAACAAAATCAGCAGAAACCCATCCCGTTTGTTCTCCAGCAACCTGTATTTTTACCCATCCCGCCTGTTTCTCCACTACCGTATACGCCTGCCCTACGGTTACGCGTGCAATCTCCTCCCCCGTTAAGCTTGGGGTTGATCTAACTCGTAACCATCCTGTTCCCGTTTCCAAAATTGTTGCTTTTTCTACGCTACTAAAAATCCTCAAAAATGTTTCTCTAGCTTCTGTGGTTAAACCTGGTGTGGCTGTATCAAAGCCCAAATATCCACCCGTTGTCTTTTCACCCAGCGCTTGAATACTTTTGGCATCTGTTACCATGTTTCCTTGAGCGTCATAAACATTCCCTCTGTAGTCCAAAAAATATTCAAAATTCACTTCATCATTGTCTCCAAAAACAACAGAATTTGGGCGAGACCTCATCCAGTACGATACTGCTTTAGCTCTCTCTGTTGAAGAGGCAATTGTTTCATTATTTAAGGTTAGATCCCATAAACCACCTGAATCCTCAAACATTCTGGCATTGTTAGGTAAAGGAATTGGAAATAATTGTGCTGAGACATTTAACTTAAGTCCATTTACAATTTTTATGGTTGCAGAAACAGATTCATACCCTGTTGCGCTAAGCTTTAAAGAATAATCCCCTTCCGTTATTGTGTCTAAAGAAAGCGGAGTTTTACCCATTTCAGTACCATCAATATAAACTGAAGCTCCAGAAGGTTGTGAGATAACTGTTACACCTGTTTTATCTTTTTTAAACCACAATTCGTATCCCGAAGAAAATAAGCCTGAAACTCCCAAGTCCCTATAGATAGAGATACCAGTATTTGGAGCGGGTTCTATTGTTGTGGCATACGTAAGGGTTGGATTAGCAACTGATTTTATAAGAACTTCTGTGCCTTTTGTTTTGGTTGTGATTTTTTCATTTACCAAAGGTGTTTTTCCTATAAGGGCAGAATTTACATATACTTCGGCTTCTTCATTTGTGGTTACTGTTAGTGCTGGCTCTTGTTTTAATGCGGGTAGTTGATGCATACTCAAGGATACGCCGTATGCAACAGCCCCTAGTATTCCGAATAAAATTATATAAGATATCCATGGTTTTACTTTTTGGAAAAAGGTTTCGTTTTGTTGGGCTATGGTGAACGACATAGTATTAACTTATCACTATTTGGGTGGAAAGGCAATTTGTATATTACTTTAGTCTTTGAATTCTCTTTTAGCAGTTGTTGTGAAATCGAGAATAGCTAGAGCAAGGATTACGGACTCTCTACCAAATAAGCATATAAAAAGCGAGGTATCCACATTCCTAGCTGGCATATTAACTTTTTTCGCTATGCAATATGCTATAGTACACTCAGAACTTTGACAAAGTAGCTAAAAGGAGGCTAAAGATGGATCGCAAAGTGGTTGTAGCGCGAATCATGGGGGATAGGAATTTCGCATTTATATCAGAAGATCGCATTGTTTTCGCTATTGATGCAAGTGCGGAGGAACTTGAGGGGCTTTTGTTGGAGGAACGAGCTTATCTCCCAGATAGCCCAGAAACATGCTCCGCTTCACAGAGCACAGTTTCCCTTGGGATTATACCCACATTTGATTGTAATTTACATTGTGGTTATTGTTATGCAAGAGGAGGCGACTCCAGGGAAGTACTTAACCTAGATGTAGGCAAAACAGCAATTAGATCCGTTATTCAGGAAATGTCTTCAGAACATATTTTGGATATTTCCTTGGTAGGTGGTGGAGAGCCCTTATTACATATGGAGATAGTGGATCCCTTGATCGCGTATGCAGAGAAAGAATCTCCCAATGGTGTTAAGGTGGGTATAGTGACGAATGGCACCTTTGGTCATTCCACCTTGCAGTGGTTAGTGCAAAACAGCGTCTCTGTGCGAGTTTCCTTTGATGGGGTTATGCAAAGTGAGCAAAGACCCTTTCTGGGCGGGGGTTCATCCCATGATCTGGTAACGCAGAACATTAAAGCTCTTCTCTCCGAGGGTGTGCCCCTTACGGTACAATCTATTGTGACGAATAAGGGGTTAGATTCCCTGAATGATACTGTGGATTTGCTACATGATCTTGGGGTTGACTCTTGGAAGGTTGAGCCTGTACAGGGAACTGTGATTTCTCGCTCTGGGACGAGGCAGGAACCAGATCCGTTACAGTTTGCTAAACGGTTACTGGATTGTATTCACTACATCGCAAATTCTGGGTATAGCATGAAAGTAGATACGGGATTTTTTGGGAGGCCTTCCGTTTCTCATTATTGTGGTATGTCAACCGGAAACAGGATTATTACTCCTGAGGGATTAGTCACCTCTTGTGTCGAAGTGGCCAGGGCCTCGGACCCCTATAGTAATATTGTAATGACAGGTAGAGTCGCAAATGGTAAAATTCTTTTGGATGTAAATCGTCAACAACTGCTGAACAGTTTGCATTTTAGTAACCAAGAAGGGGGTTGTTCCAAGTGTGAATGGAGATTTATTTGTGGTGGAGGTTGCCCTATGTCAAACATATGGCGAGGTGGCTATCCTCCGATAAGAAAATCATCCTTCACCTGTTCTGTGGAACATTGGTTACTACCAAGGCTTCTACTTGATATAGCGGAAGATCCGAGGATCGCAGAAGTCGTGATGGACTGCTATGAGGTTCAGAGATGTTGAGAAAGGAGGTGCAAGAATGCGCAAGGTTGTAGTGCAATGGAAGGGTCAATCCCAACGCATTGTTGGTAAATCTCATCCAGGTTGTTGTAAGAAAGATGGTGGTTGTTCGAAGAAACATGGTTAGTGATTGAGTTGCTGCTAGGGATTAGAAGTCACCCCCCTTCTAATCCCCTTTTACATGTATATGGTCAGTATTACAAAAATAAAAGAATCAGATATTTCCCAAATACTTTTTATACATAAGGAATGTATTAGTAAAACAAACTCTAAGTATTATTCAGCGGAAGTAACTGCAGAATGGTTAAAGCAAGTAACTTTGGAAAACATTAAATCTCAATTAAATACATCTAATTGGAAAAAGCTGAACGAGGGAAATAAGATAATAGGGTTCTGCCAATATGATCTGATAGATGAGATAATTTATCAAATTCAAATCCTACCGGAGTATCAAGGAAGAGGTTATGGAAAAACCCTGTATGAACATATGGAAAAAGAGTTTATACATAAGGGATCACCTAGGGTTTTTCTTAATGCAACTATAAATGCAAGAAAATTTTATGAGAGGTTAGGGTTTCAGGTAAGTGGAAAAGTTCAGTTTCCTTTGGGTAATCTAGAGTTAGAAATGTACAAGATGTACAAGACTTTTTAGAAAACTTATTTGTTAAGCTCCCGTGTTTTAAGCCATCTTATAAATTTTCGGATACGATTTACCTTAAGCCATAAATCACTCAGGTATAAAAGGGTATATCAAATTTTTGTAACCCTCTAATGAGTATCCATTCGAAAGTTCGCATTTCAAGAAAATTCACATTAATCTACCTCCTCGACAACCAACCAACTTTCCCCTAATATACCAATATATATGTCAATGACCTCAAAAGAAATACTACAAAAATACATAGATTTTTATAAATCCCGTAGTCATGTAGAAATACCCAATGTCTCTCTTGTCCCCGAAAACGATTCCACACTCCTTTTTGTAAACTCAGGCATGTTTCCACTTGTTCCCTATTTGATGGGGCAAGAACATCCAATGGGAACTCGTCTAGTAAATGTGCAAAGATGCATTCGTTTTGAAGACATGGACGAGGTAGGAGACAATCGCCATACAACAGCCTTTCACATGATCGGTAATTGGAGCTTAAACGATTACTTTAAAAAAGAGCAGTTAAATTGGATTTACGAGTTTATTTTTGAAGAGCTAAAACTTGACCCCCAAAGAATTTACGCCACCGTTTTTGGTGGTAGCCCGGAGGTCTATCAGGATGACACTGCAGTAGAAATCTTAAAAGAAATCTTTGCCAAAAAGGGGATTGACCCAAAAGTCGGCGAGAGGATTTTTTATGTTAAAGGTAAAAATAATTGGTGGCAAAGAGGTGATGCCGTAGGTGAATTGGGTGGTCCAAGTAGTGAAATTTTTTATTATGTCCCAAATGATCCTTCCAAAGGGAAAGGTCAAGATTTAATAGCTAATGAAGAGGCGTTTTTAGAAATTGGGAATTCGGTTTTTTTGCAGTATGTAAAAACTACGGATGGGTGGGAGCCTATGTCAATGAATAATATTGATTTTGGTGGTGGATTGGAGCGTCTGGCAATGGTTGTGCAGGGAAAAGAAGATATTTTTGAAACTGATAATTTTTGGCCCATTATTGAAAAATTGCAAGAGCTGGCAGGTAAAGGTTACAAGGATTCTTCAGAAATTACGCGGCATATGCGAATTGTGGCAGATCATATTAGGGCTAGTGTTTTCTTGGCTATGGATGGGGTTTTGCCCTCTAATAAGGATCAGGGTTACGTTTTGCGTCGGCTGCTCAGGCGAATAGTGCGTTCAGGTAAGGTTTTGGGTTTGGAAAAGGATATTTCGGTGGGGTTGGTGGGTATTGTTGTAGATTTGTTTTCATGGCTTTATCCTCAACTCCCAGAACTGCAATCAAAAATGGAAGAGATTTTTGCGGATGAGGAGGCAAAGTTTAGGAAGACCTTGCATAAGGCCTCTAGGGAGGTGGAAAAGTTTTTGTCTACTTTGACAGAAGGTATTACCCTATCTGAAGTTATTGCGGCGCAACAATCCGCTGTTTTTTACCAATCTTTTGGGTATCCCCCAGAGGATTTTTTTGCTGATCTAAAAGAAAGAAATATAAATCTTGATAAGAAACAGTTTTTGTCAGAAAGCCAAAGGATTTTTGAAGAACACAAGGAAAAATCCCGCGCTGGTGTGAATCAAAAATTTAAAGGAGGTTTGGCAGATTCGGAAGAGATAACCGTGAAATACCATACCACGGCGCATCTTTTACATGCGGCTCTAATTCAAGTTACAAAAAGCCACGCAACACAAGCAGGAAGCAATATTAATTCGGAAAGAATAAGATTTGATTTTAATTTTGATAGATTGTTAAGCCCAGAAGAGTTGGCTGAAGTGGAAAAATTGGTAAATGGTGCAGTTGCGCAAAAAATGCCTGTAAATTTTGTGATTCTAGATAAAGAGGAAGCAGTTGCAACGGGAGCAATGCACTTGGATTTGGATAAGTACGGGGATAAGGTTAAGGTTTATTATGTGGGAGACTCTTTGGAGGAGGCTTTTAGCAAGGAATTTTGCGGAGGGCCTCATGTGGAAAATACCGCTGATCTTTGTCCCATATCTATTTATAAGCAGGAAAAGATGGGTAGGGGTGTGGTAAGGGTTTATGTGAAGTTTGTCAAATCCTAAGTGGCTTGCGAATATCTTTAGGGTCTTGACACTCTTCCATTGAGAGTGCTATAAAATACACTGTTAGTTCATTATCAAGTACAAAATTTATAATCTCAAAGGAGGTAAAATATGAAAACAGTTAAGCCCTTATTTGATTATCTGCTCATCCGACCCTTAGAAGGTGAGACAACTCGTCCTTCTGGCATAGTAATTCCAGATACAGCTAAAGAGAAACCCCAAGAAGGAAAAGTCATTTCTGTAGGTCCTGGAGTAAAGGATAAGGATGGTAACACTATCCCCATGGAAATAGAAGTGGGTTCAGTAGTTATGTATAAAAAATGGGGAGGTACCGAAATAAAAATAAATGGAGAAGAGCATATTTTAGTTAAGCAAGAGGATATTCTTGCTGTTATAGAGGAATAATTAGATAAGTAATTGGTTTTTAAGGAGAATTTATGTCAGCAAAAAATGTAATTTATGACGATGAAGCTCGTCAAAAACTAAAAGCAGGTATTGATAAGTTAGCCAGAGCTGTAGTTACAACTCTTGGACCCAAAGGAAAGAATGTAGCTATAGCAAGAAGTTGGGGAGCCCCTCAAGTCGTGCATGATGGCGTTACTGTAGCAAAAGAAATTGAGTTAAAAGACCCTTTTGAAAATATGGGGGCGCAATTAGTAAAGGAGGCTGCAACAAAGACTAATGATATTGCAGGGGATGGTACTACAACAGCCACTTTGCTTACTCAAGCTATTGTAGATGAGGGTTTGCGCAACATTTCAGCAGGCGCTAATCCTATGATTTTGCGTAGAGGCTTGGAAAAGGCCTTGGAAAAAGTGGTGGATCGTATTGGTAGTTTGTCTGTAAAGATTTCCACTCGAGAGGAGCGCGCTCAAGTAGCAACAATTTCCGCACAAGACGAAAAAATTGGAAACATTATTGCCGAAGCTATGGAAAAAGTTGGCGATGACGGTGTTTTGACTGTTGGGGAGTCAAAAGGTTTGGAAATGGAATTAGAGTACAAGGAAGGAATGCAGTTTGATAAAGGTTATTCTTCCCCTTATTTTGTAACTGATTCCGAGAAAATGGTGGCAGAAATTGAGGATCCCTATATTTTGGTTACAGATCAAAAAGTTACTAATATTCAGGAACTTCTTCCCATGTTGGAAAATCTAGTAAAAGTTTCTAAGAATCTCGTCATTTTAAGCGAAGGGATTGAAGGAGAAGCTTTGGCCACTTTGGTGGTTAATAAATTGCGTGGTACCTTTAATGCTCTAGCTGTTGAAGCCCCTGGTTTTGGTGACCGCAGAAAAGCTATGTTGGAGGATATTGCCATATTGACTGGTGCCACAATGATAAGTTCGGATATGGGAAGAAAACTAGACTCTGTAACCGTTGATGATTTAGGAAGAGCGGAAAAAGTAGTTGCCACTAAGGATGAAACCACAATCGTAGGCGGTCAAGGTGCTAAAGAAAAGATCAATGACCGAGTCAATCAGATCAAGTCCCAAATAGAGGCTTCTGATTCCGATTATGATAAAGAGAAGCTTAAGGAAAGAATGGCAAAACTTTCAGGTGGGGTTGCCGTAATAAATGTTGGTGCCGCAACAGAGACAGAATTAAAAGAGAAGAAGTTGCGTGTGGAAGATGCTGTTAACGCTACAAGGGCCGCTGTAGAGGAGGGAATTGTTCCTGGCGGTGGCGTGGCATTTCTTAGAGCTAGGGAAGCAGTAAAAGAGTTAAAGTTAGAAGGAGATGAACAAACAGGAGCTAATATCCTGTTTTCTGCTTTAGATAGGCCAATTAGAAGACTAATAGAGAATGCTGGTAGAGATGCGGGAGAAGTTTTGGCAGGTTTATCTGTTGCTGCAGAAAAATCCGATTATAAGGGTAAAAAAGAGAATGTCGGATTTAATGTAATGACAATGTCTTATGGCGACATGATTGCAGAAGGAATTATTGACCCCGCAAAAGTCACCCGAAGTGCTTTGCAGAACGCAGTTTCTGTTGCAACTATGGTCTTAACCACTGACTGTCTAGTTGCCGAAGAACCTGAAAAAGAGGAGCATATGGGCGAAGCTGGTGGTATGGGAGGTATGGGTGGAATGATGTAATCTCTCAAACCCTATCTTTATGGTAAACAAAAAGAGCCCCTTGCGGGGCTCTTTTTTTGTGCATAGCAAAGAAAATTATTTTTTACTTTTAACCTCAATCCTTTTTCGTTTCTCTTCTTCTGCTACAGGGATGGTTACCTTCAAAATTCCATTCACTACCTCTGCCTCTGCTTTTTCAGCATTTACTCCTCTTGGGAGATTTACTGAGTAATGAAAGGATCTTTGTCTTGTTTCCCTGTAAACAGCCTTCTTGGCTCCTTTTTGTTCTTCGGTTTCCTCCATGGAAGCTTCAATCGTTAGAACATTTCCTTCTATAAACATTTCTACTTTATCCTCGGGAATACCAGGAACTTGGGCTTCTATTACAACCTTATCATCTGTTTCGTAGATATCAAGACCTGAGGATTGAGGGAAACTATCCCAATTTGGATTAAAACTTGGCCAGAGATCCTCGTCCCAAA
>JAGPFW010000042.1 GCA_018056275.1 Patescibacteria group bacterium
CACATACCTAGCGGGCTTTGGAGGTGTATAAGAAGGGCATTTAAACGGGTTAGTTTCCTCGCAGGGAGGTACATTTTCTTCCACATGAACCACTTCCCAGTTGCTATCTAACCAAATTATCTTTAGGGGTATTTTTGTTTTGTACATCCAAATGGAGTAATGGCCTTCTTTGGGGAAAATAAAGATCATCCCTTCGTTTTCTGGTAAAAAATCTCTTTCCATAAGGCCTTTTTCCCTTTTTTGTGGGGTATCAGCAATCTCTAGTTTGTATTCTTTTTTGTCTATGAGAAGGGTTTTGTATTTGGTTTTAGAGCGTCCCCCCATACCGATGAAAACCCCAATTCCAATAATTACCAAAATCGGAAGTATTTTTTGGATTTTTTTCTTCATATTAATAATGTGAGTTTATCAGGTTCCCAGTTACTTCGCATTTTGCTGTGTTAATATATCTCTTGTATGGTTCCCCTTTTTGACCAACTCAACCCCCAACAAATATCCGCTGTGTCCCACCAGAAAGGCCCCGCTCTAGTTGTTGCTGGCCCAGGTAGCGGAAAAACCCGAGTTCTTACCCACAGAGTAGCTTATTTAATAGAATATTTCGGTATTCCTCAAGATCAAATACTAACCGTAACCTTTACCAACAAAGCAGCCGAAGAGATAAAAGAACGAGTCTCTCTTCTTTTGGAGGCAACCAAAAAACCCTCTTGGAGTGGAACCTTTCATTCCATTAGTTCTCGCATTTTAAGAAGGGATGGAAAATACATTGGAATAGCTCCAGACTTTGTGATTTATGATTCGGCTGACCAGCTTTCGCTCATAAAAGGCATTATTCGTGATTATGGGATAGACTCCAAAAAAATAAAGCCCCAAGCTGTTTTAAATTCTATTTCCAGCGCCAAAACGGAGCTAGTAACTCCCAAAGAATATACCGAAATAGCAGCAGGATACTTTCCAAGAACGGTGGCAAAAGTATATTTTGAATATCAAAACAGGCTAAAAAAGAATAATGCTTTGGATTTTGACGACTTGTTAATGGAGTTGGTGCATTTATTTATGGAAAATCCCCAAGTCCTTCAAAAATATCAAAATTTTTTTCAGCATATTTTAGTGGATGAGTATCAGGACACTAATAAAGCACAATATACAATTGCTCGCTTACTTTCTGACCGTCATAAAAATTTGTATGTTGTGGGAGATATGTCCCAGGCAATTTACAGTTTTAGGGGAGCGGATTACAGGAACATTTTAAACTTTCAAAGAGATTATGAGGGTGCCGCAATTTACAATTTGGAGAAAAACTATAGATCCACGCAAAACATTTTAGATGCAGCAAAAAGTGTGATTAAAAATAATTCTTCGCACATTCCTTTGGAGTTGTGGACAGAAAATGGCGCAGGTGAAAAATTGGTGGTACATACAGCAAATTCGGAAAAGGACGAGGCAAATTTTGTAATTTCTCGTATTGAAGAAGCCTTGCTCAAAGGTTATTCTCACAAGGATATAGCCGTTTTATACAGAACAAATGCGCAATCTAGGAATATAGAAGAGGCTTTAATAAAAAGTAGTATCCCTTACAAGATTATTGGTGGGTTTAGATTCTATGCTCGTAAAGAGGTAAAAGATGCGGTTTCTTTTTTGCGAGTTTTATATAACCCAAAAGACTCTGTTTCTTGGGAAAGAATTATAAATGTTCCTCCAAGAGGAATTGGGAAAAAGTCGCAAGAGGCTTTGCAAAATTCGGGATGGGATGTGGCGCAAATAGAAGAAAAGACAAAATTACCTCTGGGCGTATGGATAAAAAAAGTGCCTGAACTTTCTCCATTGGAGCTTTTAGATTTGGTTTTGGAAAAGACCGGTTATTTAGCATGGCTAGAGGATGGCAGTGAGGAAGCAAAAGATAGATTAGAAAATCTGATGGAATTGCGCTCTGTGGCAGGCCTATTTGGGGATTTGGCTGAGTTTTTGGAAAATGTATCGTTGATAGAAAGCGCAGATAAGCCAAACGCATTTGATACTGATGCGGTGACCTTGATGACAATTCATGCCTCCAAGGGTTTGGAATTTCCCGTAGTTTTTTTGGTGGGCATGGAGGAAGGCCTTTTTCCGCATAGCCAGTCTATGCTTGAGGAGGGGGAAATTGAAGAGGAAAGACGCCTTTGTTATGTTGCTTTAACTAGGGCTAAGAAAAAGGTGTATTTAACAAACACTAGATGCCGGCTTTTGTTTGGAAGTACTCAGTCCAATATGCCTAGTAGGTTTTTGGCGGAAATTGGGGAGGACTTGATTGAGTTTAGTGGAGAGTGCGGGGATCCGGTTACCAGAAAGCCGAATTCTTTTTCTACTGAACTGGACAATTTTTTGGATGGGTTGGATTATGATAGGAATGACTTTAGCTGGTAGGGGTTTTGGTAGGGAAATTATCCTCATTCAATTCTTGTTAATCTGAGTTTGCTACAATATATCCATGCCAAACACCATGTATAAACCCAACAAATCCCTTGGTCAAAACTTTATGCTTAGTGACGAAATTGCTTCTTATATGGTGTATTCTCTCAATCTTGTTTCTCTTGATACGGTTGTGGAAATTGGAGCTGGGCTTGGTGCTGTCACACAAAAACTTTCGGAAAATCTCTTTGATGTAGGTTCCAGAATTTACGCTGTGGAAATTGATGAGAGATTTATTCCCAAATTGGAAGAAATGTTTAGAGAAACACTTAATGTTACAGTAATTACTGCGGACATTTTGGAATGGTTGCCCCAACAGACTTTTGAAAAGCCCTACAAAGTTTTGGGATCTTTGCCTTATTACATAACATCCCCAATTTTGCATATGTTGGTTAAGCTTTACCAAAGACCAGAGAAAGCGGTTCTACTAATTCAAAAGGAAGTGGCCGAAAATCTTGTAGAAAAAGCTCCCAAGGCTTCTTACATTTCTACTTTTTTGCAAACTTTTTTTGAAATAACTTATTTAAAAACTGTTCCAAAGGATGTTTTTACACCTGTGCCAAAAGTGGATGGGGCTGTTGTTTCTTTGGAGAAGAAGCTTACGGATGGGGCTTTTGCGGATCTACAAGTTGTAGAAAAATATGAAAGATTTTTGCATAAAGGTTTTTCTCATCCAAGGAAAATGTTAAATAAGACTTTTTCAAAGGAAGAGTTGTCAAAAGCGGGAATAGATGGAAATTTGCGCCCTCATGATTTGGATACTTCTGTTTGGGTGGATATGTTCAAAAAGCTAGAAATGAGTCTTTAATTTTACTAACCAGTACTAAGGGAGGGGTTTAAGGATTATTTGGGGTATTTGCAGGTATAGGCAAAGTCCAGGGGATGCTCCCTAACAATACTTTGGGGGGCACCCCCGGAACGGGAAAACCCATCTCCTGATTCTCCTTGAGTTTAATCTATAAGATATTTATGCGGGAGTCAACTTTATTCAATTCCTTATTTAGGGCTCTTTATTTTTGTCTAATTTGGGTTTATCAATCGGAACTAAGAATTGCGTTTGCTCTCTTCTCAATTTCCTTGAGTATATAAGTCTCCTGTTCCTGTCCCTGTTCTCTACAGATGTCCCCAGCCTTTCCAGCTATTTTCTCAACTAAGCGGATCGGGTAATACTCTTGGATATTAGCAAGCCCACCCTCTCCAAATGCTTCAATAAACTTATCTATAAGCTGTTTTAGAGGTGGGGCAAGTTCTGTTGGTGTACCTCCTTCTTTAGCTACTGTCAAGATATGTTCTATCTCTTGTAGAGCCTTATATTCGCCTCTACTGAGCTCCATTTGAATTGCATCTATATCGCTTAACGCTTTATTAATTTCTTCTGTAAGCCATTCATTCTTTGTAGGAAGCGTCCCAAAATATTCAACTATTTGATGTAGTCCCCCTAGTATTTCTAAGTCGCCCAGTAGTTTGTAAGTTCCATGTCTCTCACCATAGTTGACATATTCCCCTGCGACCATTGCTGCTATAATTTCCGGACTGAATCTTGTTGCCAAAAACGCTAAATTAAAGGCATGATATGCTCTTCCTACCTGGTTTTGCAGGGAAAAGTCATAGAAGATAGTATCTACCGTAGAGGGTCCTTTTGCTTGTTCATGTAATCGTGTAAGTACACTTTCGGGTGACATTTTTCGCGGGTCCCTCACGCTATCCCTTGGTAGTTTGTCCCATGGTGTATATGCACTAAATTCATCTTTTATATGTTCTGCAAAATCTATGGATGTTTCTGTTGGATTTGGGGTTTCTCTACATGCATGTCTGAGCCCTTTGTAAGTTAAACTTAGGGCTTCGACCAAATCTCCTTGTGTAAGTTCCAAAGCTCTCTTAAATAATTCAGCAGAACCTATCTTTGGGTTATCTCCTGTAAAATATTCCTCAACAAACAAAACTTTTGAATCAGAAGAGTGCCTCTGCATCACTGATCCTAATTGCGCATCTATTATGTCCATATATAATTCCTTAAAACAGGGCAATACTCTTATTAGTGAAATGGCGTTTTCCGTATCCCCGTCTGCAATAAAAGCTTTGACCCTTTTATAAGTAGAATTACCATAGGCATCTTCCTCCTTTAATTGTCGTGCAAACTCTTGAGTATCCACTCTATACTGGGGTAACGCCACATACACGGTTTGTCCAGTCTCTTGTATATATGAACTAATACCTTCTTTCAATATATCTAGGAAAGGTCTTTGCTCGGGATTCCTTTCAAATTCTACCCCAGGAGGACAATGTCTCTCCATGTTTGCCCTAACATAAGCACGAGTAATTGTAGTTAATCCCCATATGGTGACTTCGTATGCCCTTCGTATTCTTTCTTCATCCGCTTTTTCTGATTGGTCAACCAAGAAATCCAAGAACATCTCCACATTTCTAGTTCCCTGTCTGATTGCTTCGGTTACAATTCGTTCTTTTAAAGAAGAAGGTTCTTTCTCTGGGGCTTTTTCATCAGATTCTTGGGGCAGTTCGTTTTCCCTCATAAGATTTAGTATATAATATTATTGAGTTCAAATGCATGATAAAAAACAACAAGCACTTACTGTTGCACAAACCTTGCAGGCACAATATCCATCCCCTAAGACTGAGCTTATCTATAAAAACGAGATGCAGCTCGTTATCGCAGTTATGCTTTCTGCTCAAACCACAGACAAAAAGGTAAACCAAGTTACGGAAAAACTCTTTAAAAAGTATACCTCTTGGGATGACTTTGCCAACGCAGAAATATCTTTGTTGGAGAAAGATATTCATGGTGTTAATTTTTATAAAACAAAAGCAATAAGGATAAAAGAAACTGCGAATAAAATTTTGCAGAGTTTTTGTGGAAAAGTGCCTCAAAAAATGGAAGATTTGTTAATACTCCCTGGAATTGCAAGAAAATCTGCCAATGTGATTTTGCAAGAACTTTGGGATATTGCTGAAGGAATAGTTGTAGACACTCATGTAACTAGGGTTAGTAATAAACTGGGTTTGGTTACAACAAAGGATGCTCAAAAGATAGAAAAGGAACTTATGAATTTGCTTCCCTCAAAATACTGGAGGAACTTTTCTGGGGCTATGGTTTTGCATGGAAGATATGTTTGCGTGGCTAATAGGCCAAAATGTAGCGAATGTTGTTTAAACGCAATCTGCCCAAGTAGGGAGTAGGTCTGGATTGTATCTCCAAGATAAACTTAGAGAACCCCCCTAATTATTTACCATTCAATAATCACCATTCCCCAATGATAGGTTGCCATTTCTTGATACCTAAAGATTCCTCCCGAAGGGAATTTATACTCAAAATATTGCTCCGGTTCAATTGTGACAATACTTTTTAGGCCTTCGTAGGATTTATCAAGGGGTTGCAGATATATAGTTTTATTACTGGAATTTGTCCATCTTATGGTCTGCCCTGTAAACGATTGTACTTCTTTTGGATCCCATCCTTC
>JAGPFW010000003.1 GCA_018056275.1 Patescibacteria group bacterium
ATAAAAAAGACTTTGGCGGAGATTTAAGCGAGGAGGTGGAAGTAACTGCTAAATTAGACCCTGCAACGGGGGAAGCTAAAGTATTTAAAGAAGGTAAGGATGTTACACCTGCGGGATTTGGAAGAATTGCAGCGCAAACCGCAAAGCAAGTGATTTTGCAGAAGATCAGAGAGACAGAAAAGGATGCAATTATTGAAGAATATTCCAAGATGGTTGGTACTATAGTAACGGGAGTTATTTTTAGGGTTGAAAATGATTTAGTTGTTTTAGACCTAGGTAAAGCGCATGGTGTTTTGTTACCCTCTGAACAAGTAGAAACAGATGATTATAGGATCAACCAAAGGTTGAAAGTTTTAATTAAGGAAGTAAAAGATAGTGGAAGGGGCCCCGAGGTTTTAGTTTCCCGAGCGGACCCTGATTTTATTGCCAAGCTTTTTGAACAAGAGGTGCCTGAAATATTGAGTGGGGTTGTTAAAATTGAAGCTATAGCAAGAGAACCTGGTTCTAGAACCAAAATGGCGGTTAGTTCTACAGACGATAGAATTGATCCCGTAGGAAGTTGCGTAGGTCAAAAAGGGGTTCGTGTTCAGGCTGTAATACAGGAGATCCATGGGGAAAAAGTTGACATTGTGCCTTTTTCAGATAATGAAGCCAAATTTATTGCAGCGGCTCTTTCCCCTGCAAAAGTAACCGATGTAGTTTTGAATCGAGAAGATAATACGGCTTTAGTAACTGTTCCAGAGGATCAGCAAAGTTTGGCAATTGGAAAAGATGGGCAGAATGCTCGTTTGGCAAACAAGATCACAAAATGGAAAATTGATATTAAGGGAGTGGCCGGATCATTTAGTGGTGATGCGGATGAATCTGCTAAAGAAAACTCCTCTGAGAAGGTTTCCATTGGTCCCAAAGGTTCCAGCGGTATTTGGGACGATTTAATTCAAAAAGTGCGAGACGAAGAGATTGAAGCCAAGGCGCAAGAACAAGTGGCAGAAGAACCCCTGGAAGACTAGGGTAATCCTTAAAATCAAGCTTTCTAGTTTAATTCATTCGGATTCCCTGAAATTTCTTAATAATTTGGATTAAAATGCTTAAAAAAGTCTATGTCAAAAGAGAAAATAGAAACAAAAACTTCACAATTTATTCGGGCTCCCATAGTTACATTTATGGGGCATGTGGATCATGGCAAAACTAGCCTTTTAGATGCAATCAGGCATACCAATGTGCAGAAAAAAGAATATGGTGGTATCACTCAACATATAGGGGCTTGTTCTATTGAATATAATAATCAAAAAATAACCTTTATAGATACACCAGGACATAGCGCTTTTACGCAAATGCGTGCCCGGGGGGGGAAAGTGGCAGATATTGTGGTTTTGGTTGTAGCGGCAGATCAAGGTGTTCAGCCCCAAACTAAGGAGGCTATTGCTCATGCAAGAGCGGCCAATGCATCCATTATTGTGGCAATAAATAAAATGGACCTCCCAGGAGCAGATGCGGAAAAAGTAAAACAACAGCTAGCACAGGAAAATATTTTGGTAGAGTCATGGGGTGGGGAATTTGTTGCTGTAGAGGTTTCTGCGGAAAAAAAGACGAATTTGGATAGGCTCTTAGATGCCATTTTAGTAACGGCTGAACTTCTTGAACTAAAAGCAAATTTGGAAGGTGAGTTGGAAGCTGTGATAATAGAGTCTAAAAAAGATGCAAAGCAAGGGGTCGTTGTTAATTGTGTTATTAGAAATGGAACTTTGTCTATTGGCGATGAGATTATGGCCAGTGGGATGGTAGCGAAAGTGAAAAGAATTATGGATGAAAATGGGGTTGGTTTAAATAAAGCAATCCCAACGACTCCGGTTAGCATTTTGGGATTTAATGAAACTCCCAATGTAGGTGATTTGATTTTGCAGAAAGGGAGTGAATTAGCGGAATTGGCTTTGGACGAGAATCGGGTTGAAATAGTTGGTACAAACGCCAAAAACATGGTTTCAGTTATTATAAAAGCTGACACAAGAGGCACTTTAGAGGCTGTTAAGGCCAGTTTAGCAAATATGGTCACTTCTTCGGTGGGTAATACTTATTCATTAAAATTTGCACATTCTTCAACGGGGCCAGTAACTGATTCCGATGTTTTGTTAGCCCAAAATGTAAAAGGTGTAATTTTAGGATTTAATGTTGCGGTTGCAAGTTCGGCTCATCAGTTAGCTCAAAGTTTAAAAATTCCCGTAAAAACCTATAAGACCATATATGACCTGATTGATGAAGCTCAAGATTTGCTCACATGGACAGCGGAAAAAGATGAAGAGAAAATTAAGGGTAGGGCTCAGATTTTAAAGTTATTTAAGCTGCAATCAGGAGATATTGTAGCGGGAAGCAAAATTTTGGCAGGGCGCTTAACCGAAGGTGCCCCTATTGCAGTTTACGATAAAGATCCAGCTGACTTAACCGCAGAAGATGTCCCCCTGTTTAGGTCAAGAATAAAGAAGATCAAGATTGAAGATAAGGAGGAGAAGTCTGTTGGGAAAGGAAAGGAGTGTGGTATTATGCTTAAGCCTCAAATTGAGGGTTTAGAGGTTGGTATGTTTCTTGAGGTTATTGGTTAGTGAGTTTTTTGTTTGAAGTCCAAAAATTTAAATCTCATTTTAATAGAATTAAAGAGTTTGGGGGTTTATTCTTTGGTATTTGACAAAATATCCTATAACTGTTAAACTTTCGTGTGAATTAAATTCACAAACATTATTCCTGCAACCAAAAATAGTAACAGAGCCACCATAAGTGCCTAGCTATTTTTTAATTTTGTCAATAAATTTTTAAAACTATGGTAGAAGAAAAATACAACATATCTAAAATAAAAGAATTAATAGAGAATGCTTCTAGTATTGCAATAGTCCCTTCCGAAGTTGCTGGCACAGACTCTTTGAGTGCCGCTGCAGGTTTGTATTATGCCCTAAATCAAAAAGAAAAGGAAGTAGCTTTAGTTTATATTTCGGATATTCCAGAGGAATGCAAAAAAATAATCAATCCGGGGCAATTAACTGACGATATTTATTCCAGAAAGTTAAGCATTTCTATAGATTATTCCGACACTCCAGCAAGCAAACTAGCGTATTCAAATGAAAATAATATTTTGCGCTTGGTTTTATCTCCAATAGCTAAGGAATTTGATACTTCTAAAGTAAAAATCGAGATACAAGGACATAATTTTGATTTAATATTTGTTATTGGTGCCCAGACACCAGAAGATTTAGGCAATGTAGGTAATGAATTAAGAGATTCCTTTATAAAAGCAAAGGTTGTAAACCTTGATAATACGAATTTTAATACTCAACATGGGGATGTTAATGTCATTGATACATTGGCACCTAGCTTGAGTGCCGTAGTTTTTAACATGCTTTCTTTGTTAGGAATTCTTCCCGACCCAAAGGCGGCGAAGGCTTTGCTTTTGGGAATGTCTTATAGGGAGCCTGCGGTTAATTAAATAATCAAATGGTAAGTTGGTTCCTGTTGCTTTAAAAGCAACTTACTTTTGACGCTTGAAGAGGAAAAATTATTTTGTTAGAATGAAAGACGATTATGGCATTAAAAAAGGATACGAAACAAAAAATAATAGGTGATAATAAGATACACGATAAAGATACTGGATCTCCAGAAGTCCAGATAGCCATATTAACAGAGCGCATCACCCAGCTTACTGATCACTTAAAGGGTCATCAAAAGGATAATCACTCCCGTCGAGGTTTATTACAACTTGTTGGTAAACGAAGAAGATTAATGTCTTACTTAAAGGATAAAGATCAGGCTCGTTATACTACATTGGTGAAGAGACTAAACCTTCGTGGGTAAGTGTTAAGTATATTAAAAATTTAGATTGAATTAAGGTATAGGATTAAGGTCAGAATATTAAACATTATTCTCTTCTATTCTTCGCTAGGTTTAGGAGTAATAGTGTTGGAATATTTTCTCCTTAATCCCTTATTCAATCCAAAAGAAAGGTACAAATGAATAAATACGCAAAAAAAGAAATTGATTTTGCAGGTAAAAAATTGGTTCTAGAAACCGGAAAAGTTGCTATGCAAGCAAATATGGCTGTGCAGGTAACCTACGGGGAATCTGTTGTTTTAACTACAGCCGTGTCCGGTGGGTTAAATCCTGATTTGGATTATTTTCCGCTATCCATAAATTATGAGGAAAGATTATATGCGAGTGGGCTTATAAAATCTTCCAGATTTGTTAAAAGAGAAGGAAGACCTACCGATGAGGCTACGATAATAAGGAGGTTAATTGATCACGCTGTACGTCCACTATTTCCAGACGATTATAAAGATGAAGTGCAGGTTGTAAATACGGTTTTATCCCTTGATCCAAAGGCGGATCCCAGGTTCTTAAGTATGATAGGAACTTCTGCTACATTATTTGCCTCAGATATTCCTTGGGAAGGCCCTATGGCTTCTGCCATAGTAGGTTATGTTAATGACGAATATGTGTTAAACCCTTCCAAAGAGGAATTAGACAAGTCCATGCTAAATTTGATGGTGTCTTTTGTTGGTTTGGATCTTAAATATTTGGCAATGGAAGCAGAAGTGCATGTACTGCCCGAAGAAGTGGTTTTAGGCGCTATAGAGTTCGCAAGAAATCGCCTGGAGCCGTTGGTTCAATTTATTATAGATTTTGCCAAGGAAGTAAACCCAGAAGGGAAAAAATACGAATATGTTTCTCAAGCTCTTCCAGAAGAGCTGATAAATGATGTTAAAGCTGTTATTGGAACAAGAGTTGAGGAAATGCTTTACGCAGGATTTAAGGGGAAATTAGAGTTCACACGTGAAAGAGATGCTTTATTGGAAGAGGTTTATGCCCGATATGAAGGTAAGTATAAAAAAACTGATATGGCGCGCTCTTTTGAGGAGATAGAAAAAGATATTTTGCAGACAAACTTGGTTAAATTAGAAAAAAGACCCGATGGAAGGGGTATTAAAGAGGTTCGGGATATTACATGTGAAGTTTCTGTCTTGCCGAGAACTCATGGAAGTGGCCTATTTACAAGGGGCGTGACTCAAGTTTTAACGGTTGCTACCTTGGGTTCCCCAAATATGGAGTTGATTATGCAAGACATGTACGGCGAAGATACCAAAAGATACATGCACTTCTACAATTTTCCTCCCTATTCAGTTGGGGAAATAGGCAAGATGGGCGGGGCAGGTGGACGAGAGATTGGACATGGTATGCTTGCCGAAAAGGCCTTGGTTCCCGTAATTCCTTCGCAAGAAGAGTTTCCATACACTATCTTGTTAATGTCAGAAACCCTTTCTTCTAGTGGATCTAGCTCTATGGCGGCAACATGTGGATCTACCCTGGCGTTAATGGATGCAGGAGTACCCATTAAGGATATGGTTGCGGGAGTTGGTGTCGGCTTAATGGCAACCGATGACTTTAGCGAGTACAAAGTGATAACAGATTTAGCTTACAGAGAAGATGCATTTGGCCTGCTAGATTTTAAAATGACTGGAACGCGTACTGGTGTTACTGCAATTCAATGTGATATGAAAGCAAAAGGTATTCCTATGGACTTGTTAGTAAAAATATTTGAACAGTCCAAGGAAGGTCGTTTACATGTGTTGGATGAAATGCAAAAAGTTATTACGGCACCAAAAAAGGAAGTTTCTAAGTACGCACCAAAGAGTGGTTCTATAAAAATTGATGTGGATAAAATAGGTGTTGTAATTGGTAGTGGAGGTAAAACCATAAAGGAAGTTCAAGAAATTACAAACTCTGAAGTAAATATTGATGAAGACGGTACAGTAACTGTTACAGCTATAGAAAAATCCGATGTGGAAGCAGCTCTTGCAAGAATTTCTGCTTTGGTAAAAGATGTGGAGAGGGGAGAAATATACGAAGGCGTAGTTGAAGAGGTAGTGGATTTTGGGGCATTTGTAGAAATTCTCCCAGGTAAAACAGGCCTATTACATGTAAGCGAAATCTCCCATGACTATGTAGAAAATGTTAGAGATTACTTAAAGGTTGGAGACACGGTTAGAGTAAAGGTCTTGGATGTGGATAGGGGGAAAATTAGTTTATCTAAGAAAGCCTTGGAAGAAAAATCCTCCCGAAGGCAACCGTAAATATTAGAGAACATTAAGTGATACAATAAATACAATGAGCAAAAGAGTCTGCCCCGATTGCGGAAGAAAACTTACATCTCTGGATCGTTTCTTTTGCTCCTCTTGTGGGTGTAAACTCCCCAAAAACTTAGTATTACCTATTATCCCCAGGAAATTAAAAAATGTTGGATAAGAATGTGTTAGATCAAGACAATATAATGGATCAAAATAAAACAGATTCGTCTCAGAAAGTACCCGAGAATTTTATATTTAAGGAACTGGATACACTTAATGCTTTAGTTGCGAATTCCATAGGAATGCCTGAAGATCTGCGGGAACGACTCATCCAAATGATTCAGCGACTAGATAGAATGGCAAAATTAGGGCATTATGCATCCGAATTTGATACGCTTTCCCGCTATATAGAAGTAGTGACCTCTCTTCCATGGAGTGCTCGCACAGAAGATATTTTAGATCTTACTCATGCCCAGCAAATGCTGGATAGTGAACACTATGGAATGCAAGATGTAAAAGACAGAATTTTGGAGTATCTAGCAACATTAATGCTTCTAAAAAAACGAGGCCAGGATGGTATAGGAAAATCTCCAGTTCTATTGTTGGTGGGTTTACAGGGTGTGGGAAAAACTACATTGGCAAAATCTGTTGCTGATACATTGGGTAGAAAATTTATTCGTATTCCTATGGGGGGTATTGGATCTCCTTTGGAATTGCGCGGGAAATCCAAAGCTTTACCTGGGGCAGAGCCAGGCCAAATAGTAAAAGCCTTGATGAAGACTCAGGTTAGGAATCCGTTAATACTTTTGGATGAAATAGAAAAAGCTAGTGGAGAGGCAGGTCTTTTGGCTGATATTATGGCAATTTTGTTAGAAATTCTAGATCCTAATCAAAATAAGGAATTTAGGGATCACTACGTGGATTATCCTATTGATTTGTCTGAGGTTCTGTTTATTTGTTCCGCAAATAATACAGGCACTTTGTCTGCGGCTTTAATGGATAGAATGGAGGTTGTAAAAATGCCTTCATACTCAAATGAGGAAAAAGTGGTCATTGCCAGAGATTATTTGTTCCCTAAGATTAGGGAAAGGTCGGGTTTACAGGAACAAGAATTGCAAATAGACCCAAACTTATGGCCTCAGATAGTAAGTCCCTTTGGATACGATTCTGGGATCAGAAGTTTAGGAAGAATCTTGGAGGCAATGTGCCGAAAGGTTGCCAAGCAGATTATTACAGGAGAAGTTGCGGGAGTTTATGTTACTCAGGAGAATTTAAAGTATTATCTCCCCAGTTGGTAATGTTTAGAGTAGCGTCTTCCTGAATGTTTTGGTAAAAAATGCAGAAAAGGGAAATTTTGGAAAAGCTTGAAAAGGCCATATTGGTTTGTAAGAAATGCCCTCTTTATGAGACAGCCTTACATTCTGTTCCAGGAGAAGGAAATATAAACGCAGAGATAGTGTTTATAGGAGAAGCTCCAGGGGCAACAGAAGATAAATTAGGTCGGCCTTTTGTTGGGAGAGCAGGGAAACTTTTGGATGAGCTACTACAAGAAATTAACTTACATAGGGAGGATGTATGGATTGGTAATATAATTAAACATCGCCCTCCAAATAATAGGGAGCCCCAACCAAACGAAATACGAGCTTGTGAGGACTTCCTGACTGTGCAATTGCGCGTAATTCGTCCAAAATTGGTGGTTACGCTTGGGAGATTTGCCATGTATTATTTTTATAAAGAGGGGAAGATCTCTCTAGATCATGGCAACTTAATAAAAGGAGATAACGGTTTTTATGTTTATCCCGTTTATCACCCAGCTGCGGCTTTGCGTAATGGTGACTTTTTGCAGGCGTTGAAAGAGGATTTTTTGAGAATTCCTCAAATAGTAAAACAAATAGATATAGAGAAAAATAATATAGTAGTTTCTTCGCAGGAAGAGAAAGGTCAATTAAAATTAAAAATGTAATATATGCTAAAAATAATGAATTTAAGTGGCACAGAAGCCGTAACGAAAAATTTAACCGTTTATGAGTACGGTGAAGATATTATAGTATTGGATTGTGGTGTGGGTTTTCCGGATAGCGAGATGCTGGGGGTGGATATGGTCATTCCTGATTTCACATATTTACAGGAGAATTCTCATAAAATTAAAGGGTTAATTTTAACCCATGGTCATGAGGATCATATAGGAGCGGTTCCATATTTTTTAAAGGAATTTCCAAAAGTTAAGGTTTATGCAAGTAAACTAGTTCAAGGGTTCTTAAAAGAAAAATTTACAGATGAAAGAAGGTATAGAGATGTTCCAAAAAATCCTTCTATGCACCTAATTAGCGCTGATATGCCTCCGTTAAAAATCGGGTCTTTTACTATAGAAGCCTTTGGCGTAAATCATTCTGTTCCAGATTCTTTTGGTTTTGCAATAAAAACTCCAGAGGGTACTGTTTTGCATATTTCTGATTTCAAAATAGACCTGATGCCTGTTTTAGATAAGCCTATTGAATTAGGAAGGATCGCAAAATATGGGGAGGAAGGAGTTTTGTGTTTGTTGTCTGATTGTTTGGGTGTTACCACCGAAGGCTATTCTAAGCCTGAGAAAGAATTGGGTGCTACATTTGATACTTTGTTCTCTCAAGCGGAGGGGAAGCAAATAATTGTAACGACAATATCTTCCAATATATCTAGGATGTATCAAATAATTACGGCTGCTCAAAAGCTTGGTAGAAAGATAGTTATTATGGGTAGGTCTATAGATCAAAGCGTTTCGGTTGCCCGAGGGCTTAAATACCTTCCCTTTGCTGATGATGTTTTTGTTGATTCTAAAGATGCTTCTAAATATAACCAAGCTGATCTTGTCTACATTGTAGCGGGATGTTACGGTCAATCTGGTTCTGCACTTGGAAAAATAAGCAGAGGAGAGCATCCGGATATAAATCTGCAGGAGGGAGCTTTTGTAGTATTTTCTGCTGACCCTAATCCGCCTGGAGTTGCCGAAGCTGTGGAGAAAGTTCAGGATAACCTAATTTCTCTTGGTGCTAAGGTGATTTATAGTGAGATCCAAGAGAATCTGCATGTTTCTGGCCATGGTACTAAAGGTGATTTAAGATTAATTGCTTTTTTATGCAAGCCTAAATACTTTATCCCTATTGGAGGGACAATAAAGAGGATGCGCGCCTATTCTAATATGGTGGCCACTCTTGGGTTTAGTCCAGATACTGTCTTTGAACAGAGAGAAGGCGATGTGGTTTTGTTTGAGAACAATATTGCCAAGAAGGGTCCATCGTATCCGGTAAAGGATATTTTTATTGATGGTTCTAATGTTGGTGATGTGGGTACTTCGGTTATTAGGGATAGGGAAAAACTTTCAGATGATGGAATGTTTGTAGTTATTGTTGCGGCCTCTAAGGATACAGGCGAATTTATGGGTAAAGTTGAAGTTGTAACTAGAGGGTTTGTTTATGTGAAGGAATCCGGGAGTCTTTTGGCGAAGGCAAAGCAATCCATAGCCGCTACAATAAACCCAAAGGATGATTTGCGAAAAAACTGGAATAGTACAAAGGATGCGGTTGAAAAAAAGATGAACAAGCTTTTATTTAAAGAGACTGGTCGTAGCCCTTTGATATTTGTACAAGCTATATATCTGTAATAATCCTTTTCGTGTTATCATGTAGGCAATGCCTAAAAAAAGGGGAAGAAAGAAAAAATTTAAGCTAAATTTGGATTTCAAGCCAGAACTGGTAAGATCTATTTTAGCGGTTTTCTTTTTTTTAAGCGCTTTTTTGGTAGTGCTCTCTTATTTTGCTCCTGGGTATAGTGTGAACGCTTTTATAAACAGTAGAATAAGGATAGCATTTGGATCTTTAGCTTTTCTTTTATTTTTTCCTCTGCTGTTACTTTCAGCTTTTTGTGTTGAATCAATTGATTTGCCCTTTAAAAACCTCCGCGTCTTTGTAGGGATGTGCTTGACTTTATTGTCCGCTGCCACGTTCCTAACAGTATTTTCTTGGAATTCAAATCCCTACACAAAAGCATCCTCTGGGGGAGCGGGAGGAATGCTTGGGTACCAGTTTTTCTATTTTCTTTATTCGTCTTTTGGTTTTTTAGGAGCGGTATTGGTTCTTTTGGGATTATTGATGATTTCCATTATATTGGTTTCTAACCTTTCGCTAAACACGATTATATCCTTTGTTAAGACAGTGCTTTTAAAATTAAAAGAGAAATATCTGGATCTAATGCATAAAGACGCTATCGACTCTACAGAGGTGTTCTCCGATATGGCTTTTGCAGAATCTTCCATTGGGGAGGCTCCCATAGATACGTTTCCAGCTATATCTTCTAATTTGGAGGGTACAAAACCAAAGTCTCAGTTAGAAATTTTGCCTCCTTTTTCTGAACCTCAAAATGGAACTGTTGTTGAACCTTTTGTAACCGAAGACTCCAAAGTTTTAACTTCTATTGCGCCCAATCTTCCTTATGCAGATAGAGTATGGCAATTACCTCCGCTTTCCCTCTTAGATGACTCCAAAGAGATTGCCCCTGATGCTGGAAATGTTAAAAGCCGAAATCAGATTATAGAGTCAACTCTTAGATCATTTGCTATTAAAGGTACCGTAATAGGTAACAACGCAGGTCCAGCAGTTACCCAATATGTTTTAGATGTCCCCTCAGGAACAAAGATATCCAAAGTAGTTAACTTGCAGTCAGATTTGGCTCGCGCACTTTCTTCTCCAACAGGTTCGGTTAGAATAGAGGCGCCTATTCCAGGACAGCCTTATATAGGTATAGAAGTGCCTAATAACAATAGAGTTATATTACCTTTTAAAACTCTGTTGACCTCGGATTCTATGAAAGGGTTGAGTTCCAAATTAGGTATTGTTTTGGGAAAAGATGTTGGAGGAAGAGTTTATGTTTATGACATAGGAAAGATGCCCCATTTGTTAGTGGCCGGCGCTACGGGTTCGGGAAAGTCGGTGTTTTTGCATTCGCTTCTGTTTTCCATACTTTTTAGGGCAACCCCTCAGGAGGTTAAATTTATCTTGGTTGATCCAAAAAGGGTTGAGTTTACTTATTATGATAATATTCCGCATCTTTTAAACCCTGTCATAACCGATGTAGAAAAAGCCCCCGCCGTATTTAAATGGGCGGTAATAGAAATGGAGAGGAGATACAGACTTTTAGAGAGTGCTCATGCTAGGAATATAGATTCTTATAATGAGAAATCAGGCTTTCAGGCGCTTCCTTACATTGTAATCATTGTAGATGAGTTAGGAGAAATAATGGTCGCAGATCCTGCTGCTGTGGAAAAAAGCATAATTCGTTTGGCTCAATTAGCTCGCGCAGTCGGTATTCACTTAATTTTGTCGGTTCAAAGGCCTTCCACAAATATAATTACTGGTATTATAAAGGCAAACATTCCGTGTAGAATTGCTTTTAATGTTTCCAGCCAAATTGACTCGCGTGTAATAATTGATCAGCCTGGTGCTGAAAAGCTTTTAGGTAAAGGTGATATGCTTTTTGTACCTCCTGATGCTTCAAAGCCTCTTAGGTTACAAGGTGCTTGGGTCTCTGAACAAGAAATAAATTCCTTGGTAAAGTATCTGAAGGATCAGGGTGTTGAACCTGAGTATAAGGAGGAAATTTTGGAAATGGCACAGAAAGCCGAACAAAGTGGCACTAGTGTCTCGTCTGGGGGAGACGCGGTTGATGATTTATTTGAGGAGGCTGTAGAAATTTGTGTGAGCTCTGGAAAGGCTTCTGCTTCGTTGTTACAAAGGAGGCTTTCTATTGGATATGCTAGAGCGGCGAGAATCTTGGATGAATTAGAGGCCAAAGGTGTTATTGGGCCCCAAAACGGTTCTCAGCCCCGTGAGGTGCTTGTTTCTAACCGCGATTCTTTGGAATCATTTGAAGAAACTCCTTTTTAGAATATAAAATATGAAAAATTTAGGTGAGATACTCCTTTCACAGAGAAAAAAACTTCGCCAAACACCGGATTCTTTGTACAAGAAAATAAAAATTCATCCAAAGTATATTAAGGCTCTAGAAGAAAATGACTATTCCCTTTTTGATAGTTCCTCGCATGCGAGAGGTTTCCTTAAGATTTACGCAAGTGCGTTGGGTTTAAATGTGGAAGAAATTTTGGCTTTATGGCGGCGGGAATTTGGTTACGCATTTCCAGAGGATTTTCCTGTGTTAAGAGAGAAGAAGCTAAAGAAAATAAAACCCCGCGTTACAATAACAGCAAAAGGTCTTGTCATGGGCGTTTCTTTTTTGCTTCTTTTGACTTTTTTTGGGTATCTGTTTTATGCCTATAAGAATTATCAAGGTCCTCCCGAATTAGTTATTACTCACCCTAAAGATAATGAAATTTTAAAGACTTCTTTAGTTGATATAACTGGGAAAACCGATATTGATGCCACGCTTTTTATTAACGGAGAGGTTGTTTTGCTTAAGCCTGACGGGAGTTTTGCCACATCGGTTGGGTTGAGGGAAGGAGTAAATACTCTAAGTATAACTTCTATAAATATCTTGGAGAAAAGGTCGGAAGAGATTTTGACTGTAATCTATAGACCCGAAATAGTTATAAGTGAACCGCCCGAAAAATTGAAAACGGATGAGGAGGATTTTGAGGTTATGTCTAAGGATATGTCTACTCCAGAAGTTTTAGACGAGATTGTGACCCCATAAATTTTTTATTATTAAAAACACGGATTTGAGTTATATGGTTTTAAATCTATGTTATACTTTTCTTAGATTATTTAATATTTACTGCCTATGACAACAGAAACACTAATAACCATCTTGGTTTCACTTCTCATTATAAATTTTGTGATTTGGTTAGGTTTCTTAATCTTTATTTTTATTCAAACTCGCAAGATTTTTAAAGCCTTTAATAATATTTTGGAAAACACAAATAGACTTTCTAGTTCTCTTGTAGGGACTGTTTTTAAATTTGGGACGTTGGCTCTTGGGCTTATTAAGGGCTTCAATACTGTTAAGTCAATAACAACTTTAAGTGACATCTTTGAGGAAGATGTAGAAGAGGAGGGAAAACATGGCAAAAAAAAGAAATAAATTCTTATGGGGTATGGGGATTGGCGCAGTGCTAGGTATTTTATTTGCTCCTAGAAAAGGAGACGATACACGGAAAAAGCTTTCCAAAGAAGCGCAGGATTTAAAGGAGGCTTTTGAAAAGGCTGTCTCTACAGGAAAGGTAAAATATGAGGAAATTAAGGCCGAAGTTAACCCTGCAATAGATGATATAAAAGCAAGAGCAAAACCTTATGTTGACTCTTTACAGGATGGTTTAGAGGGTAAGGAGATGAATTCCAAGAGGAAATAATTTATGTCCGATCCTTGGGATATAGCTACACAGAACACACAAAATAATGCCGATGATTTTGTTGGTGTGGGTGTACCTTCAAATCCTGCTTCTACGGATAATTCAGCACCGACTGGTATTTTTAATGATGGGGCTGTTCCCGATACACCTAAAGACTTAGTCTCTTTTGCAAAAAGATTGGATCGCCTCTCAGCTTCAAGTTCATCCTCTGAGTCTGTTCCTTATTATGAGCGTGCAAAGCCTGAGGAATCGCAGGAGCAAGAAGAAGCCAAACCCAAGATTGTAGCCCCAAAGCCAAAAGCATTAGATGAGGATGCATCTCCCATCACGCCTATTCCGTCAAGATCTTTAGGGAGGACGGTGGATCAACGGATGCAACCCAAGCCAGAGCCTATTACGACAATTGGGGATATGGATCCTACAACGGCATACGCTGACAAAGAAGAAGGCGAATTTATTCAGGGAGTTATAGATAAGCATGGATCTGTTAAATCTTAATCAAATTCTTTATGTGGTCTTTTGGGTGGGAGTGTATGCGCTTTTTCTTGTTGGGGCAATAGTTGCTTCTGTGGCAATTTTGATGCGTCGGAAGAGAAAAAAGGTAAGTGACCTAAATAAATTTAATCTCACGTTTTTGCATATAAAATTACCGTCTACAAGCGAAACAGAAATTAATGCGGCGGAGCAGTTCTTTGCAAGCTTATGGGGTTTTAAAAGGAGTTGGTGGGCTGCTTTATGGAAGGGACAATATACCATTTCATTTGAAATCGTTGCCAAGGAAAATGGTATTGGTTTTTATGTTGTAGTTCCTGACGAATTGGCGCTTTCTGTTGAGAAGAAAATAAACGGGGCGTACCCCGAGGCAGAAATTGACCTAATTGACCCTAATGAAGTATGGGATAGGGGAGACTTCACTTCTGTTGCTGAATTAAAACTTTCGGGGGTGCCTTATTATCCAATCACTGTTTATGAAGATTTGGCTACTGATAGTTTAAGCACATTAACATCTTCTATGACTAAATTAAATGAAAAGGATGTCATTGCCGTTCAATTTTTAATACAGGCTGCGGGGAATTCTTGGAGAAGACAAGGTACTGGATTTGTTGCTAGAGTAAATAGAAAAAGTTCTGATCCCGAAAAGGGGGGGAAGGTTGATACATCTTTTACGGAGGGAGTAGAAAAGAAGATATCAAAACCAGGGTTTGATGTTTCTATAAGGATTGTTGCCATAGCCGAAAACAAAATGCGTGCTGATGAACACATCCAAAATATAGTCACATCCTTTGAGCAGTTTACTGATGTTAAATACAATAAATTCAAGAAAGTAAATCCTAAGGCAAGAAATACTATAGATAATTTTATCTACAGAAGGATGGACGCAATAAGTTTAAGTATCCCCATTTTTGACATACCCATTTATAGAAGTGTTTCTGTACTAAATACAGCCGAGCTTGCCACAATTTTCCATTTTCCCGGTGAAAATGTGAAAACACCAGGTATTTTATGGTTAAAAGCTAGACGAGCCCCTGCCCCTGAGGATGTTCCCGAAGAGGGGCTTTATTTGGGTATAAATGAATTTAGGGGAAAGCAAAAGAAGGTTTATATGAAGGAAAAAGATCGTACTAGGCATTTTTATATAATTGGGCAAACTGGTACGGGAAAATCTGAGTTTATGAAAACGTTAGCCTTGCAGGATATGGAGAATGGAGAGGGTTTAGCCTTTATAGACCCCCATGGTAGTGACATTGACGATATTTTGGAAAAAGTTCCTGAGCATAGAATTGACGATGTAATACTTTTTGATGCTTCCGATGATAAACGCCCCATAGGTTTAAATATGTTGGAAGCTCATTCCGAAGAAGAGAAACACATGACCATAAATGCTTTTATAGGACTTTTATATAAATTATACGATCCAAATCGTCAGGGAATTATGGGTCCCCAACTAGAGAGAGCCATTAGAAATGTTATGTTAACCGCAATGGCCGATCCCGAAAGTACAATGGTAGACGTATTAAGAATATTAATAGATGAAAATTACGCCAAATCCTTTTTGCCAAAATTAGATGATCCTTTAGTAAAGAGGTATTGGACAGATGAAATGGCCAATACTAGCGATTATCATAAGGGAGAAAAGATGGGTTATTTTGTTTCTAAATTTGACCGCTTTGTAACCGATAGAACGATGCGGCATATGTTGGGGCAGCCTCATTCAGCTCTAAATTTTCATAAGATTATGGCGGAAAAGAAGATATTGTTAGTAGATCTCTCTAAGGGGAAGATAGGCGAAGAGAATTCTAACTTTATAGGGTTACTTTTAGTGCCAAGGATTTTACAAGCTGCTTTGGCTAGAGCTACCAAATTAGGTAAAGAAGATTTTCCCAACTTTTATCTTTATGTGGATGAATTCCAAAACTTCGCCACTGACGATTTTGCAACAATTCTTTCGGAAGCGCGCAAATATAAATTGAATTTGATTGTGGCGCACCAATTTGTTTCTCAGTTAGATGAGAAGATTAAGGAGGCTGTTTTTGGAAATGTTGGTAGTATGGCTGTTTTTAGAATAGGTGCTGATGACGCAGAGTATATGGAAAAACAATTTGAACCCACTTTTACTCAAAGTGATTTGATAAACTTACCAATAGGAAACTTTTACACGCGGCTTCTAGTGGGCGGTCATCCGACTAGGCCTTTTTCTATGAAGGTGGATTGGGATGCAGTGAATGAAGTCAATTCCCATAAAAGTCCCGAGAGAGCTATGGAAATAAGAAAAAGATCGCGAGAAAAATATGGTGTTCCCGTTGAAGAGGTTGAGGCATTCATTAATGAAAAAGCAGGGTTAAATGAAGTTAAGGAGGCTCCAATTCCTCCTAGGAGGAGTATTCCATTTTAGGTATGTCCGATGCTAATAATGCGACCCAGTTGGTTGGAGAACCTTTGGAAAGGGCTAAGCCTATAAACGGGGATGTTACTTTCGCCCCGGAAGCTCCCTTGCGGGATGTAGAGGTCCGCGAGGATTATGAGGATCGCCCTGAGGCTTCCGTTCGGGAATTTTTGTTAGGCGATTGTAAGATTAAAGAGGAATGGCCTAAGCTAAGAGATATTTTTGAAGCTGTCTTGGAGACAAAGGTTACGGATGCCCGAGAGAGAACTCGTTATACGGAGGCGGTAGCAACCCTGGATACTATGTTTGCCCAGCTAGAACCATCAGAAGAAATGCGCACTGCTGTTAATACAACATTATGCGCGGAAGGTTTCCCAGAAGATGGTGACTCCTACGATATATTATTTGGCTCCTACAAGGACAGAATCCTGTCCGTCCTTATTCTAATGCAAAATGTTGTAGAGGACCACTTATTAGATGTTTCCGAAGAAATGGGTTCTGGTGTATATCGCGATGAGGGTGTTGTTCCCGTGATGGAGTTAGTTTATAACCTAAGTGAGCAATATAAAGCCTCTAGGGAGGAACCCCTCGAAGGGTCTACTCCTTCAGTTTCCATAGGGGGAGCTCTGAAAACCCCATTTGAAACTTATGCCGCAGAGGTATTGCGGGGCCTAGGAGATATCCGTACAGATGAGGGGCTTTTGGAACATGTGCTTGAGCAAAGAATTCGTTATTCACGAGTAATACAAGCAGAAATTAAAAAAACAGGGTTATATTCCCACGAAAACCATCCTTGGGAGGGTCGCTCCTCCAGGAGAGCAACATTTGAAGAAGGTGGTTTGGACGCTGAGGCAATAAGAGAGAGGGAATCAGTTGCAATAACTGAACGAGATGAACCCTTTTATAAACTCCGCTTTCAGCGGGAGATGCATGCTCTGAAAATTAGGATACGTGAAAGAGAAGATCAGGGAGAGGATGTTTACCTTAACACATGGGGTTTTGATTCCGCTGGGAGAAAACAAGTTGTGGAATCGCGTAGATTTTTAGGTAGACGAGTTGTAGATGAAGCATCTACTCCTCAACCTGTATATTGGCTTGATAGAAGGGTGCAGGTCCATGAAACTGATCCTAAGACTGGGCATTTAAGATCTACAGTAAAATCAGTAAGGATTGCATGCCCCGCAATATTTGTTGTAGAGGAAACAAATAATAATCTTAAGTATGGTGAAGCAGGTGATATAAAATATGTGGCGCAAGAAGTAAGGACAGTTGATGATCTTATGGTTAACTCCCCCGTAAAGGCGCAGGAGTGGCTTTGGCGTTTGGAAGCTGCTGAACAGGAAATACGAGGAGGTGAAGTTTGGTATAAGGTTCCTGTTTTGAGAAATGGGAAACCTACATGGTTGCCTTTGTCGGCTACTCAGTATATGAGCTGGAAACATGCTTTTTCTAAAACCCTTAGAGCATTTGAGGAATCGGGATTGGATTATGTGTCCACAAAACAACAGCAGGAAAGGGATGATTTGCATGTAACCAGGGGTCTTAGTGACCTTGGTACCCCGGATATATTTAGAACCTGGTTTGATTTGCAACTGGAGTGTGGAGCCATGCAAGATGTTCTTGATAGTGTTCCTGTTCCTGACTCATTAAACCCTCAGTATGAAGAGATGAAAATGGAATTGATGAATGCCTATAGGCGATTTATTTGTACCTATGGACAGGAACACGAATATGCTGCAAGAGCTAGGAGAATAGTGGAAGAGGCAGAAGGTGTTTCTGGTCAAACTTTTGGTGGTGAGGAATATTTAGAAAAGTATAGGGAAGCACTGTCCGATGTAGTTGCAGAGTATGAGCAGATGGCGCTTTTTCTACATAATGGCACTAGTTCTGAATACGATACTTTAAGATTTATAGCAGATTGTCCCCTTTGGGATGGACAAGACTTTGTCGCATGGGACGCCTTACGCATTCATTTGATGCAGTTAGGTCGTGCGTTAAAAGATATGGGGGTTTTTTTAGTGGAATCCCCAATTGACCCTGATACTGGGGAAGATCTACCAGAACAGGACACCACTTGGTTTGATGATTTTTTGAAGGCGCTAGGTGATAACCCACTTTCTTCAGAACATAGTCTGTCTGACTCCTCGCTTGGGGCTTCAACACCCGAAGGCATAAACTCCTTGATCTAGTGCTGACCTAATGAATAGCTAACAAAATTTATCTATTGTATAATCAACTTAATGATTAAACTGCCTTTTTTAAAGAAATCCCAGAGACCTAATATCCGACAGAACCAGGATTTCCTTGGCATAGTGCTTGACCCTTACAAAGTAAGCGTTGTTTATTTTCAGATTCCTGCGGGCAGTTTGGGGGAAACGCCTGCTAATTTTTCTTCGGAATTATCTCCAATTTTTTCCAGTTCGCCTCCAGAAAATACCAAAATTAAAATAATAGCTGCCAGATCAAAGTACTTGTCTTTGGATAATGTTTTTGACCCTATAGAATCTCTCCTAGACCAAACTGCGCAAACCCTAGATATTTTACTAACCGAAATGGAAACCGAGTTCCCTCAACTTCCGGATAGGGCTTTGTTTGGTCTCTCCCCAAGAAACTGCATTGATTTAATGTCTTTAGTGCGTTATTCCAATGTGGAAGTGTCCAAAATTACACAAGAACAAACTCAGGAGCTTTACGAACAGGCAGAGAAAAACGCTACATTTAGGGCGCAGGATATATTGATTAGTCAAAAAGGAAACATGGATGAGGATTTGATTCCTATAACCTCTTCGGAGATATTATTGAAACTTGATGACTTGGTGGTGCAGGATCCCGTTGGTTTGGATGGAAAGGAATTGGAGCTCTCATGGTTTGGTTCTTTTGCTGAATCTTCCTATTTGGATTTTATTCAAAAAGTTGCCAAGAAAGTGAATATCCAAGTAATTGGTGTTGCTTCATTAGGGTATTCTTTTTACGATAGCATTAACTCCCTGCCCGATAATAAGAATTGTGTAATCTTAGATTTTGATTTTTCCAAGACCACTGTATATGTAGCTTTTGGGGGAAGCCTTGTTGGATGCTATTATATAGATTTGGGTTTATCTGGATTCTACGCGGAGATTTGTAGGAAATTATCTGTGCATTTGGATGAGGCTATTGCAATAGTAGGAAAATATCAAACAGGAAGTTTAAGCGAGGCATTATCAATTGAGGTTTCAAAGGTTTTAGAAAAGTTTTCTATTGTATGGTTGGAGGGTTTGGAAACTGTTTTTTTGGGATTTTCTGGTGTGAAAACTTTTCCCTCAAAAGTTTATTTAACAGGGAGCGGTTTTGACATTTCTGATTTTGTTGATTTGGTAAGAACGGAGGTTTGGTATAAGTCTGTGCCATTCAAGGCGCCTCCAGAATTTATAAAGGCATCCCTATCCGAAGAGATTCTGGACATCTGTGGAGTTTCCTCCCTATTGGAGTGGATTCTGCCCCTGTCTTTGGGAAACATCTATTTTAAAATGATCTGATGGAATATATTGTAGAAGAAAGAAAAGATGTATATACGATTTTGAATGATCTTGCGGTTTTAGCGTATTTTGATTTTGAGGTTTTTATTCCGTCTGGATCTCTTATATTAGAAAATAGACTAAATTTGGAATTTCTAAAGAAAAACTTGGAGAAGTTGGGAAAGTCTGTAACCTTTTCCACCGATTCTAAAAATGGTCAAGAAATTATTTCGCAACTCGCCAATGGGGAATCCACTGAATTTGACTCTTTGTTGGCTGAGAACTCCTTGATTGGCGCTACGGAAGTTCCTTCAGCGGGAGTTTTTGGAAAAATAACTAATTTCTTTGCTTTTTTTAAATTCCCAAAAATATCTTTCCCAAGATTTCATCCTAAAATGGGCGTTATTCCTCTTATTATTATGTGTCTGTTTTTGGGAGGCGGTGCTTTTGCTTTCACAAGAGTACTAAATATGCATAAGGCCTATGTAAAGCTCGTTATTAAGTCAGACCCGTTGGCAAGGAGTTTCTCTGTTGTGGTGGACGCTAACTTGACAAAAGATATAGATCCTGAAAAGAAAGCGATTAAAGGAAGGCAGGTTTCTAAAACATTTGATGTAGAAATAACTAAGGATGCCACAGGTGAAAAATTGGAAGGAGAAAAGGCTTCGGGAGAGGTGTTAATTTATAATCGTACTGAATCTGAAATAACATTAAGTAAAGGGACGAAGTTAGAATTTGATGACTTAGTTTATGCTTTGACCTCGGATGTTACGGTTCCTTCTGTCTCCTATGAAGACCCAGAGGATCCTGCAAGTGTAATGGTTCCTGGCGAAAAGAGCGCTGATGTAACTGCTTTGGAAATTGGTTCCAAATACAATATAAAAAAAGGCGAGACAATGGAGTTTAGCAATTATAAGAAAACTGAACTAGTGGCAAAAAGTTCTGTTGATTTTAAGGGAGGCTCTAGTCAAACAATAAAAGTTGTTTCTGAAGATGATATTAACTCTGCCCTAACCGAAGCCAGGCGGGAATTAGTTGAGAAATCCTCTCAAAGTCTTGCAAATTCCGTTGAAGGAGACCATAAGTACATAGACGGATCTTCTAGTGTTTCGTATGGGGAGCCTGAAGTAAGTGCAAAGGTTGGTGATGAAGTATCCTCATTTAGTGTAAAACAATCCGCTACAGCCACAGGTCTTTCCTATTCTGAAAGGTTGTTAGAAAAATTGGTTTTGCAATTAATCTCCACTCTTGTTCCCGAATCTTTTGAACCTTCTGGGGAAAAAATAGACATACGAGCTACTTCTTTAGGTAATAGTGATAGCACTGCTGTTACAAGTACAAGTGCAGACATACAAGTTACTGCAAAAACTACAGTTAGACCCATAATCAACCTTGAGAAACTAAAAGAGGATCTTTCTGGTAAAAGTCTTCCCGATGCAACCAGAGTTTTGGGACAGCTCCCTTCGGTTGAGACTTATGAACTAAATTTAGTACCTAATTTACCTTTTCTTCAGAAAGTGCCACAGAATTTTGACAATATAATTATAGAGTTGGTGGATCGTAATTAGTATGCCCGCAGATTCCATAGTTCATTCCAAAAGAGCTTGTCCTATTGTTCCCTCTAGTGAGGACCTTGGTGTCTTGGGAATTGATTACGGATCTTCAAAGATAGGTTTAGCATTTGGTAGAGGAGGCGTTGTTTCTCCCATCCGTGTGATTTCTGCAAAGAACTTTGGTACAGCAATATCCGAGATTGCTAGGGTGATAAAGGAGTACGCTGTATCCAAGATTGTTGTGGGTTTGCCGCTTACTGTGGATAATAAGGAGACTCCTAAATCAATAGAGGTTAGAAAGTTTGTAAAGCTACTCAAATCTAGGGTTAAAGTTCCAGTTGAGTTTATAAATGAATTTTATACCACCAAAGAGGCTTCTGTAGTGATGCTTAATGTAGGAGTGTCACAGGAGGGAAGGCGCGTTGACGACCATTATTCCGCAAGTCTGATTTTAAAAAGATATTTTGCAGAATCCGAAACTGTGCAGGGATAAAGGACAAATGATACTCCATGAGTTCTTTATTCAAATATTGGGTAGTTGCCCGATGTAGTCTAGTTAGAAAATTTTCCTATAACTCGCCTGTTTCCGCATCTCATACACTCAAAATTGTCTCCAGGATAGAAGCATTGTGGGCAGACAAAAACACCGTCTTTGTATAGAATTTCGTTAGATTCACAACTGTTGCATATAAAAAGTACTTCATCTCTAGGTATTTCACCACATTCGGGGCAAAAAAATTTAGCAGTAGTGGTTTCCTCAAATTCTTCGTCCAAATCGTCCTCTGTATCTAGAGCATCCAAATCTAAGTCGGCTAGACTATTAATGGCATCTTTATTTTTGGCGTTTTTGTCTTGGGCAGTATCTTTCATATAATTACAATAACTAAAAATTTTGACTAGTTCAACTGCCTTTGTTAATCTTAAGATATGCAACTTTTCCTTTATGTATACTTGTTTTTTGGATTTTTTTATGGGGTGTATATTACGGGATGGGGTGGGGGAAAGTGGTATTTATTTCCCATAAATGTTTTGGGGGGTCCTATTGTCTTTTTCGTAGTTGTTTTTAGGACTCTATCAGGCAAAAGGATTTATTACTAGTGTTTAAAGAATATTTTAAGGATAAAAAGGCTGTTCTAATGGATTTGGATGGCACTATAATTAACTCTCATATTTTGTGGAATGAGGCTTGCTCTGAAGTTGCCTCTAACCTGGGCTTTACTTGGAAGGGTTATTATTTTTTTAAGGAACCTTCTTTGGAAGAAACTTGGTCTTCTTATTTAGATTTTACTGGTGAAAATTATGGTGTCCCACTTCAAACTTTGATCACCCAAACTAAGGATAAATTTATAAGTCAGGTTTTATCTCGCTCTCCAGATGATATTTTAAAGTCGGGTTTTTGGGAATTTATTGGAGAGATAAAGCATGAAAGAGGGTTTAAGGTTGGTTTGGTGACTAATTCCGATAGGGAAGTAGCCGAAAAGGTTTTGAGTCATCTGGGTATTGGAAATGTTTTTGCTCTCAAGGTTTTTGGTGACGATGTAAAAAAGAAAAAGCCGGATCCGGAGATATACGAAAAAGCCCTAAAGGAGATTGGTTTTAAATCTAGAGAAGTGTTGGTTTTTGAAGATGCCCCTTTGGGAATTAAGGCCGCGAAAAAAGCAGGTCTTACAGTTATCGCTTTTATGAATAGGCTCTACCCAGAGGAAGATTATTCCCCTAAGGATATTGTAGTTGACGATTTTACCGCCTTTCTTGGAAATTTGGATAAGAATGAAAAAGAATTTATGGAAGAGAAGTTTGTCTCCTTCAAGAATAGTTCTGCTAACTCGGGTATGGCATAGTTCCTTTGGTATAATGCCCCTGTGAAAACATATTCTCCAAAAACATATTATATTGATACCTATGGGTGTCAGGCTAATGAATCTGATTCAGAAAAGTTAAGTAATATTTTGGACTCTCTTGGGCTTGAGTCTTGCAGTTCGGTTGAATTGGCAGATATTTATATAATAAATTCTTGTTCTGTCAGACAAAAAAGTGAAGACAAGGTATATGGTTTAGCCAAGTCCTTAGTAAAAGGGGAAAGGAAACCCTTTATTGTTTTGGCAGGTTGCATGGTAGGATCCGTTAAAGGCGAAAGGATAAGATATTCCTTTGAGGAGTTGCAAAAACGAACTCCTTGGGTTGATTTGTATCTTTCTCCCGATGAACTTTTGTTATTACCAAATTTCCTTATGGAAAGAGGTGTATTGGACGGTTCTTCAGGAAAAAATTTGATTGGATCTCTCTCCGAAAATATTTTCACTTCAAAAAGTGGTTATGTAAACATATCCTATGGTTGTGACAACTTTTGCTCCTACTGTGTAGTTCCTTATGCTAGAGGAAAAGAGGTCTCTCGTTCAAGGGAAGAAATTTTTGCGGAGATAAGAAAGCTTTTAGCACAGAACCTTACAGAAATCACTTTGTGTGGGCAAAATGTAAATTCGTGGGGACTTTTGCCAGAAGACAAGAAAAAAATCAAAATTGGAAATGATCAAAAACTTCCTTTTGCAGGTCTAATTAGGGATGTGTGCTCTTTAAAAGAAGTAAAAAAACTAACCTTTTTATCGTCAAATCCTTTTGATTTTACGCAGGATTTAATTGACGCGGTAGGAAACAGTAAGGTTGACAACTATTTACATATCGCTGTCCAGTCTGGAAATAACGACATCCTAAGTCGGATGAATCGGAAGCATACTGTTGAAGAATATCTTGATTTAATTACACGCATAAAAAAAACTAAACCAAATTTGGAGTTAGGAACAGACATAATCGTTGGTTTTCCCGGAGAGACTGAGGATCAGTTTATGGATACAGTGCGGTTATTTTTGCAGGTAAAATTTAATGTTGCCTTTATTTCAATCTATTCTCCAAGAAAAGGGACATTTGCTGAAAAAATGTACCCTGATGATATACCCTTGTATGAGAAAAAAAGAAGGCATGACTATTTATCAAAGGTATGGAAGGAAACACTAAAAGAATGAAAATCCCTGTAATTGTAGGGCCTACCTCCACTGGAAAAACGGGTCTTGCGCTAGAGATGTGCAAGAAACTTAATGGGCAGATTATTTCGGCTGATTCTAGACAAATTTATAGACACATGGATGTTGGTACGGGTAAAATTCCATTGGGCGAAAAAGAGATTATTAAGCACGAAGACTATTGGGAAATTGCGGGAATTAATGTTTGGGGGTATGACATAGTTAATCCAGGAGAGTACTACTCGGCGTATGATTTTGCTCTTTTTGCACTGGAAAGAGCCAAGAAACTTATTCAGGAGGAGAAAATGCCTTTTCTTGTCGGCGGTACGGGTCTATATATAGATTTTTTTACACAGAAAATTCAGGGAAATTCATTGCCTCCAGATTTTAATTACAGAAAATCCCTTGAAAAAAAGAACTTACAAGAGTTGCAGAATTTATTGACGTCGTTAAATCTAATTGCCAATACTTCGGATTTTCAAAATAAGCATAGGTTAGTTAGAATTATTGAAAGAAATCGCTCTGCTCCAAAAATTGTTGCTACTCCCCTACCCCATCTTAAAAATGTCAAGTTTGTCTTTATTGGCTTAACCGCTCCTAGAGATTTTTTATATAATCGGGCGGATTTGTGGGTGGATTCAATATGGAAAAAAGATAAGATTGTGTTAGAGGTTGAAAAATTATCTTCTTTGGGGTTTATAAATTCTGTCCAATTAAATGGTTTTATTTATTCGCAAGCTATTGACTATAAAAAAGGAGTTATGGTAAGGGAAGAAGCAATTCAAAAAACAAAGTTTGCTGTTCACTCATACATAAGAAGGCAGGAAACCTATTTTAAAAAGAACTCATGTATACAATGGTTTGACATTTCTAAAGACAACTTGGAACAAACCATTTATAATTATTTTAGAAATGTTGAATATTAATAAACAGGTCGTTATTTCTACAAAGACAATTCTTATAACCTTGGGTATTCTGCTCGGGGTTTATGTTGTCTATAAGCTGAGGAGCATTTTTGGATTAATCTTTGTTTCCTTGCTTATAACAATTTCCATGGAGTCAGCTATAAAAAGCATTATGTGTTTAACTTTTATGAATAGGCCTTTGTCCCGGGGTTTAGCAGTGTTTCTAAGTTATCTAATGTTGCTTTTAGTCATCGTACTGTTTTTTTTAGTTGCAGCTCCTATGGTAATAAACGAGTCTCAAAAGCTTGTAAGTAATTTTTCGTTTTTCCTAGTTAATCTGGAATTGAACGGGGAAAGTCTTTTTGAATCATTAAGTTTTTTGGATGTTTTGGGGAATGCTTTAAAACCTGGGAATGTTGGTAGTATTTTGTCGGGGTCAATCTCTGTTTTGTCTAGGTTGGTTACACTTGTTGTTTTGGCTGTATATATGTCTTCAGATTGGCCTACAATAAAAG
>JAGPFW010000004.1 GCA_018056275.1 Patescibacteria group bacterium
GGGTGCCACCATAGCATATAATTCCCTCACAAAATCTACATCGATGGGTCTCCCCTCAAGAATATATCTTCGTACAAGTGAAGTATCTAGGCTTCTACCTATCTGGTATATATTATTACCAGTATAGACTTCAGACCCGCTAGGTTTGGTCACATCTATTTCAGTAGAGGTGACTTCATAACCTTTGGGTAATCCCCCTAAAAGTGCAGACCATCTTTGTCTTAACTCGGTATATGGACCCGGGTGTCTCCCCTTATCACGCCAATCTTCCACATCGGCTCTTATCACCGCTTCCATAACTTTACCATGCATTCTTTTACTTGTCTCCAACCGAAAGGGGGGAATCATAGCAACTGTTCCCAATTGAGATGAAAATTTGTTATCCCTATGGGGAAAACCGCTATCCTGTAAAATTTCCCTCCCTAAAGATTCCAAATATGTGGTTACCAATTCATTTGTAACCTCAATATAAGTACCTCTGGATCCTTCCAGCTGATTTAGAACTCTTTGTACATCTGGTTTTTCCTCCGATAAAGAGATCAATTGCCTATATCGAGCATCTTGAAAAAACTGATGTTGGAGCTCATGAAGAATTAAGGGCAACACTCTTTGGTAATTTTCTCTTTTTATACGAACAGGATCATCAGACGGCAGTTGATATGGTTCAGAAAACCAAAGGAGTATGCTTGGAAAATCTTTGGGCAAAAGATCTCCTTCTGCACGCCAAAAATTCCTGACTGGTTCACCTTTTTGACGACCTAATCCAGGGTAGTAGTTTAGAGAAACAACTACACTATCAGGAATATCACCAGCATAAAGCGCAGAATACTGGGAAAGGGCTAAAGTTAAGGCAGATGCCTTTTCTTCAAGCAAAATCTCCAAATCATACTTCCATGTTTCCAAGCTTGCCCCTGCGATTTCCCAGGATTCTTCAGTTACCTGCTCAAATGTCATTGTTTTCTCGGGTAAAAAATTCTCTAGATAGTTACCCTTATCCCCCTCGGAATTTCCATCGGGCATCTTCTAAAACCTTTTTTTAACTCTAAAACCCCCCACCTCATCCTCCACCACAAAACCCATATCCTCTATCTGCCTACGAACAACATCTGCCTTATCCCAAATTCCACTCTTTCTATATTGCTCACGAGTCTTTGCTAAATTCATAACCTCTTTTGGGATCTCATAAGCAATATGGTCATGCAAATTCAACCCCAACACTGTGTCAAATTGTGCCAAGGTTTTTATCTTATCTCCTTCAGGAAGATCCGATTTAATCAGATCCCACACTATTGACAAAACCTTGGGCATGTTTAAATCCTCCATTAGAGCCTCCTCAAACTTATAAGAATGCTCCTGAGAAACTTTTCCATTGGTATCTCTATAACAGCTTAAAGTTCCATATAACCTGTTCAAAGCAGATCTAGCTGCAGTTAAAGATTCCCAAGTAAAATTAAGCGAAGATCTATAATGAGAAGTCATATAAAAATAGCGCAGATCCATAGAAGAAAAGCCTTTGGCTTCAAGATCATCCAATGTATAAGCGTTACCCAAACTTTTGCCCATTCTTCCACCATCAACTTGTAAAAAAGCGCCATGCACCCAATAATTTACAAACTTCTTGCCTGTTGCGGCTTCGCTTTGAGCTATTTCGTTTTGGTGATGAATCATTTTTAAATCCTCGCCGCCTATGTGAAGATCTACTGTTTCGCCAAGTTCGGTCATACACATAGCGGAACACTCCAAATGCCAACCAGGGAAACCTTTTCCCCAAGGGGAATCCCATTCTTGCCAGCGAGTAGATTCCTTTGGGGAAAATTTCCATAAAGCAAAATCCGTGGCATTCCTTTTCTCAGGATTTGGTTCTACACGAGACCCTTCTCTGATTTTTTCATCATCTAGGCCGGATAACTCGCCATAGGAAGGAAATTTACTTGTGTCAAAATAAATCCCATCACTTATTTTATAAGTGAAACCCTTACTTTCCAACAACCGAACTAACTTAATCTGCTCTGGAATATATGCCGTAGCCCTAGTGTATTTGGTTGGTTTGAGTAAATTAAGTTTTCTACTACCCTTCTCAAAATCCTTAATATAAAAGTCAGCTATATCTGTCGCACTTTTTCCTTCTTTCTCAGCGGCTTTTTCTAACCTATCATCCCCTGTATCTGCATCTCCTAAATTGTCTCCGCTTAAGTGCCCAACATCGGTTAGGTTCATAATATAGCGAACATTGTATTTTTTAAAGAGTAAGGCTCTATAAATAAAATCCCCCAAAGTATAAGTGCGATAATTTCCTATAGTTACAAAGTCATAAACGGTTGGACCACAAAGGTACATGCTTACTAAATCTGGGTTTTGCGGAATGAATTCTTCTATTCGTTTGGTTAAGGAGTTATAGAGTTTAAGTTCCATACAGGTTGATTTTAACAGATTTTTTTGAAGAAAATATCAATCCCATAAGAAAATCCTATTTTATTGACTCTAAACCTCCCTTCGGCCATCTAATGCCCTAGAAAGAGTATTATCATCAGCATACTCTATATCTCCTCCAACGGGCAATCCCCTTCCAATCCTTGTTACCTTAACATGACCCGCGGGGAAATTCTTTTCTTTTATTGCGTCCAAAATATAAAAGGCAGTTGATTCCCCCTCCATTCCCGCATTTGTTGCCAAAACCACTTCCACAGGGAAATCAGCACTAGACTCTCCATTAGATACCAACTCTTCCACTCTATGCACCAAATCAGCTAAATAAATGTCATCTGGGCCTATGTAACTCAATGGGTCAATTAATCCATGCAATACATGATAGAGGCCTTTATAAGCAGTTCTTTCAAGAGCCACAACATCTAAAGGCGATGCTACTACTAATATTTGACGCTTCTCTCGGGAAGGATCTTCACATATTTTGCACAACCGCCCATCCGATATGTTTTTACACACTTCACAAAGCTGAGTTCTGTCTTTTAAAGAGGCGAGTAACCCACCAAATTCCTTTAGCTCTCTGTCAGGAAAACTAAGCAGATAAAAAGCTAGCCTCTGCGCTGTCTTAGAACCTACACCAGGAAGCCTCTCAAAATACATTATTAAATCATTTATTACATCGGGAAAAGACATTTCTATATTTTACAGGGGCAAACCCCCATCAAAAACATCCAAAAGAGAAGAATCTATATTTACAGAGCCTAAATCTTGACTACTAGGAATGGCAATATTTAAGTCGGTCAAATTTCCGGTTTCCCCAAAGTTTTTCCTTGCTGGGGGAGATTGACATAAATTACAAACAAATAATATCGGCTCTTTTAAAACTTCATACAAGACTTGCTCTACAATCTCACGGTTTTTACTGTATTCCAAACGATCTTTGTGAAAGGCAAATTTGGCCTCCAAAACCAAGGAGTTTCCGCGTAACTCCACTGGTTGTGTTGCTTTTAACAAAGCGCGTACTGAATGGTTGTATTTTGTAGATGCCCTTAATATATTGTTCCACTCCTTTTTTACTGTCTCTATATCTACAGAAACCTCATTATGTGAGAGATCTTCCACCGAGGATTCTTGAGAGACAGGTGGGGCGGATTTACTTTTGGAAGAAGCGGCTTTAGGGCTAGCAGTTGGGTCAACTTCTGGTTCATTATTAGGCAAAACCCCCACCGAAGGGGCGTCACCCCATCGCGTACAAATTTGTGCCACTGCAACTTCTGTGGAAAGAGCCGATTCACAAGATATAAAAGTATTGATCACAAAGAGTATGTCATCAACAGACAATTTCTCAGCAAACCAATGTAGATTCTTAATAATTTCTTCGGGCAAATCGTCAAAACCTTGAGTAACCCCCATCTTTATAAATAGTAAATCCTTTAAATAGTCTAAAAAAGAGCTAACCCAAACTTTAATGTCCACACCTTTATTAGCCTTCTCCTCAACAAAGGTAAGAGCGTGTGAAGGTTCTGAATTAACCAAAAAGGTGAAAAATCGGTTAAAGTCTTCATAGGAGCCTGCGCCAACAAAATCTTCGGTAGAGGAATTCCCTTGCAAAACCTGCTGCAACATTGTTTCTGCATCCCTATAACCCCCCAAGGAGGCACGCGCTATTTCTTCAGCAACCTTATCAGAAAGAGCACTTCCCTCCTCTTTAGCAATAACTTGCAATTTTTCCTTTATCTGCTTTATTGTTGCACGTTTAAGCGTAAAGCTCTGACAGCGTGATTTTATAGTATCGGGAACTTTAGAAAACTCAGTGGTACACAAAATAAACATCGCGTGAGCTGGGGGCTCTTCCAATGTTTTCAGCAAAGCATTAAAAGCCTCCGCAGTAAGCATATGAACCTCATCAATAATGTAAACCTTTTTTTTACCAAAAGCAGGTGCCAATTTTATACGCTCCCTTAAAGAACGAATGTCGTCTATTCCCCTATTACTAGCAGCATCTATTTCAATTAAATCCAAAAAACTACCATTTTTTATGGCCAAACAATTTTCACATTTATCACAGGGGTCCCCATTCTTTTCAGGGGACAAGCAATTTACGGCTTTAGCCAAAATTCTTGCTGTTGTAGTCTTTCCTGTACCCCGCGAACCCGTAAACAAATAGGCATGAGAAACTTTACCAGTTTTTACTTGATTGGCTAATACATCTGCGACAGGGTTCGGTTTAATAAGTTCACTAAATTTTTGAGGACGATATTTTAAATAAAACATAAGGCAGCTCCAAATACTAAATTAGCATTGGAGAATTTTATTATCCACTAATTGGAAGAGATATATTTCGTATTTCTTCAAGTTGTTCCGCCGAAAAGTTTGATAAAACCCAGTCTTCAGTGGCAATTTTTTCGTTTTGGGGACGCCCCACTCCCACCCTAAATCTAGTAAAATTTTTGGTCTTTATAGAAACAATTATGTCCTCCACACCCAGATGCCCCGCAGGCCCAATGTTTTTTTGGAGTTTTGTTTGACCAAAGTTAAGATCAATATCGTCATGGATTACCAACAAATCTGAGGGGTTTAATTTGTAATAAGAAAGAACGTACGCCACCGAAATTCCGGAACGGTTCATATAGGTTTGGGGTTTAACTAATAAGAGGTTTTCGTCTTTGGCAACGAGCGCTTGGGCTTTGGAGTCTTTTTTCCAACTTAAATGTTTATCTTCTGCAAATTTGTCAAGAAGTATAAAGCCAACATTATGTAGGGTTTTTGCGTATTTTTTCCCTGGATTGCCCAATCCTACAAGAAGCTTCATAAATTGATTGTACCAAACTCACATATCCCCCACATGATTCACGCCCAATAAGTGCAAAGTCCCATGTTCAACCAATTCCGCTATTTCATGTTCCAAATCATTCTCATATTCTTTTGCCTGTCGTTCTGCTTGATCAATGTTTACAGCAACTTCCCCCAATTGAAAAATACCTTCTCCCATTTCTTCGCCTATTTCAAAAGAAAGCACATCTGTAGCGTAATCCTTATTTTTATACTGCAGGTTTAACTCCTTCATTTGTGGATCCTTTAGTAAAGAGACCGAGATATTAACTTGAGAATATTTTTTTAACAACTGCAGAATCCTTGTAGTAGGTTTTTCATTTTTTGACATATTTAAGAGCTACTCCGCAAGACTAGAAATAAATTCTAAAATCTCCTCCAAAATTACCAATTCTTGCTCTTCTTTCTCTTTAATATCATTCCTACCAGACTTTGCACTTATTTCTATAACCTCTTTGCGCTGCTTAATTTGCTTTTGGGTTACTTTTAGGGCATCCTCCACCGAAAGTGTTTCCCCTTTGGCGCGTAAATCTATCTCCTTATTTTTTAGGGCAGAAATCAAAAATCTCAAAACAGACACACGAACAGTATCCCCTGCTTTGGCATATTCAAAAACTTTTTTTTGCAAATCGGTAAGAACCATTAATTATACTTCCTTCTATCACTCTTAATAGTTCTAGCTTTTTCTTCTCTTTTTTGCCTTCTAATTTGGCTCTCTTTTGTAAATCGTTCTCTAAGTTTTGTTTCTTTGAGAACTCCCGCTTTATTTACTTCCATAATAAATCTTTTTAAAGCGTGATCAAAAGACTCGCCTTTTCGCACTTTTACTTTTGTCACCTGATAAAAACACCTCCAAGTCTAATATGTAATCAAATAATTGATACGACAACACAACTGGTAGTATATTATTTACTGATTTTTTATGCAAACTTTTACCTTTTTAATTGAGGAGAGAGATAAAACATAAAGCTCAAGATACAAGAGCAGGATACCTAAAAAACCCTACCCAAATCCCGTATTGTTACAACAACTAAAAGCCCCAACAAGGCCGCCATCCCAAATTGATGCACACGGGCTTCAAAATTAGGATTCACTCTTTTCTTGGTCACCAATTCCACAATAATAAAAAATATCCTCCCCCCATCCAGTGCTGGTAACGGAAGTATGTTAAGGAATGCCAAACTTACAGAAATCTGCCCCATTAAGTCTAAAAGATTTATTAATGCTTCTTTGCGGCTAAAGGAAAGGATTTTTGACACAATTGAGTATATTCCCACAGGACCAGAAACGGTTTCAGCCAAAGGCTCTGCAGTCCTCTCTTCTATGGAGAAGCCAACAATATTTTTCATTGTAGAAATTGTATATGACAAGATATTATAGGAATGTGTAAAACCTGCGGTTGCTTTTTGTAAGGGGGTGTCGTAATGTATTTGAGCTACAGATCCCAAATAAACACCTAGTCGAGCGGGATTTTTTGGATCTTCACTGTCTACAAAGGGATATACCTTTAACTCAACAAGATCATCTTTTAAAGATTCCTTGGAACTCGTAAGGGTATCAGGAGAGGCGGGTTTAATCACAACAGATATTTCTTGACCTGCCTTATCTTCAACCAATCTACGCACATCGTAAAGTGAATTAACAGCTTCGCCCTCTATAGAGACAAGTGTATCCCCTAAAGCAACGGGAAAATCTGCATTCAAAAGTGGAGAATTTTCATCTAATCCAAAAATAACCGTATTGCTTTTTTCTACATTTCCAAATCTAAATTCGTATGGGAACAACAAAGGAATCTCTTTTGATTTAAAACCATTTAAACCTAAAAAGAGATAAAAAATTATTACTCCAAAGAGCATATTCATAATAACTCCAGCAGAAATAACTGCCATTCGTTGCCATGCTGTTTTAGAAACAAAATTACTAGTATCAGATAGATCTTGCGAAGTTATTTCGTTGGAATCTTCTCCCTTTAAACGAACAAAACCACCAAAGGGGAAAAGATTTATAGAATAAATAGTATCTCCAAATTTTTTACCAAAAACTCTTGGGGGTATACCTAAACCAAATTCTTCAACAAGGATACCATTCCTTTTTGCCACCATAAAATGACCAAACTCATGAATAAGCACTAAAAAGGAAAGTATTAATATAAATATTACTAAAGAGATCATTTTATTTTATTGCATCAGAGTATAAACCTTTTCCCTAAACAGTCATAATCTCATCTGTCTTTTTATCTCCTATATTTTCGATTTCTTCGTTATATTCCCTAACCAACTCTTCCACATCCTCTTTTAGGGAAAATTTTTCATCTTCCCCAATTTCTTTATTATCAAATTGAGTATCTATTTGCCTCATTACATCCTGACGAACTTTTCTAACGCGCTGTCTACATTCCTCTACTTTCTCAGACACAAGTTTAGCAAATTCTTTCCTTCTCTCCTCCGTCAGTCCAGGAAAAACCAACCTAACCCTGTCCCCTTCCATAATAGGTTCAATTTTTAAATCACTCTCCCTAATAGCCTTAGCAATAGGATTGAGTAAACCTTTGTCCCAGGGGGTTATAACCAAAGTACTAGCATCAGAGACAGTTACATTTCCAACTTCTTTTATGGTCATCTTAGCACCATAAGCTTCAAGGCGAATGTTATCAAGTATAGCAGGGGTAGCTCTCCCCGTTCTAATAAGACTTAAATTTTCCTGCAAAGCTTCAACTGCTATATCCAGAGATTTTTTTAGCTCGGTTTTATTCATACATTTATTTTAACAATTAAGATAGTCAGTGTCACACAGAAAATCTCACGAATTTCCCTAGCTCAATCTTCTCACCAATTTTTGCAATAGCCTCTGTTATAAGATCTCTAATTTTTTTAGAGCCATCCTTAATATACTCATCATCCAAGAGGGCGTCCATGCTTTCATAATCAGAAGCTGCAACCTGCATGGCAATTTCGTGTGCCAAAGTTTTAAATTCTTCGTTCTTTGCCACAAAATCGGTTTCACAAAGGAGCATAACCATACTCCCAACTTTCCCTGTAGAATGAACATAAGTTTCAATTAAACCTGCATTTACAGTCCTTTCAGCTGTCTTTTTGGCAGCTATTTCTTGCCCTCTTATTGCCAACAATTCCTTTGCTCTAACCATATCTCCCTCCGCCTCCTCCAAAGCTTTTTTTACATCCAAAACAGAAGCTGAAGTTTCTTCCCTTAATTTTTTTATTGCATTAATATCCATTTCTTTCTCCTTAAAACTGATAATTATTTAGCAGCTGTTTCTTTTTTTGAAGATTCTTTATAACCTTTCTCTAGTGCCTCAGACAAAACCTTAACCAATAAAGCGATGGATTTTATAGCGTCATCGTTTCCCGGCACAGGGTAATCCACCGAATTTGGGTCCGTATCAGTATCAACCAATGCAACTATTGGAACACCTTTTCTTTTTGCTTCCCTAACCGCCGTCTTTTCTCTATGGGCGTCAACAATAACCAAAGCAGCTGGTAACCCCTTTAATCCAACCAAGCCACCAACCGAAGCTTCCAACTTTTCCATTTCTCTTTCCAATAATAGTCTTTCTTTTTTGGTGTATTTTTCATAAGACCCATCTTTTGTTTCCCGTCTCATTTTTACCAAGCGATCTATTCTCTCCTTAACGACATGATAATTAGTTAAAGTTCCTCCAAGCCATCTTTCGGTTACAGATAAGGCACCAATGTTCTGCGCCTCTAACTTTATCATTTCACTTATTTGCTTTTTGGTACCAACAAAAATCACCTGGCCCTCTTTTTTACCAACCTCAAACAAAAACTCTGTGGCTTTTTCTAAAGCTGCGTGGGTCTTTTCCAAGTTTATAATATGAATTCCCCTCTTGGCAGTGTAAATAAACTCTTCAGCCTTAGGGTGCCACTTACGGACAGAATGTCCTAAATGTACTCCGGCATCAAAAAGCTCTTTTACGGTAGGTATCTTAATTTTTTCCATAAAAAAACCTCCTAAAGGAGGCTAAAATTAATTACTTCTTGGTTGCCTCCCTTTTAATTTTGAAAACTGCTTTAAAACCAAAGTGTTACTACATTTTTTAGTGTAATCTTTACCACTCAGGCTTATTTTTGCAGATTTCTCACTTGAACCCTGACTAATTCAGAGAGGGATTTTCAAGATATAGAGAGATTAACACAGTAAGCCAGGTTTGACAAATTTTCTGTTATCATAAATCAATGCCTAAAACTAACCAAATGCCCAAAGGCACAGAAGGATACTCTGAGTTTCATGAAAAAATAGAAGAAATTATAAAAGAAAATTGGGGTATACAGCCAAAATTTAGCGACCCTTTTTCTTGGGGATATAGCTCTACAGGAATTTATATCAAGGACACACAAGAAAGAGAGTACGTAGCAATGCTTGCCCAAAATTCCAAAGAAAAAAAACAGGCAATGGAGAAAAATATAGCTATTGCCAACAGTATTAAACTTTCTGTAAGGACACCAAAACAACTAAAAACAAAGGCTGGGAAATTTTTAATAGAACTAGATAAAATTGAAGTTCCCAGTGGAAAAAGCGTAGAGAATAAACTTATGAGTCTGGGGTACTTCCTTTCAGGAATACTTCCTTTTGATATGAACTTAGACATCGTGGGCCAAGCAACAAAAGTTCTGGAAGAAATTCACCAAATACCCGCAGGACAAATAAATTTTCCTTTAGAAAAAATTGAATGTGACACTCCAAAATTCTTACATGGGGATTTAACTCCTTCTAATATGCTCATTTCCTATGGAAAAGTTGTGGCCGTACTTGACTTTGAGCTTTCTTTAATAGGACCTGTAGAATATGACTTAGCAAGACTTGGGGTTTTTTCTTGGTTTAGGATGACGGGCGTTTCTTATGGAAAAGTTTTATCTCAAATTACAGATGCTTATTCTAACAACAACCTATCCGATGAGATGTTAAAGGAATTTTCTTATCTACATTGTAAAATGCATCTAGATAATGTGGAGAGGCATAAGGATATATATGAAACTTCAGAAAAATACCAGGAGGAAAGGCTTTTTGCTGAAAAAATGGTTAAAAACTTAACGGCTGATCTTGCTCAAATTTAAGGTCAAGCTTTATTGCCGCCTCTGCCTTAGCCAACTGTCTTCCCAAGTCGCAGGCAGCTCCTAAGTCGCTTACGAGAAAATCGCCTAATATTTCTAAGGATAAGTCTCTAGCAGCTTTTGGTAGCATTCCTTTTTTCCTGTACGTGGAAATTTCTGTTAAACCATCAGGTGAGTAAAAGGTTACCTCAATTTCTTTTTCATCTTTGTTTTGCCCAATAATTTTCACTATATAATAACCTCTTGGGTCTTGCTGACAAAAACTATCCAATCTATAGTTATTCTGTACTACATTGATGGCTTCCTCCCAGTTTAATTCATATATTTCTGCTATGTGAGCAATTGTTGTAAGTGTTCCTAATTCCTTATTTATTTTTTGCGCAATATTCTTTTGAAATTTCCTCAAGGCAAAAGCATTTAAAGGCCAAGCGCCATAAACATCGTTATTCCTGAAAACCGCGGTCATATCAAACTTCCCATTCATAACTTGACCTAATATCATAACCAAACAAGGCACTCGCCACTTCGCAGTTTGACCTAACTCCTGAACTTCTTCATCTTTTGGCGGAAAGTTATCCTTTTGAGGGTGCCATAAAACCGCCATCGCTCCCCTATCAAATTCAAACCTACTCAATTTTTCAACCATAATTTTTTCTTGATCAATTCCATCCCAATTAAAGATGCGTTCCCCATATGTGTAAATTTCTTCTTTTCCTTCGTTTTTTGAGAAAAATCCTTTATAGTAAAGATCTAATTGCTCTTTATCAAAGTTAAAAAAGGAAGCAATTTCAGGAGAATCTGGATCTTCTTTTTCTATAACAATGGAGAGATTGGAAACTTGCCCTACTTCACCATACATCCCTGGAATTTTACTACCAAATCTAGTAACAATTTTTAAGGCGTCAAGCCAAGCAACTCCTATATAGTCTCTACGGACTTTAAAAACGGAATGATCTGAAGGATAAGTTTGGATCTTAGTCTTTTCAGGATCTGGAAGAATTATAGGATCACAAAAAATAGAGGTAGCTGTACAAATATCACTTGAAGATAGCTCTCTAGCCTTTTTCCCTACTTCCTCCACAGCAGATTCTCTCATATCATAAAGTGTCACATTTTTGCGAATTAGATCCAGATATTCTAAAGGAATTTGTTTATCTATTAATGCTTTCGCATCTCCAACAATTTTCCAAGAACTATTTTCATCTTCTGTAAGAGTTACACCGTTTTCAAAAAATTTTTTTAGTGCCTCACCACTTCCCTGTCGATCAATGCCACACATTATTAAATGCTTAATCCTAGGGTTTGCTAATATGTTCCGCAGAATATAGTTTATACCTCCCTTTGTATAAAGCTGCCCACAAACCGAAAAGGTACCACTTCCCAAGTATTCTGCCACCGTCTCTTTGGGCATCCAAAGAGTAACAATCCCAATGGATGAATTGATATCATCCACAAGGAGACGCTCTTTGAAGTAAACCGGCCATTCATTTGGGGTTTTATTCATACGACTATTTTATCCCAAACTCGAGTTTCAGGAATTTGAGTTACAGGAATGTTTGAAGTTTTAAATAACAAGAGGGCAGAATTCCCACTAGAAAAATGATCTGACATATAAAAGAGTTTGGAAATACCGGTTTGTATAAGTTTTTTGGCACAAGCTTCACATGGAAAGCGGGTAACATAAACTGTAATACTACTAAGAGAACAAACTGCTAGATTCTCATTTTGTTCCAGCTTTTCTAAAGCCATAGATTCGGCATGAAGGGACTCTTTTGAGGAAGAACAATTCCATCCCTCACCTAAAACAACACCATCCCCCGACACAATCACACATCCGGTTCTCACCTCCAAAACTGAATTATCACACAATAAACAAGCGCGACGCATAAATTCTATATCCTTAGGATCTACTCCTTGCATTTGTTCTGAATATTCCAACACACTTGCCTTAACTTTTCGGCCATCTCCAACGGGGAAAAATCCAAATCTTGGTATTTATATCCAAATCCAGTGGTATCTCCCTTCATAAATCCTTTTTTTATAGGCAACAAGTGAATATGCAAATGCTTCAAACTACTTCCCGAATTTTTTGTACCTTCTCTATACAAGACATTTACATCCTGAACTTGCAAACCCTCTTTTAAAATCGCTATTCCCAACGAAATTAGTTCTCTGCAATCTTGCCAATCTTTCTTAAGAAAATCCTCCATTTTTTCTATGTGTTTTTTGGGGATTACCATTAAATGCCCGTCAATGTAGGGAAAAAGATTTACTGTTAATACTACATCTTCAGTCTGAGAAATAACATATTTTTCTTTTAGATCGCAAAAGGGACATTTTGTAACGGAACTGGCTATTTGGCTATATAAGATAGATTTTCTGGCATTTTTTTGACATTCTTCAGAGTAAGGATCGTGTGTAATTGCTATATTTCTTTGACTTTTTTTCATTTTATTATTTTTGCTTTGGGCATTCTTTCACTCCCTTACCTACTTTTTACTTTATACTTGTCTTTCTTTTTTCACTTCTACCTAGTTTTGACTCTTCCTTCAAAATCTCATTATTCAAACCTGCATCCATACAATCCTTAAAAATCTCGCAAACTTTTTCATAAGCCAACTTATCAATTATACTTGAAGCGGATATATTAGAAGACTGCTTTGCACCACAAATCACACTTCCCCCATAACTTGTGACTAACCTATATTCGGGGCTTTCCCTATATTTGGTATTCCAAGAGTCCCTTACTGTATAAAAAATATCCGGTTGCAGTTTTTTTAGGGTTTCAAGTACAGAAACTTCAGGGAAGATTACCACCGCGTCAACTATGTCAAGTGATGCCAAAACGTACGCCCTAGAGTTTTCCGAAATGACTGGGCGACCCTCCCCTTTTAATTTGCGAACCGCTTCATCAGAAGGAATTCCAACAACCAGAAAGTCACCTTGCTTAGCAGCGTTTTCAATAAAACGTGCATGTCCAACATGCAATAAATCATATGTTCCCGAAACAAAAACAACTTTCTTTCCTTCCTCTCTAACTTTCTTGGAAAGATTTTCCAGATCCGAAGATTCAAAAATTAACTTATTTGCATTAAAAGCAAAAAGATTCCTAGGAGTTTGAAAACCAAAGTCCACAGGCTTTAAACTATGAGAAAAGTTAAACTGCATCTCAGAAAATTTCTCACTTAGATAATGTTTTAAAATCTGCACAAACCTAATATTAGCTATTTGATAAATTAAATCTCCCGCACTAAAATATGGCTCATAAATGGTGTCTATAAAAACTCCTCCGCCATACATATCCAACAGCACTTGATCTTCTTTTGTTCTTATTCCATTTTTCCAATCATATTCACAAGTAAAAAAGGTGTCGGGTTGAAGCACAATTAAAGCAGATTGGGGGCGATCATTGTCCACAATTGTTATATAATCCACAGTTCTTAGGTAAGTAAGAAGCTCCGCTCGAATTAGCTCCGGAATCAAAGGGAAATTGGGGCCTTTCACTCTTCGATCGGAAGAATCCGAACTAACTCCAACTACTAAAACATCTCCAGCCGCTTTTGCGTCAGTAAGATAGCGACAATGCCCTGGGTTCAAAAGGTCAAAAGATCCTATTGTAAATACAATTTTCTTGCCCTCTTTTTTTAGCCTTTTGGAAAGGGGCTGCAGATTAGAAAAATTTAAATACTTCTCCAGTCTTTGTGGTTTCAAGTTGCGCATTTGGACTTATTGTAGCATAACACGAGCATATCTTGGGGAGGGGGAAATGTCGTATTAACGGTCAAAAAGCCAATTTATAGAAATGGTTAGCCATATTGTATTACAAAAAAGATTCGTGATCTCCCCTCGGGAAGAATTAAGGAGTTCCCCATCACTCGGACAGTGTTAAAATGTTATCACTGCAAAGTAGAATTTATGGTTGTAAATTCAGCGTCATCTTGACCACTTAACACTGGATTTTTCCATGAAGAATAATCACAATCCGGGTACTTACTGCATCCAAAAAACTCTCTACCTTTTACTTTTTTCCTAACCACATCTCCCTCACCACATTTAGGACATTTAATTCCAACCTTATCTAAATAAGGTTTGGTATTTTTACATTTTGGATAATTGCTACAAGCCAAAAATTTTCCAAACCTCCCTTGCCTCAAAATAAAAACTCCGCCATCACATTTATCACACTTCCCAAAATCTGTTACCTCATTGCCATCCTCGTCAAAAACTTTATCTTCCTCCAAAGGCTCCGCGTATTCGCAGTCGGGATAACCCGAACAGCTTAAAAATTTACCAAACTTTCCCAGTTTCACAACCAAATTATTTTTTTTACATTCTGGGCATAACTTGTCAGTTTTTTCTAATGTTGTAACATCTCTTTTGTTAAGCTCTTTTTCCTTAAGCTCCAAAGTTTTTGCAAAAGGATCAAAAAAATCCTTGATCAATTGTGGCCATTCATTTTTTCCTTCCGCTACGGCATCCAAATCGTTCTCCATCTTTGCAGTAAAATCATAATCCACAATGGAAGGAAAATGTTGAACAAGCAAATCAGTTACCACAAAGGCTACAGGAGAAGGATAAAAATAGCGGTTTTCTCTTAGGATATATTTTCGGGCTTCTATTGTAGCTATTGTTGGGGCGTAAGTGGAAGGACGACCAATCCCCAAATCCTCTAGCTTTTTAATCAAGGTTGCATCTGAGTATCTAGCGGGAGGTTGAGTAAAATGTTGCTCCTTTTTTATATTTTTTACTTCTAGAATAGTGCCCTTTTTAAGCTCTGGTAAGGGGGACAATTCGCCAGTAGAGACTGCCACTCCCAAGTCCTCCCCTATCTTTAACCAACCCATAAAAGTTATTATTGAGCCGTTTGCACGCAATAAATAGCCACCTCTGGATATAACATCCACCCTGGTTTGGTCATAGACAGCTGGAACTGATTGGCACTCCAAAGACCTCTGCCAAATCAAAGAGTAAATCTTGTACTCTTCTCCTGTTAATTTTAACTTTTTAGGAGTGTCCTTTATATTCGTGGGTCTAATCGCCTCGTGTGCCTCTTGCGCCCCCTTAGAATTTGTCTTAAAAAATCTGGGAGAGGATGGCAAAAATTTCTCACCTAGATACTTTTTTAAATAAGCACGCGCTTCATCTACAAATGCAGGTGACAAACTAAGCGAATCTGTTCTATGGTATGTTATATGTCCTTTCTCAAAAAGCTTTTGTGCCACACTCATTGTTTTCTTAGCAGAAAATCCAAAAACATTTGCACCAGCTCTCTGCAAAGTAGATGTCTTAAATGGAGGCGGTGGTTGGCGATTTTTTTGTGTCTTTACAATCTCTTCTATTTTAAAAGAGTCAGCACTTAAATTATCTACAATTTTTTGAGCCTGTTTAGCACTGGAGATTTCCAACTTTTTACCTGCATGTTTTATTAAACCCGCAGTAAAAACATCTCTGTGATCAGACTCAAAATCAACATCTATAGTCCAATATTCTTGGCTCTTAAAGGCTAACCTCTCTCTTTCCTTTTCAACCACTAACCTTACTGCCACACTCTGCACTCTTCCTGCAGAAAGACCAAACTGTACCTTTTTCCATAAAAGAGGAGATAATTTATATCCAACCAAACGATCTAAAACTCTTCGGGCTTGTTGTGAATTAACTAAATCCTCGTCTACCTGCGAAGGGTGGTTAAAAGCATCCAATACTGCATCGTTTGTAAGCTCATGAAAAAAAACTCGCGAAAATTTTGGAGAAATTTCTTTCTTGTCAGCTAATTCTTTTACTCCTGAAGTAGCATCCTCAGACTTCATATCCTCTACGGTAACATCTTCGGATTTTTTCTTACTCTTGGAAACCCTTTTGGTCTTTTTTTGAGGAGATAAGACATATTGAAGATGCCACGCAATTGCCTCCCCTTCCCTATCCGGATCAGTTGCCAGAATAATCTCATCGGCTTCTTTAGCTAATTTCTTTAATTCAGTGAGAGTTTTTTTTGCTTTTTCAGGGATTTCATATTCTGGCTCAAAACCGTTGTCTATGTCAACTCCAAGTCCTTTTTTTGGCAAATCTCTAATGTGTCCCCTAGAAGAAGTTATATAGTACTGGTCTTTGGGAAGATATTTTGCAAGTGTTTTTGCTTTTGTGGGTGATTCAACAATAACGAGTTTCATACAATATGAAAGGATACGGTTTTGGGAAAATTTGTCAAATTTAGAGGGAAGTAATAAACATTAGGCAATAGGTTGGAATATTGTTAAAACTCTAAGAAACCTCTAAGGTATTTCTTTCTAACCACTCCAAAATCCTTCCTCTACTCTCCTCCACAGAAACTAAACCTTCCTCTCCGTCATAATCTACACCTTTAAACCCACCTCCGGCAGACCTATCGTGTCCACCACCAATCCCCATCTCTTCCACAATCCTACGAACATTTATGCTTCCAGGAAGAGATCTAAAGGACACCCTACAATCTCTGCCTCCTCTAGGCGTTAGAACAAAACCCCATTTATATCCTTCCAATCTTCGAACATAATAACCAACATAAATTTCACTGGCTTTAGCAATTTCTAAGTCGGTGTATTCATGGGTCTTCTTTGTCTCCCAATCAAAAAAACTAACTTGAAAATTATGACCATCTTCTCTTTGATGAAAAGTTGTATTGTTCATAAAAATCGCAATTAAATCAAAAACTCTTTTAGAAAAAGTGTTGTATCTACCCTGAAATTCTTGAATATCTATATTCCCTGCTAACATAAGTTCTTTTGCTACTTCCAACGTCCCAACTTGATTCGGCTTTAAATAAGTGAAATTTCCAGAGTCGCCCAAAATTCCTAACATAAAGATTTCAGCCAACTCCTTAGTTAACTCTTGTTTGGTTAGATCCAAACAATCCTTTGAAGAAAAAAACAAACGATAAATCATTTCCGCAGTGGAGGAGGAAATAGGGCTTACTAATGACAAAGTATGTTTTTCCTCCTTTGGGGATTGGTGGTGATCTATACAAATGGAATTCTGTACTCTTTTTCTTAATTCTTCCGGATAAGCAGTAAATCTATGGTAGGCTTCACCATCACATACAATAAGTAAATCAACTTTTAAAGGAAGGATTTCGGTTATATCAGAGGAGTAATTAATTTTGGAGGCATTTTCAAGAAAGTCGTATTTTTGCGGCTTTAAACCAGAATAAACAACCTGAATCTTTTTCTTAGGATATAAATGAGATAGTACATAATGGAGAGAGAGTACAGAAGAGATTGAGTCATCGTCTGGGCTTATATGGCTTGTTATATATATTTCATTGGACTTTTGACATATATTTAGAAATTTTCTTAGGACTGCAATTGTAGGTTTTGTGTAATTCATTTTTGGATTATAGCAATAATGGGGGTGAGGCGTATAGGTAACCATCTCAATGCTCAACCTCAAACCAATAATCCAAAAGTTTTCTTGCAATAGGGGCAGCATCGTGCGCGCCCGATCCCCCACCTTCCAAAAAAACCGTTAAAACAATCTCTGCCTCTTCGTAAGGAGCCCATGCTGTAAAAACAGCGTGAGTGCCATACTCACCATTAGAATCAATATATTCAGAAGTACCGGTTTTTCCGGCCGCCACGACTCCGTTATGTTTATCCGCAAAATCATAAAGTGGATAAGCAGTGCCTCCAGGAGAAGAAGCCCGCAAAACTCCTTCGCGTATTGTGGCAAGCGTTGAGGGGGAAACCAAATCCTTTGCTAGAACATCTTTAGTAAAAACGGAATCACCCAGATCTCCTATGGCTTTTACTACTCTGGGTCTTAATAACTCTTTACCATTAGCAAAATAACTAGTCATAAGATTAACCTGTAAGGGAGTAGCCAAAAAATCCCCTTGACCAATAGAAGTTATATAAGTGTCACCCAAATACCAATCTTTATAATCAGCATTTGGCACAAACCCTGCAACCTCGCCAACTAAGTCAATTCCAGTTTTTGCGCCAAATCCAAAACGGGACGCCCATTTATTTATGCGCTCTATTCCAAGACCTCTAATATTTTCATAACCACCTCCCATAATGTAAAAATACGGGTCATTACTTACCTGGAGTGCCCTTAGTAAATCTACCTGGCCATGTCCGTCCAAATTCCAGTTCTTAAAGGTATAACCTGCCACTTCAATATACCCTTTATCAAAAATCGTTGTTGTTGAGGTGGCAATATTTTCTTCCAAAATCGCCGATCCCATAACCAATTTGAATGTTGAACCTGGAGCATAAAGGGCACCTATTGCTCGGTTAAAGAACGGAAAAGGCCCAGAATCTTCCATTGCCTTTAATTCAGAGGAAGTTATACCCGAAACCATCTTCTGAGAATCAAAAGATGGATAGCTTACAAGAGCTAAAATACCACCTGTTCTGGGATCCTGTGCAACAATTACCCCCGCCTTAGCTTTTTTAGAAAATCCCTCTATATATTCAGTGTTCCTTTGAATCTCTTCGTCAGCGAAGAATGTTACAGGCACACCGTCAACAGCCTCTCTTAAAAGTTCGTATGACAATCGTTGTAAACCAAGGTCTGCAAATAAAGTAATGTTTTTACCTGGAACAGGGACTTGCGTATCAAACTCGCCTATTTTTTCATTTTGGGAGTTAACCTGAATCGTTCTTTTTCCGGGTAAACCGCTTAGCTCCGTATTATAAAAAGCTTCCACACCAGTTTTTCCCTCTATTAAAGGGGAAATGCTAGAATTTGAAAGACCTGTATACCCTACTAAATGAGCAAATTCACTACTATACAAGTATTCCCGAGAAGGAAAGGAAATAACATCAATGGCAGGATACCCGCGAGATTCTACCGCAATAACCTGATCCTTCTTGAGATTTTTTGCCAATAAAATGGTATCTATCTTAGATTTCTTTGCAGATCCCAACCCAGACAAAATTACATCTAAATCTTCTCGTTGTATACCTGGTACAGCAGTATACAGGGCTTCCTTTATGGTCTTTTCACAAAGGGATAAATCATCTCCCATTGCGCAAAGAGGTATATTTAATACCATATTAAACGTTGGCTGATTTTGAGCTATAACATTCCCTTTTCTATCATAAATAACCCCACGAGGAGCGGGAACTTCATAAGATCTAATTCTATTTTTATCCGCTAACAAGGAATATTCGGATGATTTTAGAATCTGCAAAGTAAAAGCTCTAAATACAAAAATTAAAAATGAGATGAAAACAATAAGAAACAAAAAAGATACATAGGGAAAAAGATATAAACTACTAGAAGTTTTTTTATTTTTGCGCCCGCTGTTGTCCAAAATATTTCCTTCAACAGGATCTGCGGTAGAATTAAGACTAGGGTTAACATTATCAATTACCTTATTAATAACATCTTTCTTTACCAACGAAAAAACCAGAGAAAAAAAGGGCAAACCTTGCAAACGATTTTTTCTTTTTGAGGAGTAATTATAATCCCTCTTTATAAAATCAAATAGGCTTTGATGCATAAAATTTCAAAAATATGTTCTTAAAAAGGAGAAATGCAATTAAGTTACTAATTAGGAATTTTACCAAACCACCAAGAATACTAAAATCTAAGATTAAATACTGCCAAGAAGCAGAGAAAACTATAACGCTTAATAGATAAAGAATTAAATTATCAAAAACCCTTTGCTTTAAAAATGAAATAAGCAAAAGTAAGGCTAAAAAGATAAAGGAGCTCAATCCCAAAATTCTTCCAGCAAATATATCCAGCAAAAGACCCCCCCAAAAAGAAACAAAAAAACTTTCCTCTTTATAACCTAAGGATAATAACGCCAAAGAAAAAGAAAAAACCATTACTGGGATGTAAAAACCAGCAAAAACAGGGAAAAAACTAACCTCTAATAAACACAAGAAAAGCACAATAAGTATAAAAAAAATTTTCTTTTTCCAATGCATTTTAATCTCTCCCTTTATTCCTTCTCTTGGAGGATAAAAACCTTATATATCTTATCAACATCTACCAAGGGCTGTAACCTCGCGCTTTTTAAGGGCTCCGTAGGAGTATCATATATTTCTGAAACCTTACCAACAATAAGATTAGGTGGAAAATAGCCATCTTTTCCTGTAGTAACATATATATCCCCAATTTTTAATTCTTCCCTTTGTAAGACTCTTTCTAATTTAAGACCCAAGCCAAACTTGCCTGATACAATACCTTCGGAAGGTGAGCTGGCACTAATATTTTTTACGGAAACACTGGTTTGAGGAGAATAAAGCAAAGAGAACAAGGACCTGCTAGGACTAACATTTATAATTTTTCCTAAAAGATTATTTTTATATACAACTGGAGACCCAACCACAACGCCATCTCGCGCTCCCCTATCTAAATACAACGTTGTTCTTGTTAAATCATTGGCGTTCCCTAAAAGATTAGCCATAATATATTCAAAATTATTGTCAAAGAAATCAGAATGTTCCTTAAAAACCTCCTGGGACTCTATCTGAGAGCTGAGATTAGAAATTGTAGTTTGCAAATCAAGTACTTCTTCCTTTAAATCCTGATTTTGAGCATAAAGGGATGAGATACTTCCTAAAAATTCCACAAAATTGGAAAGGTTAGTCGCAGAGGCGTAGAAAGTTCTTTGCAAAGGGTTTAAAAGGAATTGGGCTACATTACTAACGGGAGATAAAAGGTTGAAAAAAGATAATATTAATATAACAACACTTATGGCTAAATACTTCATTTGATACAAACCAAATCCAAAAGAACATCGTCATCCAATAAATTTGCGCAACCCCTAACTACACAGGAAATGGGATCATTGGCAACAGTTACGGGAGCATTTATTTCTGAAGAGATAAGTTTAGGTAAGCCTGTCAAAAGCGAAGTACCCCCAGCTAATGTCACACCAGACTTCAAAATGTCAGGCATAAGCTCAGCTGGGCAAGATTCTATCACATCCTTTATGGCATTGATTATATTTGATAAAGTTCCTTTCATGGCCTCTCTTAGTTCGGAGGAGGGCGCAGTAATGGATCTAGGTAGGCCAGTCTTCAAGTCTCTTCCCTGAAAAACAAATTTATCCGGGATTGAACTTTTTGAACTTAGAATCTCCGTTGCCGACCCAAAATTTTGCTTTAACTCCTCTGCTGTCCTTTCTCCCAATAAAAGGTTATATTTTTGCCTAGCATAATTTACAATGTCTTGGTCTAATTGATCACCCGCCATCTTTATTGATTTACTAACCACAACTCCTCCCAAAGAAATTATAGCTATTTCTGTTGTACCTCCCCCACTGTCAACAATCATGTTTGCGGATGGAGTTTTAATCAAAAGTCCCGCCCCTATTGCGGCTGCCATTGGCTCTTCTACAAGCAGGACCTTTCTAGCCCCAGAATTTAAAGCTGAATCTCTTACCGCTTTTCTTTCTACAGGGGTTAAACCAGACGGAACCCCAATAACTATTTTTGGCTTTGGATATTTTGGAAATTTTGAGGGCAAACTGTTTATGAGATTTATATAATGCGAAATAAGTTTTTCGGTAGCGTAAAAGTCCAAAATCACTCCATTTTTTAAAGGCCTTATCGCATCCATGTTGGGAGGAGTCTTACCTAACATCCTTTTGGCTTCTTCTCCTACAGCTAAAACCTGTTTGGATTTTTTATGTAAAGTAATGACACTTGGTTCATTTACAATAATTCCCTTCCCTTTGACATAAACAAGTATTGTTGAAGTACCCAAATCTAAGGCAATATCGTAGGTGATTTTGCTAAGGAGATTTTCAAACATATAGGGTGAGTTTAGCACAATAAACAAATAAAAAGAGGGTTTGAAAAAGAATTTTGCCTTTGTTGTGGTAAAATTTACACATGGCAGTGTTACCAATAGTTACAATTCCAAACCCAGCTTTAAATCAAAAAACAAATAAGGTTAAAGAGTTTGGGAAAAGTTTGGAAAAAATATTAAAAGATATGCGCGATACATTGGATGCAGCAAAAGAACCTGAAGGGGCGGGTATTTCAGCAAATCAAATAGGTATACCTTTAAGTGTCTGTATTGTTAGAAAATTTTATTTTAGTACCAAAGAGAATGAAGAGTGCAACAGTCCAAGCGAGGATTTTACCAAAAAGGAAAATTTACAAAAAGAAGGAAATATAAACACAAACCAATTTGAGGAAAAAATACTTATTAACCCAAAAATAACTTCTACTTCAAAGGAAGCCGATATTGATTGGGAAGGATGTCTTAGTGTGCCGGGTCTTTATGGAAAAGTGAAACGGCCTTATAAAATAAAAGTTTCATATACAGATGAAACAGGAAAAATTCAAAAGCTTAATGCTACAGGATTTTTTGCAAGGGTAATACAACACGAAATAGACCACCTAAATGGAATATTATTTACAAGTAAAGTAATTGGAAACCTTGTGGGGGAGGAGTTTTTTAACGACGAGAGCAATTAAACAAATGCAAAAAATAAAAAACAAAAAGAATATAAAAATAGCCTTTTTTGGCACTTCAAATAAGTCAAAACCTATTTTGGAAGCTTTATATAAAAACTTTGACCTTGTTTTATGTGTTACAAAAACTAACCGAATTGTGGGACGCAATAAAGAAGAGCAAGAAACAGTAGTAAAAAGATGGGCAAATGAAAATGGGATAAAGGTTTTTGAGATAGAAACCATGAAAAAATCATGGGAGGCGTTATTAAAAGAACTTATCAGGAATGAAGTGGATTTGATAATTGTAGCGGATTTCGGCTTTATAATAACAACGGAAATTTTAGAGAATTTTAAAAACAAAGTTATCAATGTACATTTTTCTTTGCTACCTAAATACAGGGGGGCTAACCCAGTACAGGCTGCTATTTTAAATGGGGACACAAAAACGGGTATAACTTTTCTCCAAATGGTTAAGGAACTTGATGCAGGGGATATTATTTATCAAATACCGTACTCCCTTTTGGGTACAGAAACCTCGGGAGAATTGTATGAAAAGTTATTTTTATTAGCGGCAAATAATTTAGCAGATGTGATAGTAAACTATTTAGATGGTAAACTTGCACCCCAGCCCCAAAACCATGAAAAAGCAACTTTTTATTACTCCCCTTCCCACCCCAAAAGCACATACATATATAAAGAAGATGCCAAAATAAACTGGGCAGAATCTCCACAAGAAATAGAGCAAAAAATTCGTGCTTTTAATCCTTGGCCAATAGCCTGGACAACCTTGGAAGATTTAGAAAAAACAAATATATGCAATTTAAAGTCTACCGTTAATAAAAGCCTAGTTTTAAAAATATACTCAGCGCAGATCAAAGAGGGCAAATTGGAACCCATGGAAGTGCAGGTTGAGGGAAAAAATAAAACAAACTGGAAAAGCTTTTTAAATGGTTATTGTGTTCCTAAGAATAAGAAGGAATAACCCCATCTTTTTTTAATCTTTTTAAGCAGGAGGCACAAACAGTAGCCCGAATTTTTGTGTTTCCTATAATAAGTTTTTTATTCCTAAGGTTTGCCTTTTGGTGACAGCTAGTTCTACGAGTAACGCGATTTCCTATTCCTCTGGGGACAAGATTTCCTTTATTATATGTTTTTTGGCATATATCGCATATTTTGGACATAACATGGGGATTTAAGCACAAAGGATGGGTGGTGTCAAAGGTTTTGTTTAAAATAATGGTAAGGGGGCTTCACTAAAGGAGGAGAATGTGGTACACTCCGGTTGTATTCTAATCTCAGGTAGGAGGATTAATATGTGTTCTTTGGATGATCAGAATAAAAAGTGTGCTGTTTACAACGCTCTTGTAGCGTTGAAATTAGCCAATCACAAGCTCATGAAATTGCGCGACCTGGTTTTGGATTATTCTGTTGACTACGCCGAATTCATTCGCGCAGCCAAAACAGAAACAAGTATGGTGGGACAGGCCAAAAGATTGGCCAAAGTATAATCTCTAGGAGAGAGTCCCTTACAAAAGGTACTCTCTCCGTTTTTTCCCCCATCCACATTCAACTTATGCTAAAATCCTAAGGCAGTTTAGGCACGAAGAAGTGAATGAAGAGAAACACACACAATATTTTTGCTAAAATTAAGCAACACCTAAAAATAACGCAACATGGGGAACAATAAACAAAAAGCAAGCCAGAGTAGCTCAATGGTAGAGCAGGCGCTTTGTAAGCGTCAGGTTGTGGGTTCGATCCCCACCTCTGGCTCCACCATGATCTATAATTGTTTACGCAACGAGTAAACAGTGTGTACGCCGGGATACCGAAGCGGTCAAACGGAACTGTCTGTAAAACAGTCGGCTTTATGCCTACGTAGGTTCGAATCCTGCTCCCGGCACCATTATTGCCCACTTAGCTCAGTTGGTAGAGCAACTCCATGGTAAGGAGTAGGTCTGCAGTTCAATTCTGCAAGTGGGCTCCATACAAAGCTTTTAAGAAAATTTATAGGGGCGTCGGTTAACGGTAAACCGTCGGACTCCAAATCCGAGACTGGGGGTTCAATTCCCTCCGCCCCTGCCACATCTCACATAGTAAAACGCAAAAAATTAAAAATGAAAAAGTGACAAAGATGTAAAAACCTGTTAAACTCACTCCTAATGTACGAAGTTAGAGTGCAAATAACGCACTTCCTGTAAGTTTAATCAGAGATACTCACTCAAAATGTCCCCTGAAATAACGAAATGGAATAATAAAGGCGGTGAATACTAAGTGAAATTGTATATAGGAAATCTTCCCTACTCTACAAGAGATGACACTCTAAGAGGGCTTTTTGCTCCTTTTGGAACTGTTGTTTCTGCATCCGTTATCATGGATCGAGATTCAGGCCGAAGCAAAGGTTTTGGGTTTGTAGAAATGTCAAGCGAAGCAGAAGCTAAAGCTGCCAAAGAAGCTATGGATGGAAAAGAGGTAGAGGGAAGAGCATTGAAGGTTGATATAGCAAGACCTAAAGCATAATTTACTTTTTAAGATAAATTAACAAGAAGGCGGGTTAAAACCCGCTTTTTTGTACCATCTTTTTAGGTTTAGTTTAGGTTTAGGGAGAAACTTAGATTCCAAGGAAATTCATTATCAAAAATCTAACTACCAAAGGACCCATCCCCCCTACCGAAGGAGAGATAAATCTCAGATGATCAAGGTTCTTACTCATATCTAAATCCCCTACTGTTTTGTTCCCTATTTTTGAATATCCAAAATCCACTACCGAAGTACCTTTCGCCAAATTCTGCGGAGCCACTAACAGAGGGATTCCAGCACTCAAGACCAAAACCTGATAATCAAGCTTGTTTTGGTTTTTGTAATAACCTATTACCTCTGTGCAATGTCCAGAAACACTACAATAATGAGAAATTGGT
>JAGPFW010000043.1 GCA_018056275.1 Patescibacteria group bacterium
GAAGGAGGCTTACGGCGCCCCCACCGCCGATAGCACCCAAAACTCCTCCCCAAACCCCACCAACTTTGGCGCCCTGGAGACCAAACCCCAAAGAAACCAGGGCGGCAATGATGAGGTAGAACACCCCATCGAGAATCCCGGAAACGACGTACCAGTAAAACAAAAAACTCGTTGCGGACTGATACGTCGGGATTAGGGGTTCTCCCTGAAGAAAATACAATAGACAAAACCAAATCAGAGCCAAAACAACACCTATCATACCACACCTCCTATATATCGGATTTTCTAAAGGAACATTAAGAGTATACTATATATCAAGGACTTTTTCAACTATGGGACAGAGATGGCATACTATTTACACTTTATCCCAATTTAATTGTGCAATTCTGAAAGAATTGCTTAAGACATAATACCAAGTCAACTTAAGGAAAAACTAGACACAAACAAGAAATCTTCATACACTGGCTATCGGATCTATCGAGAATATGAATAGTTCTATTGAGTAAGAAAAACGACACTTCCTAGGCTATTTTCACAATTTTGTAGGTCAACATCCCTATAGGAGCTTCCACTTCAAAAGAATCTCCCACTTTTTTACCCACTAAGGAAGCACCTAAAGGAGATTCATGGGAAATTTTATTTTCCAGAGGATCCGCCTCTTGAGCGCCCACAATATAAAAAGTTTCCTCTCCACCATCTATCTTAACCGTAACTTTAGAACCAATACGCACTTCCCCAGTACCTGCTTCCTCGTTAATCACTTCAGCGTTTTTGATAAGTTCTTCCAATTCGGAAATTCTACCCTCAACAAAGGCCTGCTCTTGCTGTGCAGCATCGTATTCAGCGTTTTCCGAAATATCCCCCATTTCTCTAGCTTCTTTTATTCTTTGAGCCACCGCAGGCCTTTTTTCCTGCAGTAATTGGGAGAGTTCACTTTTTAATTTTTCCAAACCGTCTTGCGTTAAATAAACGGTATTTTTATTTTTTGACATATTTTTTTCCTCTTATGCTAGCTTCACACAGACAAAAACAACGCCTTTTTGGCGTTGGCTAAAGTGAAGCTATAAAGTAATAATACGCACACCCGCAGAACAGGGGAATTTTAACAAAGACCATAGCTAATGTCAATTTACCTATATTAGAGCAACTATGTTAAGATTTTAGGCATGGAAATAAAAACCACATGGGATCTGTCATCTCTGAAGGAAAATTTTAAACAAGCAAAAGAAGAAAACATAAAATTTATACAAAAATGGCAAAAAAGAACTGATTTTTTGGAGCAACCCATCATACTAAAAGAGGCACTAGATGAATATGAGTTACTAGAAAGAAACTTTGGACCAGGAGGAGATGCATTTTTTCTGTTAAGCCTACGAACTGTGCTAGACCAAAATAATCCAATAATTAAAGCAAAATATAACAAACTTCATCAAGAAATTATAAAGCTAGTAAATGATTTGGAGTTTTTTACACTTAAGCTTTCAAAAATACCAGAGAAAACACAAACCCAGTTTCTGAATGATCCAAACTTAAAAGAGTACAAGCATTTTTTAGAAAGACTTTTTGTTAACGCAAAATATCTGCTGTCTGAGCCAGAAGAAAAAATCCTAAATCTAAAATCTAAAGTTGCACATGAGAACTGGGTAGAAATGCTAGAAAATATTCTTTCAAAAGAGGAACGAGATGGAAAAAACTTTGCAGAAATACTGGATTTGCTAAGTAACTCAAAAAAAGCCATTAGGGATAATGCGGCAAAAGACTTTAACAGCATTTTAGAAACCCATTTGGATGAAGCAGAGCATGAAATTAACGCAATATTGGAAAACAACAGAATTGATATGAATTTAAGGGGATTTAAATCTCCCGAAGAGCCAAGACATGTGGCAGATGACATAGACCCATCGGTTATTGAAACATTAATAAAAACTGTAGAAGAGAGCTTTATTATTTCCAGAAGATTTTACGAATTAAAAGCAAAACTACTGAACCAAGAAAAGCTAAGTTATCATGAAAGAAATGTTCCTTACGGAAATTTGGATAAAACAATAAGTTTTGAGGAGGCGGTACGAATTGTAAAAAAATCCCTATTAAACTTAGACCCTCAATTTTCAAACTTGTTTGAAAAATATCTCAGTAACGGACAAATAGATGCTTTTCCTAAAAAGCACAAGGATCCTGGGGGCGCGTGTATTTCTAATTTGCAAAGACAACCTATTTTTATTTATCTAAACTTTTTGGGAAAAATAAGGGATATAACTACAATTGCCCATGAGATGGGACATGCGATTCATTTTGAGTTAGCAAAAACACACCAAAACGCTCTTAATGATGGAGCCTCTTTGGCAATAGCCGAAGTAGCCAGTACATTTATGGAAGATTTTGTATTGCAAGAAATCTCCCAACAAATAGATGAGGAAACGCTACTTTCATTACAAATGGAAAGACTCAACGACCAAGTTTCCTCTATACAAAGACAAATAGCTTGTTATAAATTTGAGTTAGATCTTCATCGGGAGCATGCCAAAAAAGGTTATTTACCCGCAAAGTTTATTGGAGAATTGTTTCAAGAAAATATGAAGGCTTATATGGGTGATTTTGTAGAGCAATCTAAGGGATCAGAAAATTGGTGGGTGTATTGGTCACATATTAGAAACTTTTTCTATGTATATTCTTATGCAAGTGGGTTACTAATTTCCAAAAGTTTGCAATCAGAAGTGAATAAAAATCCTAAATTCATTGAGAAGTTTAAAACATTACTTTCTTTGGGAGCTAGCGTTTCCCCTGCGGATGCATTTAAAAAAGTGGGCATTGATATTGAAGATAAAAATTTTTGGGCAAAGGGTATAAAAGAGCAAGAAAAATTATTGGATGACACATGGACATTGGCCAAAAAACTTGGGAAAATTTAAATATGGACTCAAGTACAAAAGAATTGGATACAGAAAGTGTTATAGATAATACGCCCACAGGTGAAAGCAATAAACTAAATTATGAAACTTTAACAACAAGCGAATCCACAAGGCCAACCAGCCAAATAAATTCCAATGAATTTTCTAAAGAAAAAGAAAAATTAGATATCCCAAGAAAGAAGAAACCCAAAATCTCATTAGTAAAATTGACCATAATTATAATAATAGCCTCCCTTGCGGTGGCGACTTATTTATCTTCACAATCCAAGGGACTCATAAAAAACGGTAAGGAAAACCCACAAAATGAACCCGAAAATTTAATTGTAATAGAGGAACCAAAAGTAGAGAATCCATACATTAAATTTGAATCTGGACAATTTAAATTTTCTTTTGAGTACAACCCTATGGAACAGAACATGATCCAAAGAGGCGCTTTTTCCACAGAACCTGCCTTTTTTATGATTAGTGGAAAAGAAAATAATCCAGTAGAACTAGAAAATGAGAAGGATCTGCAAGAAGGGTATTTGGTAAAAATCTCAGTTTTTGAAGGCATAGAAAGAGATATACAGGATCTAGCTCAAAGAAAAATAGAAAAATTCAAACTTGAATGTCCTACTCAAAGGGAAATAGGAAATTTATATGGCACAACAATTAATGGAATCTCAGGGGTAGCCTTTGAAGTAAAAAACTGTGACCAAGATTATATAATTAGATTTGTAAATTTTGAAGGCTTTGTTTTTGAAATAGCTCAAATATACAGAGGAGATATAGGATTTAAGCAACAATACAAAGCAAAAACCGACTTGATTGTTTGGAGTATTAATTGGAGATGGCAATTACAAGAGAGACCTCCCACAACAACGATTAGAAACGAAGAGTTTCTGATTGAAATAGCACACCCATGGCTAAATACAACATGCTGCGATATAACGAAACCTTCGCTTGAGGGACTACAAAAAATAGCTATCTTAACAAAACTAAAAGAGGAAAATGTAATTCCAGCAAAAGAGGAGCCAAATGATAAATTAGGATTTTTTGCCCTGAAAAGAAAAGAGAAGGGATTTGAGCTATTTATTAATGAGCAAAAACAAGCACTAATACAAGAGTACAAAGTAGTTGAAGGCAAAAATCCAAGTGGATTAAGCGAAAACAATGTTAGGGTAGGAACCCTAGAGGGAATAAGATTGCAAAATTATGCTTGGTGGGGAACTGTTATTTATGTAAACCATTCTCAAGCGGACGCTTTTTTGATTATTGTTATACCAAATGGAATATCTAAGGATTTTGAGGGAGTAATTAACACTATTTTGGCAAATATTTCATTTTTGGAAAATACTAAGAAAAATTAAACCACCAAAACTGTTAATTGACGTCTTTTTTTGCTTTTTGTTAAAATCTTGCTATTGTTTGCAGGGATTAAGGCCCCATCGTCTAACGGTTAGGACAGCAGATTCTCAATCTGTAAATCGGAGTTCGATTCTCCGTGGGGTCACCAATTGAGCTTTTGAAAACTCTTGCGCTTTTTTTAACTCAAAAACACCTGCTAAACATAAAACCCTAAACCTAAAATATCACCGCATATAATAACTGCTTGAAAAAACCTCCTTTCTTGATTTCACACATTTCTCTAAAAGTAAGATCCTAAATGATTTTGAATTCTCAAAAGATAAAGTGATAAAGGTATTTTCAAAAATAATGATCTTTATAGTTTTAACTTCTAAGGGCTGACTTTGCTCACTTATTCACTTAAGAACCATGCAGGATAATTACTAAGAAGGCTTTTCCAAGATTTGTATAGGGGTGCAATTTCTGATTTTAGCTCGGGTAATAACCCAATATCTCTATAATCCCTTTCAAGCTTAGCTAAAGGTTCTTCTTTTCCCAGTTTATTAGCCATATCAATATATACTATATCTGTAAAGTGACTTACAGAGTCTGCTGCAGCTAATAACTTTGCTTCTATTGAATTAGGTTGCACATCTTTACAGCGATGCGCTCTTACGCAATGCGCAATTTTCCTTACAAGATCTTCAGGTATGTTCAGAGTAGGTAGAAACCTTAATACTTCTCGTTCAGAACGAACTGCATGATCCTCTTCTCGTTCCCCAACAAGCTGGCCAATATCATGTAACCATACCGAGGATAGTAAAATGTCTTCATCAGCTTCTGGATGTGATTTTAATAAGTGTTTAACCCACTTTTCTAATATTGCCACATGTCTTGGTAATTCATCATAGAGCCTAACATTAGGATCACTACTTTCAAATGTTTCTAAAAAATGAAGTTTCGCTTTTTCCACTAAATCCACCATGGAGTCATTTTACCATTTTAAAATCATAAAAAGGCAGGAATAAACGGGCCACCCTTTTCTGTAACTAAGCTCCGCATAAACCCTCGCAGAAACAGGCAAGGCAACCTCTTCAAAGA
>JAGPFW010000005.1 GCA_018056275.1 Patescibacteria group bacterium
CTTCTATAGTAGGTTCATTTACCATTATGGGTTGAAATCGCCTTTCAAGAGCTGCGTCTTTCTCTATGTATTTGCGATATTCATCTATTGTTGTCGCCCCAACCATTTGCAATTCTCCTCTTGCCAAAGCAGGTTTTAAAATATTTGCAGCGTCCATAGAACCTTCTGCGGATGAACCTGCCCCAACAACTGTATGTAATTCATCCAAAAAAAGAATGATTTGACCTTGTGCCTTTACCACTTCATCTATGACATCCTTAAGGCGCTTTTCAAACATTCCTCTATGTGATGTTCCTGCAACAATAGAAGCTAAATCCAGAGCAAAGACCCTTTTTCCTCTTAGAGGCTCCGGTACCTTCCCTTCGACAATTCGTTGAGCTAGACCTTCTGCAATAGCAGTTTTACCAACGCCAGGGTCACCAATTAAGACAGGGTTATTTTTTTTCCTTCGGGAAAGGATATGCACTACACGATCAATCTCGTTCTTACGCCCTATGACAGGATCTAGCTTATCTGATTTTGCCATCTCAGTTAAGTCTGTCCCAAATTTATCTAAAATTGAGGAACTGTTGGTGGTCTCTTTTTGGATCTGATTAAAACAAACCTCGCATAGAGCCATGTATACGGGATTTCCCTCTACTATTTTTGTTGTTGAAATAACTGCGGGTCGTTGACCACAGCGTTGACATATAACCATAAAGTTATTTTAGCACATGCTAGCAAATGGGCAATATGTTTGCTAAGTTTTATTTGTTGTTTTTATTACGGGATTATTTGAAGGCGTCAAATATACTAACTATAGCATCCACAATGCCGTCAATTATTGCCCCTATGATTTCTCCCGTAATTAAAATATAAATAAAATGACATAAGATAGCAAGTATTTGCTATTAAAAAGGCAAATGTAAAAGGCTAATGTTCCCATTCATCACCAACGTAAGGGTCTGACTTAACGGGAACTTTTGTTATAAAAAGCTCTGCAGCACGCACCATTTCTTCAGATTGAATTTTTGCCCAATCTTCGGCTTGATCCTCACGAATTTCGCTAACAATCTCATCGTGTACCGTATGTGTAATTCCACCATCAATCCCTTCCTTTTCCAAGCGCTCTTGCAGAAAAACAAAGGCAAACTTTATTGCGTCTGCATTTGTTCCCTGAATTGGATGATTCTTAGCTTGTCTCTGAATCCCCCCCATTTGTCTCCTATAATCAGGGTCACTAGGGGAGGGTCTTTTGTACCAACGTTTTCTACCCAATGGAGTAGTACTCCAACCTTTTTTTACAGCGTCATCCGCTAATTTGTTAAGAAAATCACGAACACTAGGGTAACTCTTAAAATAAAGCTCCATATATTCCTCGCCTTTTTCTTTAGAAACACCTATCTGACTAGCCAAACCAGCAGCTGACATCCCATACATTAACCCGAAACCTATAGGTTTAGCAATTTGCCGTAGATCAGGATGTTGCTTCTTAAAATCTTCGGTATAGGGCAAATTAAACATTAATGAGGCTGTATAAGAGTGTATATCTAGATCTTCCTTTAAAGCTTTAATCATGTTTGCATCTCCAGAAAGGTCTGCAAGAATTCTCATCTCAAAGGAAGAGTAGTCTGCCGTTACAAGCTTATATCCTGGAGCAGGGTTGAAAAGCTTTCTAAATGGCGCTTCCTCTGAATTTCGAGGTATTTGTTGTAGATTGGGATCTTTGCAAGAAAATCTCCCCGTAGCTGTACCCATTTGATTGTAATCTGGATGTAACCTACCCGTAACGGGATTTACTTTATCTAATAAAGATTGTCCAAAAGCAGAGATTAATTTTTCATATTTTCTGTAATCCCTTAATACATTAACCACAGGATGATCAACTGCCTTTAGAAATTCATCATTCGTGCTTATCAGGTTAAGGCCTATCCGTTTATTTAGTAAATCCATTAATTGAGCCTGAGAATTTACATTCATGGAATCTACCGAATTGCCAAACAAATCAACCGAATTGGTTCCGTAATAAGGTCGTATTAACTCCTGAAATTCATCCGCATACTTCTTTCTTTTTTCTTCAAGTCCCGCAATAACTTCCTTCCATTTGGGTACATTTATGCACATCCCTCTAAGCTCCATCTCCGCAACAGCAAGAGTGGACGCAAACTCCAATTTTGCTACCTTTGCCATGTCCTCACGCTTAAGTTCTTCCACCTGAGCCTTAAATATAGGAAACATAACCAAAGTGTCTAACCCAGAATACTTTAGTTGGGCTTCAGTTATTTCCCCTAAATAATTTGCAAATGTTTTTCTTACGCCCTTTTCCAAGTCAATGCCACAATATTTAAAGGATAGCTCCTTTAAGGAAGGATTTTTACCCACAAGCCCTGCGGTTAAAACTGCCCCCGCCAACATAGTGTCGTAAATATTTTTTAATCTTGCACCCGTTTGCACTTTTAAAAACTTGTAGTCAAATTTGGCATTATGAAGAAGTTTTATTCTCTTGGGATCTTCCAAAAGTGCTTTATAACGAGGAAATTCCTTTAATGGAACTTTCCTGGCATCTATGATGTAGCTAATTTCCTCATTTCCCAGCTGTACTAACAGCAATGTTGATGTATAAGGATCCAATCCAGTACCTTCAACATCCACCCCTATTACAGGATCTTTTTCCAATACCTCTAGCGCAGCATCTAGTTCACTTGGGGTTTGTATGTACTTGTATTTTGGATTGTTTGGATCAAACTTAAGTTCCACACAACTATATTAACAAACTTATGAGGAGTATTTTATAAACTCAAATTGCGGTTTAATATTTCCCGCACCAACTGGGCATTTGCGGTTCCTTTGGTTTCTCGCATAACCTGTCCAACCAAAAATTCAATTGCAGAGGTTTTTCCTCCTTGTATCTGATTCACTATTTCTGGATTTTCTTGCATTATTTTGCTTACAATTTCTTCTAATGTGGGGAGGTCGTTTATTCTGGTGCTATCAGTTTTATTTATATATTCAGCTATCTCAACGGATGTTTTTGACCGCATATTTGGATTATTTACCAAAAGCTTAATGGCACTTTTAAATTCTATACCGTGTGTTTTTAGATCTCTTATTAAATCTTCCAAAGACTCTTGATATATAACAGAGGTCTCTTGTAAAGTAGCTCCAAATTCCTGCATAATTTTATTGCGTGTCTCTAGCGGAAGTGGCCGTAACAAAAGTTTTATGTTTGAAATGTAGTTCTCGTCAAAACTCATGGGAGGAATGTCTGGATCTGGAAAATACCTATAATCATGGGCCTCCTCCTTACTTCTTTGAGAAATAGTGTTGCCCGTGGATTCGTTAAATCCTCTATTCTCTTGAATAGGTGTTTTTCCTAGGTCTAATAGCTCTTTTTGCCTTTTAATTTCTGAAACTATAGCCTTCTCTAAAAACCTAAATGAATTTATATTTTTAACTTCAACCTTATAATTAGGCAATTCCCCTCTTTCCTCCATTTTTTCTGTTCGCAAAGATATGTTTGGTTCAACCCTTAGTTGTCCTTTCTCCATATCTGCATCCCCTACTCCCAAAAAGCGAACAATCTCCTGAATCTGTTTTGCATACTCTACGGCATCTTCCACATTGTATATGGAAGGCTTTGTAACCATTTCGATCAAAGCCATGCCAGATTTATTAAAATCAATTAAAGTTAATTCTCCCGCATGAAAAGATTTTGCAGTATCTTCCTCCAAATGGATGCGTTCCAATTCTACTTTTCCCCCATTTGGAAGGCTTACAAAGCCTCCTTCACATAGAGGCTGCTTATATTGGCTAATTTGGTAGCCCTTTGGTAGATCAGGATAAAAATAGTGTTTTCTATCAAAGCGAGAAGTAGTATTTATTTTGCAGTTTAAAGCTAAACCTAATAAGTGAGTCTTTTCTACTGCTTCTTTGTTAGGTACAGGTAGAGCTCCCGGCAGACCTAAACACACTGGACACACACGAGAATTTGGAGATGCGGAGTAAATCCCTTCAGTGGAGCAGTTACAAAACATTTTAGAAGATACATTTACATGTAGATGAATTTCTAACCCCAAAACTAGTTTATATTTTCCTAACATTTCTTCTTGATCAATTTTTGTCATTATTTATTCTTTTAATATAATTACCTTTAAAAAAGAGCAATTACAACCTTATTCCCAATTCTATAAGCCCCAATTTTAGATTAGCAATTGCTTCTTCTAAAACAAAATAAGTAGGTTCATAATCAAGATCATGTACCAATGAATTTCTAACCTTGTGTGCCTTCCAGATTCTGTCGTATAAATCCCAGTCAAATTTGTCCTTTGCGTTTTTTAGACGGGAACTCATATTTTCTCCTTCCACCAGTTCACTTAAAGCTGTATCTAATAATTTATCAGCTGTAACTAGGGATTGTCTTAGTTGGGTCGGGTTTCTTGTTTTTAAAGCCACAACTACCTCATTTTTCCATTTTTCTTGTATTTTCTCAGCCGTAGCGGATGAAACATTCTTTTTATATGGGTACCTTCCTCCAAAAAGAAAAAGTATAAATTTCCACAAGCTCTCTAATAGTGTCATTTTTTAGGCCTTTCCAAATGGAATCGTGTTTTTTGTTGATAAAAATTAGCTATTTGAAGAATTTGTGCTTCCTTAAAACGATTTCCTATTATTTGAGCTCCTACGGGAAGGCTACTGGAGAATCCAACAGGAATAGTAATACCACAAAGTCCCGCAATAGTGCTAGGCTCTGATAGTACATCTATCATCTCTCCAAACATGGGGTTGGAAGAGCTTTCTCCTATTCCTAAGGCCACACAAGGCATTGTAGGTCCTACAATAACATCCACTTGAGAAAAAGCCCTATTAAAGTCTTCTATAATAAGGGTTCTTACCTTTTGAGCTTTAGAATAGTAAGCCTCGTAATACCCAGCGCTTAAAGTATAGGCACCCAACATAATTCTTTTCTTTGCCTCAAATCCAAAGGATGTACGATCGTTCCCATATCTGATACCGTCTAATCTACCTAAATTAGAAGATACTTCTGCCCTTTGTAAAACTGTGTAAACCGCTATTGAATATTTTGGATCCATTAGGTCAATATCCACTATAGTTGCTCCATTTTCCCGCAAAAACTCCAAAAAATCCTCTGTGGCCTTCAAGACATCAGGTTGAAGATCTAACTCAAAGTATTGCTTGGGTCTTCCTATCTTTATCCTTTGTATATCTGACTGTAACTCAAGGGAATATTTTTCTGTAGGAAGAGGGGAAGTGGTAGCATCATAGGGATCTTTGCCTGCAAGAACCTCCAAAATTAACGCGGAATCTTGAGCCGTTTTTGTAATGGGTCCAGGAGAATCAGTAGATGAGGCCATTGCTATAAGACCATATCTACTCACTCTTCCATAAGAAGGTTTAAGTCCAGTGACCCCACACCAACTGGCTGGACCCCTAATGCTACCCCCAGTCTCACTTCCGATAGCAAAAAGGCACATATCTGCAATTACAGCGGCTGCAGAACCACCAGAAGAACCGCCAGGAACTCTAGAGACGTCCCAAGGGTTTTTTGTTACAAAAAAATCAGATTCTTCCGTAGAGGAACCATGCGCGAATGCATCCATATTGGTTTTTCCCAATAAAATTGCCCCTGCATCTTTTAGTAGTGCCGTAACCGTAGATTCATAAGGTGAAATAAAATTTTCCAAAACTTTGGAGCCTGCTGTTGTTTTTACACCCTTGGTGCAAAAGTTATCCTTACATGCATAGGGAATTCCCAAAAGTGGTGAATCAACAAAAGCTTTTTTGCCTAATTTTGAAATTTTTTCATCTGCTTTTCTTGCCTCTTCTAAGGCGGCTTCCTCTATTACAGTAATAAAAGCTTTAATTTCGGGATCTTTTTGAGATATTCGCTCCAAACAAGCCTTGGTTATCTCTTCTGAGGAGAATTTCCCCTCGATTAGTCCTTCCAGAGCTTCTGTAACGGTTAATTCATTTAAGTTCATTTATTATTCCCTTCCAAAAACAGCCTTTGTTCCTATTTTTGAATCCTTCGTAATCGGAGCGTTCTGTAATGCTTCCTCTTGTGTTAATCCTTTCACAGGAAAATTAGGCTCTCTGTACACATTCTTTAAACCAGTCACCTGAAATGTTTCGTTAACAGAAGTAGTGTCGAGTTCATCTAAAACTGCAACGTATTCCAAAGTTTCTGAAAGCATTTGAGAAAGTTTTTCATACTCATTTTCAGACAGGTTAAGCTTGGTAAGTTGGGCAATATGAGCTACTTCCGTTGATGATATTTTCTTTGACATATAGGGGAATGATAACAAAAGGGACAAAAAAATAAAGAGAAAAGGTTAAACGATATTTGTTTTCCTAAAAAAGAGGTGACCTAGCTGGCTTTAACAGGGCTTTAATTACATGCTTTCCAGTCTGGCAATTCTTTCTTCTATTGAAGGGTGCGTGCTAAACAGATTAGATAACCAACCACCCTTCTTACCCCCTTCCATTAGGGGACTAACAATATACATATGGGCAGTTGCTCCGTTTGCAGCCTCCAAAATCTCTTTATCTGATCCCAATTTCCTTAATGCGCTAGCCAAACCTGCAGGGTATCTAGTTATCATAACTGCTGTAGAATCTGCCAAAAATTCCCTTTTTCTTCCAATAGCAAGTTTGATCAAGTTAGCAATAATAGGGCTTAGAATTACAAGCACTATTCCTGCAACTAAAAGCAACGGATGCACATCGGAAGACTCTTTTTTTCTTCCTCTACCATAAAACATCCCTCGAGTAAAAAAATCAGCAATTAAGGTTACGGAACCGACTAGAATACTAACAATAGACATTAGTCTAATATCGTAATTCCCAATATGAGACATTTCATGGGCAATCACCCCCTCCAGTTCGCGCTTCTCTAACCTTTGCAATATTCCTGTAGTAAAACATATAACACCGTGTTGAGGATCTCTTCCCGTGGCAAAAGCGTTCATTGCAGTATCTTCTATGTAATACACTCTTGGCTTAGGCAAACCAGAGGCAATAGCCATATTTTCAACCAAATTATGGAGATCCCTACCGGAAACTTCATCAACTTCTTTTGCCCCAGACAATGCCAAAACGATCTTGTCAGAATTATAATAGCTAAAAAAGCTAGAGAAGCCAGCGATTAAAAAAGCCCAACCAGTAAAAAACAATCCCCCATCTCCGTAAATCACATCCAAAAAGTAACCTATAAACGCAACAACAGCAATAAACAAAGCAACAATAAGACAAGTTTCCCTTTTATTATTTTCTATTTGGGTATAAATACTAGCCATAAAAGTACCTCAAACAATTAGAGCAAAGCTTATTTATTTTGAGATCCAAAATCCACTTTTATGCCTTTTCTTTCCTCTTCGGTAGCTTCAAAGAAAGACTTTTTCGTATAGCCAAACATTTGACCTACCAAATTAGTGGGAAAAACCGCCAACATAGAGTTAAAATCCCTCACTACTGAGTTATAAAACTGTCTTGAATAAGCAACCTTATCTTCAGTATCAGACAACTCTTTTTGCAGATTAATAAATCCATCTTGGGCCTTTAATTCCGGATAGGCTTCTGCAACGGCAAACAAGGATTTTAATGCACCAGTAAGCATTTGATCAGCCGCACCCTTTTCATCTACGGTATTTGCACTCATCAAGGCTGATCTAGCCTCAGTTACTTTTTCAAAAACCTCTTTTTCATGAGATGCATAACCTTTTACGGTTTCTACAAGATTTGGAATTAAATCAACCCTTCGCTTAAGCTGTACATCGATTTGGCTCCAAGCCTCATCTATTCTAACAACCAACTTTGCAAGTTTATTATATACACCGACAAAATAAAAACCAACTAACAAGAGCAAAACTAGGATAATAGGTAATAATTGCATAAAACCTCCTTTACTAACAAATACTTATTTTAAAACTACCAGAAAATCCTCAATTGGTAAAGTATTAATCACATCCTTACGGGTACACCAACCTCTGCAGGCTACATTTACTCCATATTTGATGTAATCAAGTGAGTCTATGCTATGAGCGTCAGAGTTTATAATTAACTTTACACCCATATTCTTTGCTTCTCGCACCATATCATAAGGCAAATCTAGCCTTTGAGGCTGTGAATTTATTTCTATAATTTTTCCAGTTTTCTGGGCAGTTTCCAAAAATAACATCCAATCAAGATCCATTTGGGGTCTTTCATTTAAAAGCCTTTCCGAAGGATGGGCAATTATATTCACCAAGGGATGATTTAATGCATAAATATAACGTTTCATCAACTGCTCTCTGGATTGATTGTGCGCTGTATGAATGGCTGCAATAACAAAATCTAATTTTTCTAGTAACTCTTCTGGGAGGGACAATGTGGCATCCGCTAAAATATTAACCTCATAACCAAGCAAAACCCTTATTTTAGGGAATTTTTTATTAAGTTGAGCTACTTTTTCTTTGGATGTTTGTATAATACTTTCCACTTCCTTATATCCCCTACTGGAAATACTAGGGGCATGATCTGCCACACCGTAATATTCGTAACCTCTTCCTACTGCATTTTTAACCATTTCTTCCAGTGTATTTTCACCGTCCGAAAAATTCGTATGTGTATGAATATCTCCCTTTATATCGGAAAATCTGATCAAATCCGGGATTTGATTTTTGGCAGAAAGTTCAACTTCGTCTTTTCCCTGCCTTAATTCGGGGGGAATGTACTGCAAATCTAAAAAATCGTAAAATTCTTCCTCCGTAGCAAATTCATGAAGTGTCTCTTCTTTTTTTATGCCATATTCTGAAACGGAAAAACCCTTATCTATAGCGTATGTCCTTAGAGCAATATTGTGGTATTTAGATCCTGTAAAATATTGAACCATTGAGCCAAACTGTGCGGGTGAAACAGTTCTTAAATCCACCTGTAAATCATTTGCTAATAAAACACTTACTTTTTTATCACCCTGAACTAGAATTTCGCTAATTTCAGGAAATCCTAAGAAATATGTAATTACGGCACTTTCTTTTTTTGTGGAAACAGCTATATCAAGATCTCCTATGGTTTCTTTTTTTCTTCTATATGAACCTAATGCTTCTATTTCCAAAACATCCTTATTTTTTTGCATGTACTTATATATCCTCTGTACTACCTCATCACCTTGCGACCAAAGTAAGCGAGGTTTTTCATTCTTGGTCATTTTTAGTTCTTCTATTGCCTGTAGGATCTGTTGTTCTGATTTTTCGCCAAATCCTGGTAGGTCACGAATCTTACCTTGTTTTGCTAGCCTGGCAACATCGGTTGGGGCGGAGTCTCTGTTGTGCAAATTAAATGCTTGAGCCAATTTAAAAGCTTTTTTGGCGCCTATACCCTGAATACCAATTAGAGAAAACATCCCCTGGGGAAGACCTTTTTTTAAGATTTCAAATTCTCTTACTGTTCCATTTTCAAACAAATCGCTGATATGTTGTGAAAGGCTGGATCCAACTCCTGGGATTTCTTGTAGGCGTCCCTTTTCCCAAAGATCATATACCGAATAAGTGGAGGTTTCTATTGCGCTAACAGCGTTTTCGTAGGCTCTTAGTCTAAAGCGATCAGCGTCTTTTACTTCCATTGCTGCAATGGCTTCTTTAAGTATCTGGACAAGTTCTGAATTGGGTATTTTGTAGGACATATACAACCATTGTAACATTTACAGTATTGACGAAAACACAAGTATCCCCTAATATAAAAACACTTTTGCGGGGGGTCGTAGCTCAGTTGGTTAGAGCGCTTCCCTGTCACGGAAGAGGTCGCGGGTTCGAGCCCCGTCGATCCCGCCAAAGTATATAATAAGTAAAATATGTTTTAGGATTCATAAAACTGCCCAAAGAAAAATTTAAGAATGGAGGTGTAATTTTTAATGACTGAAAATAATAACTCAACAGAGAAAAAAAATGACACATTAGCATTCATAATTGGGGGACTTTTTATTCTTGGATTGGTTTTTGCGACATACAACTATTTTAATGGGTCAGGAAAGTCGGGTTCAACAGGAGAAGAAAATGAAACAATCAGCTTGGAAAAACTTAAAGAGACACTATCTGCAAGAACAGATCAAGATGACGACCAAAATCTAGATGAAGTTGCTGATAACAAAGAAGAAGAAAAAGAGGGGGCAGAAGAAGAAAATAATAAGACCCCAGTAGAGGAAAAAAATTGGAGTGCCAACCAATACCAAAAAGGAGACATAAAAGCAGGAGAATACGAGGTTAAGTATGGAGACACTCTTTGGGAAATCGCAGAGGCAGTTTATGGAAATGGGGCTATGTGGACAAATATCTTGGAGGCAAACAGCTCATCGATTGGTTTTTTGCCAAGTGGACAACAAGCCCTAATCTATGCAGGACAAACAATAACTATTCCTGCTCTTTAGGAACTTTTAGATATGTAAAAACATAAAGGAATGATGCACCTTTATGTGTGTGTTACGTGTTACCCAATACATAAAACCCCCTGGCCAGGGGTTTTGTGTTTTACAGGAAATGACCCTATAATGACTTTAGAGAGATTTCTGTTATAAGCGGGTGTAGCTCAGTTGGTAGAGTGTCTCCTTCCCAAGGAGAAGGTCGCGGGTTCGATCCCCGTCACCCGCTCCAAGCATTCCAAAGACAATCCCATTTTTAGGTTAACGGTGCCTGTTAGAGGACAAATTATTATATAATGCTCCCATGCCGATGTAGCTCAGTTGGTAGAGCAATCCCTTCGTAAGGGATGGGTCGTCGGTTCAATTCCGACCATCGGCTCCAAGACAAGCTTTACTTAAAAATGGTACAATCGTTTATATGAAAGACCCTACGAAAATTACAAAAGCCGTTATTGCTGTAGCTGGTTATGGTACTAGATTTCTTCCTGCTACAAAGACGCAACCAAAAGAGATGCTCCCCATTATTGATAAGCCTATAATTCAGTACCTAGTAGAGGAGGCGGTGTCTTCGGGAATAAAAGATGTAATTTTAGTAACACGTTTCGGCCAACATATAATGGAGGATTATTTTGATTCAAATCTAGAACTAGAACATAAGCTAGAAGAAGAAGGAAAAACATACTATCTAGAACAGATTAGAAATGTGGCTACAATGGCGAATTTCATCTATGTCAGACAAAGGAAGGATCTTCCATACGGCAACGGGACACCTCTTCTTTGTGTCAAGGATTTAATTGATAAAGATGAGTCGTTTGTATATATGTTTGGCGATGACTTAACGCTCTGCAATGGGTATCCACCAGCCACAAAGCAATTAATAGATGTGTTTCAAAAAGAAAAGGCGGTTGTTGTTGAGGGGGCGCAAGAGATTCCTTGGGATGAAGTGAATAGATATGGGGTTGTAAGGTACAAGAAAGATGCCTCCTATAAGTATGAGATGGAAAGCATCGTGGAAAAACCAGAAAAAGATGATGCACCTTCTAATATGGCACAGTTTGGGCGATTTGTGTTCTCATACGAAATCATAAAAAAAGCACAAAGCACCAGAACGGGAAAAGGCAATGAACTTTGGGTTACTGACATGATAAATGAATTAGCCCAAGAGGGAAAAAAAGTAATTGCGCAACCCATCAAGGGAGAGTGGCTTACGACAGGAGACCCATTAAGATACTTAAAGGCAACATTTAAATTTGCAATGCAAAAAGAAGATTTAAAAGAAGAATTGGCTGAATACCTTAAAAAGGAACTCTGTGAGAAGAAGTAAAAGGGAAAAAGATTTAAGAATTATCCTGAGGAATAGAATTATCGCTATTTTTGTGCTCTTTTTTGGTTCGCTTGCAATACTAATTGGATTTGGACCCAAGATTGGAAGCATCTTTGGACTTATCTCTGTAAATAGAAATGCCACAATTTCAGTACCAAAAGCAAATACGCCACCTCCAATATTTGTAGAAACCCCAGTAGCTACAAACAAGACAAAAGTGGATTTACGCGGTTTTGCTACACCAAAATCTACAGTGGAACTCTTTGTGAATGGTCCTAAAAAGGCTACCGTAATTACAGACGCATCGGGGGAATTCTTATTTACAGACGTAGAACTGAATAAATCCACTAACACTATTTTTGCAAAGATTGGGGATACAAAGTCAGCAAATATTACAATTGAATTTGACAACAAACCCCCAAAGATAGAAATAGAAACTCCCAAAGATGGTGATGAAATAGAGAACCTGAATGAAAGAATTGAAATTAGTGGGAAGATTAGTGAGAAAGCAGATATTTTGATTAATGACCGAATAGTTATTCAAAAACCAGATGATTCATTTTCCTTCTTTTTGGGAGTGGAAGAGGGAGAAGTAGAAATTATAATAAAAGCCACAGATTTTGCAGGCAACACAGCCGAAGAAAAGATCAAGGTTCATTACAAGAAAAAATAAATCCCCCCAAAACTAAATTCCAAAGAAACATAATTTGAGGGTAAAAAAATGAGTTAATAAAAAAGGAATTTACCACAAGGGCAGGAAAGGAAACTAACATTACTTGGGCATAAGAAACGTGATTATGAAAAACCTCTTCTCCATCGGGTAGCGACATACCTAAAATCCTACTAGATAACACCCTAAAACTTGAAAATAAAGGATAAAACAAAAAAAGACAAAAAAGGAATAAACCAGGAATGCCTGTTGTTGCCATAATTAACAACAAGGAGGAATCGGATCCTCCGCCCGATTTTCCACCCCATCCCAAGCCAAAATACCCAGTATCTTTCTGAACAAACCTAAATGTATTATAACCAGTACCTAAAATAAAATTATTCCGAGCAATATCTAAAGTATTTAACCAAGAGATAAACCGAAAGTGAGCAGAATCCGCAGGATCCGTAATAGATGAGATTCTCGTCTGAACACGCGGAACTGCAAAATAGGCCAAGAAACCAATTAATAAAGATATGAGCAACAATTTTGGGTCTTTTATAACCCCCCAGAGAAATATGCTAACTGCCAGCATAAGCCAAGCACTTCTTGAAAATGTCAGAAGTATTGCTAAGAGGATCACGCTTAAAAGAAGAAAAAAAGGGATTGAATACTTTTTTGGAGGCATCCAAGAGAATATAATATTAAAGCAAAATACTAAGGTAGCTCCCATGAAATTAGGGTCAAATAAAGTCCCCAAAAGCCTATTTATATGAGGATCCCATCCCAATGATGGATCAAGTAATGAAAAATTTGGGAAAAAGATAAGCTGAGTAAACCCCGAAAAAACTAAAGCAAGAGCGTAAAATATCGTGAGGAAAATAAAATTTTTATTCAATACTCCTTCCCTTAAACCGTTAAAAATAAGAATTCCAGCTAAAATGTACAAGCACAACCTAATAAAATAAAACGATGAAAACACCAATTCCTCCAGAGAAAAAAATTGAGAATTAAAAATTAGAGAAATAACATTCCAAAAAAAGAAAAGAAGAAAGAATATATAAACCTTTGGCAGTATAATTCTTCGATTGGGAGAAATGGCTAAATAGATAAATCCATATAATACAAAAAGACCTGCGAAAATATCCGAAAAATAGAGGCCTCCAAATTCACTTCCTAAGACTATTCCAAACTGCCCTAGGGCAAGAGAAACTACCCATAATGTAATTAGAACGTTAAACATACGCTTTCTGAAGGGCAGAATTATCTTTATTTTCTCTACTATTCCAAGCTTTGTACGAATAAAAACATAACATTGTAAAAATAACAAGTTCCGTGACCAAGGTTATTACAGCTGCAGCATAAAAGGAATAAATTGGAATAAAGACTAAATTTAGGACAAGATTTAAAACTGCGCTAATAAGATAAACTCGGGGTAGAAATTTTTGACTTCTTAAAATAACTAAGAACCAAGATACGGGCTGTGTCAAAAAGAAGATAAACACACCCCCCATTAATATCCTCAAAATAGGTACAGAAAAAGCAAATTCGGACACACCAAAAATTTTTATAATCAAGGGTGCAAAAATAACTCCAAAAACACCCACAACAACACCGCTGACAAAGAGAAACAATAAGGTTCTTTTAAAGCTTAAGATAAAACGAGAAGCGCCTTCCTCAAAATGTTCCACCAAAAAAGGATACACCGAATTCATAACAAAGGTCGGAATTACAAGAGAAACTTCAAATATTTTATAAGGAAGTGAATAAATTCCAACCACTTCTGATGAATTCAGGTTCAGCCAAGAGGGAATCCTAAGTATTGAAAGTAAAATGGAGTCTTCTTTAAAACTCATTTGACTAAATACAAACATTATTCCTAAGGGCAGAGACTCCTTAAATAATGACTTTATGAGCCTAAAGTCTAGAAAGAACTCCTTTGATATATCAAGTCTTTGAATAAAAATCCATCCAACCAAAAAAGTAATAAAACCGCCTATCACATAAGAAAAACTTAACCAAACAATTGACGCATGTCTATCAATCAGAAACACAGACAACAAAATAATAAACAAGTAGCCAACAATCTGGCTAATGGAAGACAAATCATACCTAAGTTTTGTCTGAAATATTATATTTGTAGATGTAAACAAGCTAAAGGTAAGAATTAAGAAAAGGCTAAGCCGTATACCAAGTTTAAGGGTTGCAGAATAGGGAAAAAAATATAGGAGTACGCTCAGGAAAATAATAAAAAGCAAAGAAAGAAAAATCCTAAAAACTAAGACATTAATGAAATAGTGATACAATCTGGACTCATTTTTTGTGGCTTCCCTAACAGAAATAGCATTTAAACCAAAATCCGTAATAACAAACAAGAGACCTGGGAAATTTTGCATAAGACTAAATCCGCCATAGTCTTCCCTACCATAATGATTGGTGATCATGTATGTTATGAAAACCGTAACCCCTAAGGTAAAGACTTTCCCAATCAATTGGTACAATGTGTTTCCGGCAATCTTTCTTGTTGTTAAAGTAAATATCTTATTCATAAATTTATTTACCTACCAAATATTTAACATTAAAAATTTTACGACCAAAAAACATTAGTCACATTCACCCTTAGAATAAGTTTTAATTATTAGTTCCTCTGGGGTTCCAGAGATCTTTCGCATAGATTTAATTGCGTCATATTGAGGATATGATGTGTAATCTTTTTTAACCCAAGAAAAGTGATCAAAGGGAGGAGGATACCAAATAGTAAAAGGCATAACCGCTTGGACTCTGTCATCTCCTAACCAATAATCTTCATAGGCAACCCTTATATAAGAAGCAACTGCCTCAGCGGATAAAAAAGAGCTGTCGTAAATAGCTCCTTCGGCGTGAGCCCAACCTGTTTCGGTTATAAACACGGGCAAATCCTTTTCTACACCCATTTCACGCCTTAAGAAACTAAGCTCCGTTTCATAGGCCCTGATACCGTTTCTTCCAACCGTGTGTGGACTCCCACTAAAATTTGGTTGTGGGTATGGGTGAGAAGCCCAACCGTCTAATCTTGTAAAAATTCCAGGCACAGCAGCATTCATCTGGCGCATAAAATCCAAGGCATCAACATAGCCACCACCTGTGGGAGCACTTATATTAAAAGCCCCATTCATCATAAAAAAATTGCTATTTTGCTCTTTAAAAACATCTATTGTGTAATCCAAGATTTTTGCGTACTCAGAGGCGTCCGTATAACCCTTCCAAAATTTTGCGTCATTTGGTTCGTTATATACACTTATGTATCGTTGCTTAATAGGCCACAAAAAGGAATCCAAAAACTCTGCAGCTTTTTGAGTTTGTTTTTTGTACTTGTCAGCATCAACATCATATAATTGGATAACAGGAATTAGTTTTTCCTCTAATAACAGCGAAAATACGCCTCGCCACTTTCTTGTGTCATAATCTTTTACATTATAAGGGATCAGAACATACCCCCAAGCTCCGCCATTTGAATTTACCATCTCGGAAGCCATCTGAATGAATTTACGATTTTCTGCATAAATATAAAGTCCAAACTTATTATTCTTATAATCCTGAGCTGAAACATTCTTATATGTATAATATTCCACAAGTGCATCTTCACACTTTTTTAGGGGCACTTCCGAATTTTCTTGATATCGACGAAACAAAAATTCAGGGGATTTTTTTGTTGGAATATACTCAACAAAAAAAAGAATACTAACAACCAAAATGATAAACAAGAGGACAAATGAAGTCCCAAAGATTATTCTAATGCCCTTTTTGCGTTTTCTGTTATTAAACTTTACAAACACAATATAATTGTATCATTAGGGTATAATGCTTGTATGAAAAAGATAATAGCTATTGCGGTTGTAGCTGTGGTTATCATGGTAGGCCTTCGTGCTTTCCCTGCGATTGAGAGCCTCTTAGGTGAAAATAGCAATAAGGAAGTCATCTCACCAATTGGGAATGTAATAGATATAAACACTTTAGGAGCCACAAACAATAAAAAATCTTATACTATCTACGGATACCTGCCTTATTGGACTGTTTCTCAAAAGGAAAATTTTAAGCTTAACTTGCTTACCGATATTTCATATTTTGGACTAGAAATAAACTCAAAGGGGAACCTAATTAAAAGTAGAACAAATGATGAAGGAGAAGAGATTAATCATTCTGGATATTGGGTCTGGGAGAATGATTATGCTTTAAGAGATTTTATGATCCGTGCCAAAAATAGCGGTGTAAGAACCTCAATTTCAGTCGTATCCCATGTAGACAACGTATCCGAAGAGTTTCTTCTGTGTGAACCTTGTTGGGAAACTTTTTATTTAGAAATTAGCGACGAAATGTCTAAGATGGGGATTAAGGATTTAAACTTGAATTTTGAAAATTACTACTTGGTGGAAGAAAATATAGCCTTAAAATTTACAGAGTTTGTGACTTTCCTAAAGAAAAAGATGCGCAATGATTTTGCTGGAGGAGAAATCGTGGTTACGGCTATGGCGGATTCCGTAATAAACCAAAGAATTACACACATTCCTTCTATAGCCAAAGTAGCAGATAAAATTTTTATAATGGCGTACGATTTTCATATTAAGCCTGAAGCATCTTCGGGGCCAGTTTCTCCTATGGGAGGAGCGGGATTGCACGCAGGATACGATATTAGGACAATGATTAAGGATTTTTTGGCTTACGCTCCCCCACAAAAACTAATTATGGGCGTGCCCTATTACGGATTTAATTGGGAAACAGAGCCTAATAATAATAAGGAAGATATGCCAAAAGAAGACTCAGTATATTCTATTACACAAACCTATGCACAAATAATGGCCAACATTGAAAACGATGGAATAGAAACTCTCTGGGACGAGCCTGGACAAGTGCCTTATTACAAATACACAGACCCAGAATCAAACAGTGAGCGAAAAGTTTTTTTTGAAAACGAAAAATCTCTTAGAGTTAAATACAAAATAGTAAAGGAATTTGATTTGGCGGGTATTGGTATATGGGCATTAGGCTACGATGAAGATAGGCCAGAGCTGTGGAATGTTATTAAAGAGGAGTTTTATTAATAAGAGACAATAAAATGTTCTAAATTTTTAGATAACGGCATAATTTTTATTGGTGGGCTCTACAGGGATCGAACCTGTGACCTCAGCAATGTGAATGCTGCGCTCTAACCGGCTGAGCTAAGAGCCCTAGTAAATGCGCCTGTACAGATTATAACAAAGTTTTTGAACATACCCGTAGTTCACATGGATTAAAATTTTTTGCCGTTCATACCCAATTGTTAGCTAAAAACTCAATATCATCCAAAAAGAACAAATGGAAAGAAAAAAGACAAATAATATTTGGTAAGAAATAGATAAGAAAATCATGTCAAGTACCCAAATTCTGGCAGGAACACCATCACCTTGTTAATCCAATTGCAAAAGAATAGACTTACAACATGTTTAAAAAGAAGAGACAAGATGTAAAACCCAACCTTATAACCTCTTTTATTACTGAATCCCTTGAGGTTATCCTTTTCGTTTCCTTGGTTTTTATTATCTTAAACATATTTCTGGGGCAACTTCTTATAATAACAGGAGACTCAATGTATCCTACCCTTCTGGATCAGGAGCAAATTTTAGGGGAAAAACTTTCTCTAAAGTTCTTTGAACCAAAAAGGGGAGAAATTTTTATTTTTAAACAACCAGTATCGGGAAAACTTTTAATCAAAAGGCTTATAGCCCTCCCATCTGAAGAAGTGTTAATAAAAGATGGAAAAGTTTTTATAAATGGGGAAATATTAAAAGAACCCTACATTGAGGAAGCTTTTACACACGGAGGGGAATATTTTAGAGAAGGAGAAACAATAAAAGTCCCCGAAGGAAAATATTTATTTATGGGAGATAACAGAGAAAGAAGCCTAGATGGAAGGGATTGGGGGTTTGTAGATAAAGAGCAACTAGAATCAAGAGCATTTTTAGTCTACTACCCTATTGAAAATTTAAGACTTATAAATAGAGATCCAAAGTACAAAGTAAACGAATGACCTGAGTTGGTTAAAAAGAACGTCTGTTAGAATACCCTGTAAAGTTATTTTTCAGATTCTTCAGAATGCAAAACGGAATTTTCCAATACATCCACAATCTTCTTTTTATTGGTAAGGTTCCTAAAATTCACAAATCCCATTATTTTAGAATATAAAGTAAAATCTCTTCCCAAAGACACATTTTTACCTGGGGCAAAGGATCTACCCCTTTGACGCACCAAAATCTCACCCGCATTCACTAATTGACCATGGGATCTCTTAATGCCAAGTCTTTTTCCTGCCACATTTCCGCCCTGACGAGCAGCGGCACCTCCAGATTTTTTATGGGCCATATATTACTTTACCTCCTCTTTTAAACTTATCTTATCAACAACCAAGACACTCATGGGTTGTTTGTGCCCCTTTGCTCTTCTATATCGGGATTTTGATTTAAACCTTAATATGTCTGTCTTTTGGGTATAATCTTTTTCCTTTGATAGTTTTACAGACACACCTGAAACTTCGGGTTGACCTACAAAAATGGATTCACCATCCCTGTAAAATAATACTCTAGGCTCTAAGGCATCTTTAAACTCCATATGGAATTTTGTGCCTTCTTCCACCATAAATTGTTTTCCTCCAAGATCTATGACTGCATACTTCATAACAGAGGAATATTACAATAAATAGCTGTTGGATGCAACAATTAAAAATTCTGTATCGGAGCAGTTACAGGAAAATTGAAAAGATACCTATACGCATAAATCCGGTTAAAAATCGATCGAACAATTCTTAGAAACTTTACCACTATTAGTATGAAAATTAGCGGAGTTCACATCAAATATGTAACGCATAGCACACCCCGTGCAGTAATCATATGAAGTTCCCCCAGTTAAGCAAACTTGTGCATAGATACTATTGGGAAAAGAAGCTTGATTGCTTTTACTCACATAATAAGTGGTCTCTGGTAAAGGGTTCCCGCTCGGATCATTAGCACCAATACCCTCAAAAGTAATACAAGAATTTAAAGGGTCACTTCTCGAGCTTATGCACGACAACATAGCCATTCTGATTTTATCTAAATTAGACTTGGCCACAGCCTCATTAGCTCGAGAACGCTGGGCACCTGGCTGTATAACAGCAAGAAGGACACCAGAAAGTATACCTATAAGGACTATAACAATAAGGAGTTCTATAAGAGTAAAACCAGACCTACTTTTATGGACAGTATTTGTATACATATACACTAGATTTTACAATAATAACATATTACACAAGACAATTTGGGTTATCAAGTAACTTCAACCCATCCACTGCCTCAACCAAATCATCTCCCGCTACCCTATTCCACCGCACAAATCCACATTTTCGACATTTATGTACTAGCATTTCCTCTCCATCACTTTTATAGAATTTTCCTATAGGAGCCATTAAGCCACGACATTGAGAAGCGCGGTCCCCTTTTTCTTGGTCTACATGCAAAGAATACAAGCAATAAGGGCAATGATTACGATTCCTTGTTCCGGGAGCTTTTAAGAAAACTACACTTCCACACTTCTTACAAACAAAGCTCTCTGTAACTGACATCGTTAAATAGAGGAATTTTTACCCAGTCTGATCAAGACATTATGTGAATACTCCTCATTGGAAGGGAGTTCATCCAACTCATCCACTATCTCAACAGGTATTTTCTCGCCCAAAGCTAATTTTAGTTCATCTTTTAAAGGCATCATCTTGGCAGTTATCAAAACTTGAGTTAATTCCAACTGATTTGGTGCTGTACCAATGCTTTCTACTTTGTAACCTTTTTCTTCCAGCAACTTTTGAGTCCTACTTGCAGCCCCATTTACTTCCGTAGCGTTTTCCACTCTAATAATAAGGTCTGCTATTGTTGGTGCCTCCCCTTTTGTACCTCCCGTGGTTAAATTCTCTTCAGAATCTTCTTTTACTTGCGCTTCCTCAACCGAAGAATCTTGTGCTTGCGACACTTCGCTTAATACATCTGGGGAAGAAGATAGTGAACCAGAGGGAACAAGCCTAGCCGAGTTAGAAACATCTCCCCTAAGAAGGAAAAACCCACCAAAAGCAACTAAAACAAGAGCTCCTACGATAGGAACCAATATCTTGGTTCGAGAAACAGCCTCAGGTAAGGGTAAAAGATTCAACACATTTACATGCGACGAAAGCAATTCAGGCATCTTTTTAGTTGCTTTTAGGACAAGATCATGGAGTTCATATCCTTCTTCTCCAAAAAAGCTTTCCTCTTCAAGAAGTGGATGTACCTTATAGGACTCACCTATTGTAAAGGCAGCATTAACTGTATAGATATCCTTTATGGGGGTAGTGCGATTATATAGAGAAAGTTTTTCTACAAGATCAAGCATCTCCTCTTCGGTTTTTTCTTTTTCATAAGACGCAGCAAAGTAAACACCATGTAATTCGGATAATACAACCGTATGCTTATTATTAAAAAAACCAACAAAAATAGCGGAAGAGGTTTGTTCCAAAGCCTTGGGAAGCAATAATGCCCATGGAACTACAGCTTTTATTGGAACCCCCCATAAATTTGAAACCTCAAGTAAAGAATCTAAGTAATCCTTTTTTATACCCACAAACTGATACACAAAGGGGGCAATTTTTGTGTAACTAAAGTATAAATCTTCTAAAGGAACGGGAGACTTAACTATTGCTTCTGCTGTTAATTGTTCTTCCAAGGAAGAATCTTCATTTTTAGTAACAGTTAAAAAAGCCAGAATAATATCCTGAGAATCCACAATAAAGCTTAAGGAGTCGGGCTTATGCTTTATGGGTAATAACGAAGACGAAAGGTCAATAAGCTGTTGGGTAAAGGCTTCTACATTAAGAATTTGGGAGTCATTAACAACTGAATCCGGTAACTCCTGAAAAAATCCTGCGCAACCTTGAGGACTACACAAACTCACTCTAAGAGTGTTTGAGTTAAGTGAAATGAGCAGATCCTTCATACAAATTTTAGTATATCATATCCAAATCATCGTCCACGCAAAAAAGCGGGGATATCAAATTGGCTATCTTTATCCTTTTTAAGGCTATCAACCCAATCGTCTTCTTCCTTATCATCTTCTTTTTCTTGAGTAGAGTCCGGCTTATTATTCTTAGGTTCAATAGAGTTCCTTTCCGAGTGGGAAAATCTTGTAGGCCCTACAAAAGAATCTCCAAATGTCATGCCAGAATCAAACCCAGTGGCAATAACAGTGATTTTAATTTGATCCGTTAGTTCTGGATCAATTGTGGTTCCGTAAATGATATTTGCATCCGCATGAGCATTTTCACTAATTATTTTGGCAGCACGATCAATTTCCTTTAGAGTGAGATCTGGACCACCTGCTATGTTAAATAATATCCCCATAGCACCATCAATAGATACCTCCAACAAAGGAGATGAAATAGCTCCTCTTGCCGCTGTAACAGCTCTATCCTCTCCCGTACCTATACCAATACCCATTAGGGCAGAACCAGCGTCCTTCATAATGGTTCTAACATCAGCAAAATCAACATTAATTAAGCCAGGCTTTACTATTAAGTCGGAGATACCCTGTACACCTTGATTTAAAATACTATCCGAAACTCTAAATGCTTCCATAACGGTTGTGGTTTCTTCTGCTATTTCCAAAAGTTTTTGGTTCGGAATTGTAATCAAGGCGTCCACTTCTCTTTTTAATGCCTCAATACCCTTTTCGGCGTTGACATTCCGTTGTTTTCCTTCAAAGCTAAAAGGTTTGGTCACAACACCTATGGTTAGAGCGCCACTCTCTCTAGCTATGCGGGCAACAACCGGAGCAGCACCTGTTCCAGTACCGCCACCCATTCCCGCTGTAATAAAAACCATATCGGAACCGTCTAAATTCTGTTTAAGCACCTCTTTAGACTCTTCAGCCGCTTGTTCACCCACTTCGGGGTTTGATCCAGCACCAAGCCCATTTGTAACATTTTGGCCAATTGGGATCTTAACAAATGCCTTATTTATAGAAAGAGCTTGAGCATCAGTATTTACAGCAATAAACTCAACACCATCAATCTGCTGCGATTCAATCATAGTGTTTAATACATTTCCACCCGCGCCACCTACTCCCACAACTCTAATTTTTGCAAACCGTTCTACTTCAGGTTTTATCTGCATAGTAAAAATATTATAACTTTTTTAGTTAGGGCAGAAATGATTTAATTTTTTCAAAGAGACCAGAAAGTCCTTTGTTTATATTACCGTGACCTTTATCAGAATACAATAGAGAGGTACTTCTAATCATATTGACGCCATAAATTATAGAACCAACCGTGGCAGCAAACGCAGGTCCCTGAATTTCATCTATTAAACCGGTAACACCGCAGGGGTTTCCAATTCTTGTTGGAGTCTTTAACACACTTTTTGTGACATCCACAATTCCCATGGTCAATGCGCCACCTCCCGTTAATACTGCACCCGCTGGGAGTTTCCCAAGAAGACCAGCCTTACTCAACTCTACAGCTACCATATTCAAAATCTCCTTAACCCGCGCATTTATGATTTCATTTACAAATTTAATAGGAATTTCTTCCATTTCCAATCCAAACTCCGAAACATCCAACATCTCTTCCTTTATTGTATGAGTTTGAGTTCCTTTAATATTGCTACTAGGCAATGCACCCAATTTTAATTTAATCTTTTCAGCCTCATCCAAGCGAATTCTAAGTCCAATAGCCAAATCATTGGTTATATGTTTTGCACCAATTCCCAAAACTGAGGAAAAAACGGGGCTACCTTCCATAAAAGCAATTAGAGAGGTGGTACCTCCTCCAATATCAATCAAAATTGTTCCCAATTCCTTCTCCGTATCAGTCAAAATTGATTCAGAGGCAGCTAAACCAGTGTAAACAAGCTCTTGCACATCCACTCCTACTTGATCTATACATTTTGTTAAGTTTTTCATGGCAGTGGAGGAGCCATGCATAATATTGGTTTCTACCTCCAACCTTATTCCGGCCATTCCAACGGGATCCTTAATACCCTCTTGAGAATCAACAATAAAATCCCTGGGAATTACATGAATTATTTGTCTAGAAGAAGGAAGAGTAACCGCTTGAGCTGCTTCAGTCACACGCAAAACATCTTCACGAGTAATCTCACCTACCTGGGGAT